>JAJJPK010000204.1:0-10301 GCA_032907565.1 Cyclobacteriaceae bacterium | reverse complement strand
CCGATCTTCAAAGTCGGGGCATCCAGGACATTTTTATCGCCTGCATTGATAACCTGCAGGGCTTTTGCCGATGCGGTCGAGGCGTTGTTCCCTCAGACGGAAATCCTGATCTATCCTTGAAATAGCTCCATACTATTTTTTTTATTGCCGAGTCGTGACAATCCCTGTCCCAAACAATCCGGAGGATCATTAGATAACCATTCGCTTCCTACCTTTGGGTACGCGTAAATCTGTGGACAACTTCAACACTTCAACACTCCAACACATCAACACAGCAAGGCAATGGTTCCACAACCAGGGCTGGAAGCCCTTTCCCTTCCAACTTCAGGCGTGGGAGGCGTTCCTGCGTGGCGAAAGCGGCCTGGTCAACGCGCCAACAGGCAGCGGCAAGACGTATTCCCTGATGACGCCCATCATGCTCGAGTACCTCGACCGCCTGCCGCCAGGAAAAAAAGCCGGACCCAAAGGCATCCAGGCGATCTGGATTACGCCAATACGCGCGCTCACACGGGAAATTGAATTGTCGGCAACGCGACTGGCCCGCGGCCTCGACCTGTCCTGGTCTATAGGCGTGCGGTCAGGTGACACGTCAGCGAAAGAACGCGAAAAGCAACGGATCCAACCACCACACCTGCTTATCACCACACCGGAAAGCCTACACCTCCTTCTCGCGCGACGCGGATACCGCGACCTGCTTGGCAACCTCCGCGCAGTGGTTGTAGATGAATGGCATGAACTCATGGGATCAAAACGCGGTGTACAGGTGGAACTCGCCCTCTCCCGCCTTAAATCCATCGCCCCGCACCTACGAGTCTGGGGCATATCCGCAACCATCGGAAACATGAATCAAGCCTTGGACGTACTCCTCGGCGTTCCGCAAGACGACTCACCCCGCCGCATCATCAGGGCCGAAAACATCGACAAAAAGGTGGAAGTCATTTCCCTTTTTCCTCCCGAACTCGAACGCATGCCCTGGGCAGGACACCTGGGCATCGTGCTGCTCGACCAGGTCGTCGAGATCGTACGCAAAAGCACATCTTCACTCATCTTTACCAACACGCGCTCTTTCGCTGAAATATGGTATCAGAAGATGCTGGCACATGCACCGGAGCTTTCCGGACAGATCGCAATGCATCACGGTTCCATCAGCCATGACATCCGCGGATGGGTGGAAGATCAGCTGCACAAGGGAAAACTTAAGGCCGTCGTATGTACGTCGAGTCTCGACCTGGGGGTCGATTTCCGACCAGTGGAAACAGTAATCCAGATTGGAAGTCCGAAGGGTGTCGCGCGATTCCTCCAACGCGCAGGCCGCAGTGGTCACCAGCCCGGTGCAGTAAGCCGCATCTATTTTGTGCCTACGCATTCTCTCGAGTTGATGGAAGCGGCTGCACTCCGTGAAGCTTTCCGCCGGAAGGTTGTGGAGGATCGCGTTCCATATGTACGCTCGTTCGACGTGCTCGTTCAGTACCTCATGACGCTGGCAGTGTCCGATGGATTCGATGCGGACGAAATCCTTCGCGAGGTGCGAACGACGTTTAGCTTTTCCAGCATCTCTGACGAAGAATGGCAGTGGGTACTCAACTTCCTGACGACGGGAGGAGAATCGCTGAGGGCGTACGACGAATATCGACGCGTGATACGGCAGGACGGACTGTATCGCGTTGAAAACCGCTCGCTGGCCATGCGCCACCGACTTTCTATCGGAACGATCGTAGGCGATGCGCAATTACATGTGAAATTTCTTTCGGGAAAATACCTCGGCACCATCGAAGAGTATTTTCTTTCGCGCCTCGACCCCGGCGACGTGTTTTGGTTTGCAGGCCGAAACCTGGAGCTAATTCGCATACGCGAAATGGATGCCCTGGTTCGAAAAAGCGCCAGGAAGTCCGGACTTGTCCCGTCATGGCAGGGGGGAAGGATGCCGCTGTCGTCGCAACTCAGCGAAATGATCCGCCTTAAACTCGACGAGGTCGTTCACGGACGCGGGAAAGATGAGGAACTCAAATTTCTCGAACCGCTGTTTGATCTCCAGCGCCAGCGGTCCATTCTGCCCGACAAAGACAAATTCCTCATTGAATATTTTGAGACGACTGAAGGGTATCACGTGGTCATGTATCCCTTCGAGGGTAGGTTCGTACACGAGGGCGTCGCTGCGCTCGTTGCGTACCGCATCGCTCAAATTCGTCCCATCACGTTTTCCATCGCCATGAACGACTACGGATTCGAGCTGCTCTCCGATCAGCCGATTCCCATCGAGGAGGCCGTTGAGACTAACGTGCTGGGCGTCGAGAACCTGTTGCACGACATTCAGGCCAGCATCAACTCCACGGAAATGGCGCGTCGGAAATTTCGCGACATCGCAGCCATCTCCGGGCTGGTGTTCAAAGGATACCCCGGCAAGCCTGTAAAAGACCGGCATTTGCAATCGTCGTCCGAACTTTTCTTCAGTGTGTTTCACGACTACGAGGCGCATAACCTCTTGCTTCGTCAGGCGTATGAAGAGGTCAACGACTTTCAGCTCGAGGAGGCCAGGCTCCGCCGCGCCCTTGAGCGCATCGCCTTGCAGCGTGTCGTCATCACATACCCCGACGTACCCACGCCGTTCGCGTTTCCTATCATTGTGGACCGCTTGCGGGAAAAGCTCACTACGGAGAAGATCGAAGATCGGATCAGGAAGATGGCCCTGAAGTATGGGTAGCCGTAAAGCAGGCCTGCGGCCGCTTTAAGGTTGGTCGGAATTTGCCGAAGGTGGTAAGGCCACCGATGCGTGCGCACAAGCTCTACCCTATTGTATTGATAATCAGGAATAAACACCCATCGGGGCCTTATTCTCCGAAAAAACTTCGTTGTTGGCTGCTTCCCGGCTAGGGATTTAAAATTAGATTGCGTCGCAAACCTGAACCATGTTTGAACTCGATCTTTCGTATTCAATCCTGCTGGTCCTTTGCCTTATTGCCGCCTGTGGTTTTGAATTTGTCAACGGCTTTCACGATACGGCCAATGCGGTGGCCACGGTCATCTATACCAATTCCCTCCGGCCCTGGGTGGCTGTAATACTTTCCGGAATCTGCAATTTTCTCGGGGTGTGGCTCGGGGGGATCGCGGTGGCAATCGGCATTATTAACCTATTGCCGGTAGAGTCGCTGGTCGACCAGAACATCGCCCATAGCCTGTCCATGGTAATGGCGCTACTTATCAGCGCCATTTTCTGGAATCTGTTCACGTGGTATTTCGGCATACCCTGTTCCAGCTCGCATACGCTTATCGGTTCAATCCTGGGAGTAGGTGTTGCCTTTTCGCTCCTCCCCGGTGCTAATGAAACAGCCGTAAACTGGTCGAAGGCACAGGACATAGGTCTCTCGCTGCTGGTGTCGCCCTTGTTTGGGTTTTCAGTGACCATCATACTCATGTTTGTCATCAGGAACCTCACCAAGAAAACGGCGTACGGCTCCAGCCTGTTCAAAGAGCCGAAAAAGAACGCGCCACCTCCGATCTGGATACGAGCCCTTCTGATACTCACGTGTACGAGCGTCAGTTTTTCGCACGGCTCCAACGATGGTCAGAAGGGCGTGGGACTTATTATGCTGATCCTTATCGGAATCATCCCCAGCTATTTCGCCCTTAAGTCGAACGCGAACCCTTCGGCGCTGGTCGAACCCCTCGGACAGAGCCTCGCCATTATGAACACGGTCGATGACACGCCCTTCTCGGCAAGCGCCCGCGCGAGACTCAGCAACGCCAAGCTTCTAAACCAGCGCCTATTGGAGCGCGTAGACGGCATCACCACGGTGGCAGCCATCCCCAAGGAGGAACGCTTCCTCGTGAGAAAAGATATCATGATACTGGACCGCGAGATCAGGGATCTGCTCAATGTACCTGAGCTGAGCCTGAGCCAGCAGAACCGCGAAAGGCTCGCAGCGTCCGTGGGAACACTTCGGACCTTAACCGACTATTCGCCCAGTTGGGTCATCCTGATGATCTCAGTGTCGCTCGGTACAGGAACGATGATTGGCTGGAAGCGCATTGTGAAGACTGTAGGGGAGAAGATCGGTAAGGAACACCTCACGTACGCCCAGGGCGCCAGTGCGGAGTTGGTCACTGCCAGCACTATCACTCTATCGACAAACCTCGGGCTGCCTGTGAGTACCACCCACGTGCTGTCATCCGGAATCGCGGGCAGTATGGTCGCCAATAAAGGCATCAAGAACCTTCAGGCCAATACCGTCCGAAACATTGTGATCGCATGGGTACTCACGCTGCCTGTGGTGATGGTGTTGTCGGGAACGCTGTTTTTGATTTTTAGAGCGCTCTCTTAGATGTGTTGAAATCGTAAGTGCTGTGCAGACAGGGTTTCACTATTCGTCGACATGTGTTAGCTTAGTACCTTCCTAAACCTCCAATCAATGAACCGAACGCTTACCCTATCCTGCCTGGTAGTATTTGTGTTTCTGGCGTGTTCTGATGACAAGACTGTGATCACGCTTACCAATACAGAGGACCTTGCGCTGGTGGACAAACCTGTTCGTATTGCCCGCGGAGAGTTGTCGAAGGTGCCGCGCGGGAAGGCGTTTCCACTTGTGATGAACGAAAGCGATACGATCGCCGCACAACTCGACGACCTGAACGGCGATGGCGCGTGGGATGAACTCTTTTTCGTGGTGAGTTTGCCACCACAGGGAACACTGAAGCTTGAGCTGTCGTGGGCGGACGACTCCATCGCGTTTCCTGCCCGCACCAGCATCCGCTTCGGCAAGCGCGACGGGCGTGATCTTCCCGTACGGCCCATCACCGCCGACACGCTATTGGCCAGTGAAATCCACGCACGATTGGGCTATCAGCCCTATCAGACAGATGGACCCTCATGGGAAAACGATAGGGTAGGGTTCAGGCATTACTTTGACGGCCGCAACTCGAAGGACCTTTTTGGTAAGAAGGTATCCTACATGTCGCCCGACGATGTCGGGATTAGCGCGACGGGGGCTGTTGAAGACAACTATCACGTCATGGCCGACTGGGGAAGAGATGTACTGGCCGTCGGCAACTCCGTAGGGATCGGTGGTATCAACCTGATGATTGGCGACACCCTTTCGCGAATCGGAACGGCAGCAGGAGATACAGTCACGAACGTGGAGCGCGCTACGTGCCACATCGTTCAGGAAGGCCCCGTGCGTTCCATCCTCGATTTCAACTACCTCAACTGGAGACCCTTTGATCGCACGTACCAGGTACATGAGCGTGTCAGCATCTGGCCCGGTATGTATGCCTATCAAAATACTGTGAACGTATCGGGGCTTCAGGGTGATGAGACGCTTCTCGTCGGACTCGTAAACAGCAACACACGGAATCCACTCAAGGAGATTATGGTCAATGATCGTTATGTGGTTCTACTCACGCACGACCAGCAGACGTACGACCGTGAATGGTGGCTCGGACTCGCACTGATTCTCCCCCGCGATGTTTACCAGGGTAACGACGAAGCACCTAAGGAAGGCATTTTCTCCAACACGTTTTACGGCAAACTTAAGATCGCTGAGCAATCGCCTGTAACCTACTATGCCGTTGGCTGTTGGGAACTAAGCGATGAAGGTTTCCGCGACCCGGAGTATTTTGAGGATTATGTTACGAATCTTGCGCAGCAGTTAAGCGCAGAGGTTGAGGTTGAGATACAGTGAACCGCCTTCGTTCTGTATGCCGAATGTCATCGTCGTGAGGCGATAGTCGTACAGGTAATAGTAGAGACGTTGCATGCAACGTCTCTACCAGAACTACTCCCATATCTTCGTTCCATACAAGACGGCTTTCTCAACACGCTTTTGCCTATAGTCCTGAAAACGGACCGGGTCGTCGAAATCCAATTTTTCGCCGTCGCAATAGTATTGATGCTGGTTGGTGGAGCTGAAAACAGATCCCTGGAGTTCCAGGACTTCCCTGCCCTCATATATGTACAGCACGACGGCATTAAGCGTGGGGCCTCCCAGAAGATGACTCATTTCTTGTTTCAGCCAGGGCAATTCATTCAACGGATCTTTTTTACCGCAGACGAGGCTGGGTGAGCCTTCTTCCTCGCAAGATGCGAGTCCCAGTGCCACGATTAGGGACAATGCTATTCGTTTCATTTCCTTTGTTGGTGAGGAAAAGCGTGGCTCTGGACGAGTTGAAATGATAGTATGCTAAGTTAAAAGAATCTAAAGTAAATGCAATGGTGATCCGAGGAAAATGACGGGCTACTGGGTCATTGCTCCGTTAACATACCTCACTACCTTCGCCTCGTGTCCAGCCTCGATCAGTCGCTTGCACAGACGTTCGGCGTAGCCAGGGTCATTGAAATTTCCAATCACATGTGTTACGCCCGTTTCATCTGCAATAGGATCAACGCCATAGAAATAATAGGCATCAAGCGTGGGAAGGGATGCGCCGCCAGTCTGGTTGGTAGCTGCGGCTACGTGAATGCGGTAACGTATGGATGAGTCGGGCTGTACTTGTGCGATTTCAGGAACGTTGATATTGTGTTTGCCGTAAAGGGATCGCGAATCGGACACAAATTGCTTAAATGCAGCTTGCGATGTTGAACCTCCCCGAAGCGTGGAAGGGTTCTGTTCAGCAAGGGGCACCGGGATCATGTAGTAATCGCGCCTTTCATCTTCGGTCCGATACACCCATTGCAGGAAATATCCGACAGAATCAATGGACGTCACAACACTGTCGGGCTTGTATCTGATCTTCATCAGTTCGGTGTACGCCATTGCACCACCGTCTGTATAGCGCTTGCGTTGTCCGGAGACGAAGTTGCCCAACGAATAAACGACCAACTTGTTCTTGTCTTTGCGCCACTCCATGGGTTGAAGTACGTGTGGGTGTGAGCCGATGACGAGGTCGGCACCAAGGCCAAAGAGATAGTCGGCCAGTTGGCGTTGGCCACGCGTGGGAAGACTTTCATATTCATTGCCCCAATGCATGAACACGATGATGGCATCGGGTTTCACTTGCCTGGCCTTGTTTATGTCGGCCCGCATTTGTGCGGTGTCGATCAAGTTCACCATACCTGGTGCCGGCACCGGTATGCCGTTTGTGCCGTACGTATAGTTAAGCAGGGCAAGGGTAAAGCCGTTTTTGTTGAGCAATAGCGGATACTCGTTGCGCCGCGCTGCCTCGTCGGCAAACGTCCCTGTGTGCGGAATGCCGAGGCTGTCCAGCACACGTATCGTGCGGAGTATGCCCTTCCTTCCGCGGTCGACGGAATGGTTATTGGCAGTGACCAGCACGTCGAAGCCGATTTCACGCAGGCCGACAGCCAGGGCGTCGGGAGAACTGAACTGGGGATAGCCTTTGTACGGTGGGCCTGCCAACGTCACCTCGAGATTGCCGATGGCGATGTCTGCAATTTCAACATAGGGCTTCATACTTGCGAAGCACGAAGTATAGTCGTGTTGCCCGGTTGATGGATTGTATGCCGAGGCGATCTGACTGTCGTGCCCCATGATGTCGCCGGCAAAAAGCAGGGATATTCTCGTTGTGTCCTGTGCGCCGGCAGCGAATGATATCCAGGCCAGCAGGAGGATCAAAAAATGTCTCATAGCGGTTTCTTCATCCGTCGCAAAAAAAGGCGGCGTGTGATGCGTATTATTCGACCGGCATCACCTTATCCGCAACAATTACAAAAACCCGACCATCCTTTTCGGGCTTGATCCGGGCTATGCCCGTGAATGCTCCGAAAGCGGGAAGGAAACCCTGGCGGGATCCGAAATAAAAACACGGCAGCGTCATGGCCTGCCTGCCCTTGCCGCTGAGCTGGACCGCGGGATGCACGTGCCCGGCCAAATTATAATCCTCTCCCTCATGCTCTTCACGGGGATGATGGGTCAGCAGGAACGGTCCTATTTTCAGTTTTTCATGAACCGCCAGCGATTTTCGTTCGTACTGAATGCGGCTCATGATGTCGTGGTTTCCCAACACAAGTTCGAACTTTATTGCCGGAAAATGGCGCACCACTTCGCCGAACTCCTCCCACTCGCCGTTGTAATGACTGTGAAACAGGTCACCCAGGCAAATCACCCGCCGCGCTTGCGACATGGCGATTAAGCCTACGAGAGCATCCAGCGTATCGCGGTTCACGCGGCTGGGAACCGGAATCCCGGCACGACGAAAATGGCTTACTTTCCCCAGATGCAAATCCGCCAACAGCAGTGCCTTTTCCTCCCGCCAGTACGCCGCCCGCTGCGGGTATAACACAAACCGCTGTCCCGCAACCGAAACCTCCGCTATGCGCTCGTTTTCGTGGATCATGATTCTCGAGCGGACAAGATAGGAAAATGATCTGCCCTTCGACAGGCTCAGGGACCGGTTTTCATCCGCTTATATATATTCTCAATATTTTGGAGAAACCATTCGGACCCTGAGCCTGTCGAAAGGCCAAACGACTTCAACCCACCTGCCCGCCTGGTGCACGCTAAGTGTCTCAACCTGGTTGGGCAGTCGGGCACTAACCTTAAAGCAGGCCGGTGGCCGCTTTACGGCAACACTACCTAATATTGGAAGCTCACCTCCTGTCTAATCTCCGGATGCAGACTCTTAGCCACGGGACAATTAATCGCAGTGTCTTCCAGAATTTTTTTCTGGTCATCAGTGAGCGTGAGCCCGGACATGTTGACATTAACGACGATGCCTGTAACGCGTCGTGGATTCGACCCCATGATTTTTGTGACCTCTGCGCTCGCTTTGGGAAACGGAATGTTTTCCTTCATCGCACGAATGCCCATGGTAGTTAACATGCATGTTGCGAGCGACGTAGCCAAAAGATCAGTAGGAGAGAAGGCTTCACCCTTTCCGTGATTGTCGACAGGCGCATCGGTGATAATAGAGGAGGATGAACGCACGTGCGTACAGGTCGTTCTCAGGTCACCGTGATATTGGACGGTTGAAGTTATCATGGATTGAATTATTGTTGTATCAATTGATCAGTTGTCGTTACCGCCTTCGGCGCGGCTGCTGACCTCCGGAGGTAAAGATAACGCCAAGCGCAATTTCAAGACCTGTGAGGTCGATCTTGGCATCTGCAAAATCAACATTCTTCGTTTCGATGGTGTTGTTGCCACCGGCATACGTTCCGGTCAGGGGGAACTTCGACTGGCCCACGAGGTAATTGACCTCGAGTGAAATCCCGAACTGGCTGGCGACATACACTGTGAGTTCGACGCCACCGTGATAGCCGAAGCCGGGCTTGTTGTCGAACGTAAACGATGAGTTCGCGACAGTCCATCCCTCATAGGTACGAATCGCCTTGTCCATGTTACCGTAGTTGATACGCTGGTCGAAGCCGTAAAAGAAAAATCCACCTCCCTTGATGTCGAACTCCAGAGCCGAGCCCTTCAGTTGGAAAACGAGCTCGGCAGGAATGAAGATCGTGAAATTGGGGCCGACGAGTGGCGACTTCGACTCGAACGGGAGATCCTTCATATTCAACCCCGACATACGATATAACGATGCGCCGGTCTCGATGGCAAGAAATGGCATGAGCTCAACACCCACACCTCGGATCGAGAATGGGCTGATCGGTGTAGAGAAATAGCCGTTCTTGGGAAGAAAGTAGGAGAATGAGAGGCCGAAATCCTGGGCGAGGGTTGCAGTAGACAGACAGGCCAGGAAAGCGACTGTGAGGATACGGTGTTTCATGTCGCGTTTTTGTGCAAAGTAATGAAAGTTTGGGCCGGGGCTGTCCCCCCATCGATAGAAGGTCGTTCAACCCGACTCCCGGTTGAAGTGTCAGGGCACCATAAGTTCGCGTGTAAGTGGTCCCGCTTTTACGATGTAGACACCTGATGGTAGTGGGTTATCGGGGTACCACTGCTCTTCCAGTATCGACTCACCGTTGCTGATCAGCGTGAGCATTGCGATGAGCCGTCCTGCCGGAGCATAGATTGCCACTGGAATCTCAACTACACCTGTAAGCCCTGTAAGTCGGATACCCACAAACGCTCCCTTCGAGGGATTAGGGAACACCGTGAGCACGGGCCGTTGATCGAGGTCGTTGTCGATGACTACCACCGGCGAGTAGGTGAAGGTTGCGTCATAATCCGTTTGCTTCAGGCGGTAGTAACTTCTTCCCGCGAGTGGTATGAGATCTTCGTAACTGTAGTGCCGGGCGGTGTTGGTCGTGCCGCTTCCGGCAATGTCGCCAATAGCTTCATACCGTTCACCGTCGGCTGACCTTTCGATGGTGAAATAGTCGTTGTTCACTTCTGAGGCTGTAGTCCACGTGAGTCGAACAGAGCCTGTGGTCGCGAGCTTGGCGTCGAAAGCGG
>JAJJPK010000203.1:0-10449 GCA_032907565.1 Cyclobacteriaceae bacterium | reverse complement strand
CTTCTTCATGAAGTAACTGATGGCCACCCTCATGGCCTTCAGGATTCGGTTCCGCGGAGGAAGGGATTGCGCGTCTGCTATGAGAAAGGCAAAGACAAGAGCAAGAATTGACACAATTCTCATGACATCATCGGTTGGTGCAAAAAATGGCGTGGTCGCCTACTTCAGTGCGAGCATCTTGAGGCACACGGGCGATGGGATGCCGGGCGTATCCGAAACAAACGTCAGCTTCCCGGTCTTGGGATTCACCCGAAAGGTGACGATGTTGTTCGAATCCTGGTTGGCAACCCACAGAAACTCACCCTTCAAATCAATAAGAAAATTGCGCGGAATCTTTCCTTTGGTGTCCTGCTGTCCGGTCAGGGTTATCATGCCACCCTGGTCGATGGAAAAAATGGCCAATGCGTTATAACCGCGGTTCGACATGTACAGAAAGCGGCCGTTGGGATGGACGTGTATGTCGGCAGCTGTGTTTTGACCCTTGAAGTCGTGCGGAAGGCTCTGAATGCTGTCGGCCCGCATGGTGAGCGTACCGGTACTCTTGTCATAATCTAGAACGGCTACAGTCGAGGACAGTTCTTCGGCTGAGTACACCACCGATCCGTTAGGGTGAAAAGCCAGGTGACGCGGCCCACAGCCGGGTTTTACGCTGACAAAAGGCACGTCCGCATCCGCGATGGTCCCGTTAGCGGGATTGAAGCGATAGCTGTGAATGCGGTCAGTCCCGAGATCGGATACCAGCACGAAATTGTTGTCGGGGGCGACGACAGCCGAGTGTACGTGCGGCTTTTCCTGGCGATCGGTATTCACGCTGCTGCCCAAATGGCGGCGTGCCCCGGCGGTGGAGCCAAGAAGGCCGTCGTCGAATATGGGCATGATCACAACATTGCCTTCCTGATAGTTGGAGATGAATGCCCATTTGCCCGATTTACCCACGCTGATGTGACACGGTCCGCTTCCGTATGATGGCCGTTCATTGAGTAACGTAAGCTTGCCAGTAGCGCCATCGATGGCAAAGGCACTTACGGAGCCCGAGTTTTCCATTTGGTCTACGGACCCCCTGTTTACCGCATATAGAAATTTTCCCGACGGGTGTATGTCGAGAAACGTCGGACTCTCGCGTGTGGGGACGGTCTGGATGTGCGTGAATTTACCCTTTGCACGATCGAATTCCAGTACGTATATCCCCTCGCTGCCGGTTCCGAAAAAAGTACCGACATACATTATTTCCTTTTGTTGTGCCTGCAGGTTGGCAACGAGCAAACACGTGAATATCAAGCAAAGAAGGCGGATCATGGGGGAAGCGTTTCGTTGCAAAGGAGGACTCTATTATCGTGAATTTTCCGCAACGACGCTAGTTATATGACGTGTAATTCACCCACTCACCCGTTCCCGGTTAGTGCGTTATAACCCCACTCATCCTTTGGTGCAAACTCAGCCGGGCTCCTGAGCTTGTCCTGAGCCTATCGAAGGGCTTGTCAACGAAGCGAATCAAGGCTTCTACGACCAATCAAGTAAATCCAATAATCTCACGAGTCATCGTTCAGACTACTTGAATATATTTGTCCCATATGAAAAAGCTCGCTGCATTTCCAATTGTTCTTGCCATGCTGTTTTTGTCTTTCATCATGCCCTATACGGCCCAGGATGACGAACTCGCAAAAAGCATGGCGCGTGGAAAGATCATTTATGAAGAACGGTGTATCACTTGCCACATGGAGAACGGCCAGGGAATACCCTCTGTGTTTCCACCGCTCGCCGGATCAGACTACCTCCTGCAAAAACGAGAAGCATCTATTCACGCCGTAAAATTCGGACAGGAAGGTGAGATCACCGTCAATGGTGTTACCTACAACAACTTCATGACCCCTCAAGGTCTAACCGACACGGAAGTGGCCGACGTCATGAACTACATCCTCAACAGCTGGGGAAACGCTGGCCCCATCGTCACGGCAGAAGAAGTAGCAGCAGTAAAAGAATAATTCCCGCCGGCATGCGACAAACGCTGACGTTTAGTGTCATCCTGCTCGTTATTTCCTGTGCTACTCCGTCAGACACCGAGTCCGTCATCGCTCGTCAGTCAGTGGTCACGCGACACAACGTACATCTCACTGCACCCGACACTTTGGGTTCCCTTTCCGTGGGAAACGGAGCCTTCACGTTTACGGTGGACGTATCCGGACTGCAAACCTTTTACCGCGACTATGAAAACGGCATTTCACTCGGCACTCAGGCAGAATGGGGATGGCACGCCATTCCAACCGACAAACAATACACGCTAAACGATGTCGCACGGGAATACGAAACCTGCGACGGCAGAAAGGTGCCGTATGCCGTTCAGCGCAATGACGGGAGAGCACGAGATGCTACGCGCTGGCTACGCGCCAATCCCCACCGCCTGCACTTGGGGTTAACAGGCCTTCGGCTGATCAAGAAAGACGGCACTCCCGCCCTGCTGAACGACCTGGAAAATATTAGCCAAACGCTTGACCTGTGGTCGGGTACAATAGTCAGCGAATACACAGTTGACGGCAACCCGGTAAAAGTAGAACTTGTCTCGCTAACTGACACAGACGGTATAGCCACCCGCATTACCTCTCCGATGGTACGCGATGGCAAACTCAGTGTGTGGCTTGCGTTTCCGTACGGCGCCGAATGTCACGTGTGTCCCGGTTATGATTTCGAAAAACCCAATCGCCACAAGACGTTGGTTTCATTTGCCGCGACTGACGAAACACTCCTGGAGCGCGTGCTGGATTCAACGCGATACTTTGTTCACGTCGGTCATACCGGCGCACGTCTCGACGAAACCACTTCGCACACTTTCGCGATTACGCCGGACCAGGACGACGAAGTATTGGAGTTCACCGTGCACTACAGTCCGGACAAAGCGGAAGCCGTTACTGCCGACTTCGATCGACTGCAGAACCAAAGCGCCGTATTCTGGAGCAACTTTTGGAATTCCGGAGGGATAATCGACTTTTCTCAATGTACCGATCCCCGTGCACAAGAGTTGGAACGCCGCGTTGTCCTTTCACAATACCTCACGCGCGCGCAGTGCGCGGGAACACTTCCGCCGCAGGAGACTGGTCTTACCATGAACAGCTGGTACGGCAAATTCCACCTCGAAATGCACTGGTGGCATGGCGTACATTTTGCGCTCTGGGGTCGCCCAGAGCTGCTCGAAAAGTCTATGGGGTATTACAGCCGGATATTGGACAAGGCGCGGCAAACGGCCTCATGGCAAGGATATCGCGGCGCGCGTTGGCCTAAGATGACGGACCCTTACGGCAATGAAAGTCCGTCCAGCGTTGGCGTCTTCTTAGCCTGGCAACAACCCCATCCCATCTACTACGCGGAGTTATTGTATCGTGAAGACCCTGAAAACGCGTTGGAGAAGTACCAGGAGATCGTTTTTGAAACCGCACAATTCATGGCGTCGTATGCCAGGTTCAGCGCAGCCGACAGCCTGTATCATCTCTGTCAACCGCTGATTCCGGCGCAAGAAATATTTCCGGCTACGGAAACCAATGATCCGCCATTCGAGCTAGCCTATTGGCGGTATGCCCTTGAACTCGCCCAACAATGGCGCAACAGGGCCGGACTAGAACCTGATCCCTCCTGGCAGGACGTGATTGAAAAACTCGCTCCCCTGCCCCAACACAACGGCTATTACCTTCCCGCAGCCAGCGCGGTAGAAGCCTATACCGATGACGCCAACCGCAGGGACCACCCGGTCGTTACCGGCGCTTACGGTGTGCTTCCTTTAACCGAGAAAATCGATACAGCGATCATGGCCAAGACATTCGATGAGATCATGAACCGCTGGAACTGGGAGACTACCTGGGGATGGGATTATCCCATGCTTGCCATGTGCGCCGCACGGCTGGGCAAACCGGATAAGGCGGTCGATGCCCTGCTGATGGACGTACAAAAGAACACCTACCTCGTGAACGGCCACAACTACCAGGATCAACGCCTGCGTCTTTATCTACCCGGCAACGGTGGGCTCCTAACTGCAGTGGCAATGATGGCTGCCGGCTGGGAAGGCGCAATGGAAGAAGCACCTGGCTTTCCTAAGGATGGAAGGTGGAAGGTGAGATGGGAAGGATTGGAGAGGATACCGTAGAGGTGTTGAAGTGTTGAAGTGTTGAAGTTTCGCCTTGATCGTAAAGTGTGCGTCCTCGACTTTGTGCAAGCGTTGAACGGGCCGAACCTCAACACACTAACACCTCAACACTTCAACACATTTACCCCGCCACAAACTGCCGCTTCACCTCCGGCTTAATGCTCGTCAGATCTGCGATCTTAATAGGCTGGCCGGTTTCGCAGCTCTTGCGGGCGGCGATGCCGACGAGTATGGATAATGCGCCGTCACGGACGCCGGCGGATTGCCTGAGCGGATCTTCCGTGACGCCTTTGAAGATAGAGTCTTTCAGGATCCTATCGCCACCACCATGCCCGCTTGTGCCGTGGGGCACACGGATGAACTCGCGGGTTCCGAAGTTCCTCGTGAGCATAATCTCATCGTAGTTGCGGTCTTCGACGGGATTACTTTCCTGGATCCACATGTCGATGCGCCCCTTGGTACCATTAAATGCAATGCGATAACCTTCATAAGGAGAATACGTAGTCAGCGAATAGCTCACGTGGACACCATTGGCGTACTTGATGGTCGCCGCCATCTTATCATAGATGTTCACGTCTTCGCGGAACACACAGCCGTCGCGGTGGTAATTGTCATATTTTTCATTGGCCACATATAGATCCATATGGCGCTTGTTCCTCGTGATGTCGTAATAGAACTTGCACTTGTCCTTATGCGGGCAAGGCCGGCAGTGTGAGTCGCGGAACGGGCCGTGCTTACCGTAGAACTCCAACATCCCCGTAGCATACACCTCTTCCGGGTCGGACTCGATCCACCAGTTGAGCAGGTCGAAGTGGTGCGTGGCCTTGTGTACCCAAAGCGTCCCTCCCTTTTCCTTCAGGCGATGCCAGCGCCGGAAATAATCAGCGCCATGGCGTGTATCGAGATACCAGTGAAAGTCTACCGACGTCAGATCGCCGATCTCGCCAGCCCGCAGCAATTGGTATACACGTGCCCTGTGCGGCGAGTACCTGTAGTTAAATGTTACAATTACCTTCTTTCCCGTTCGCTTTTCCGCCTGGAGAATAGCCTCACACTTTTCTTCATCCGTAGTCATCGGCTTCTCCGTGATGATGTTGGCGCCCATCTCCATACCCTTGATGATGAACTCGCTATGCGTAGCATCCACTGTCGTAACGATGAGGGTATCGGGTTTTGTCTCCTTCATCATCTTTTCGAAGTCGGTGTACGTAGGACAGGTAAACCCGGTAGCCGATTTGAAAAACGACACCCTTCCCGGGTTGATATCGCATAATCCGACATACTCGACCGTGTCGCCGTAGGTTTCGGCGACATCCTTTGACCACATTCCGAGTGCGCGGTCGCCGGTACCGACAATAGCGATGCGCATTTTCTTTGCAGGCGATGCCTTCGATGATACGGATAAGGGATTGAGCATTAGCCCTCCGGCCATAGCTGCGCCGGTTGTAGCAATGAAACTTCTACGTGATAGAATGCTCTTCTTTGGGGTCATAGCAGGTATTATTTGGTGAACGTCGTTAGTTTTCCAAGATAATACCCTTTGTGGTGAAGGAGCAGAAAGTTAAGGCAAACTGCCTTGAAATGAAAAACGGGAAAAGGAATTTAGAATTGATCTAAAAGATCACAGCTTCACTACCTTGAATGAATACACATCCTGTCCCGCGCGGATCCGAAGAAAATACATTCCCGAAGGCAGCTTGCTGCAGTCTGCCTGAAACCCGCGCGCAACCCAGTCGAACGCGACCGTCTGGCTACTCAAGACCTGTCCTTGCAGCGAAATAATTTCAATGAAACACGTTTCCTGTTCGGGGTCATCGGGACGAACCACCAGCGTATCTGTCACGGGGTTCGGCGCAACGGTCATGGGTTTATCCTGTGGCTGCCAATCCAGCATATTCGATACAGCCCGGAAATTCGGTATCCCATAGCCGAGCAGATTGTCAGGGTTTTCTGCCTGCGAAGCCGTTGAGCGCACTGCATCGAGCAGTTGCTCATTGGTGAGATGCGGGTATTTCTGCCAGATGCCGGCGAGGAGTCCGGTGACTATAGGTGCTGCCAGTGACGTTCCGCTCGCCATTCCCAGGCTGCCGGACGGGTTCACGACGGACACGCCGATACCCATAGCCCCTACGTCCGGCTTTATCCTGCCGTCTGCTGAAGGTCCTACAGAGCTGATAGGACTTCTCACGCCGTTTGCGTTCGTCGCCGCAACAGCCAGAACACGTTCATTGTCGGCTGGTGTCGTAATGATCTTCCACGAATTATTTCCTTCATTTCCGGCACTCGAGACTACAGCTATCCCGCGCTCGGAAGCCCATTGTGCTGCGCGGGCAATTACCGTGGTTTTTCCGTCCAGGGCGCTCTTGTCATAGTCCATGGTCGGGTCATCAAACGTATTATAGCCCAGCGACGTACTGATGATATCTGCCCCCGCACTGTCGGCACGTTCGGCCGCAAACAGCCAGTTGTATTCTTCGATGCGGTATTCGCCCGACACATCCTCAGTAATGTACAAGTGGAACGAAGCGCCATACGCTCCCCCGATATAGACGTCGGGTATATAGCCAGCGATAACGGATAAGACGCTGGTGCCGTGGTT
Source organism: Cyclobacteriaceae bacterium (assembly GCA_032907565.1). GTDB lineage: Bacteria > Bacteroidota > Bacteroidia > Cytophagales > Cyclobacteriaceae > ZC4RG29. Next base: position 3,721 of record JAJJPK010000203.1, on the reverse strand, counting down.
GCTCTGTACGAAGGGGTCGGGATCGTCGTGTACAAAATCGTATGCGTCGATCAGTCGATTGTCATCAAAGATGTGACTAAAGGCCGGGGCCGTGGTAACGCCAGGAAACCCTGCGTCCATGACTGCGATTTGAACACCTTCGCCCGTATAGCCTGCCGCATGCATTTCGTCCAAACCCACCAACGTCAACTGGTTGGCGTTCACCAGCGACTCTGCCGATTCAGTTGTGCGGCTGCTGACCTTTCGTCTTCCGGAAGGTGATGGCTTCCCTCCTGGAGCAACGCGCTCAACGCGACTGACATAAGGTAACGATTCAAGGATGGACCTTGTAGCCTCGTTGCAGGATACCAGTACACCATTCATCCATCGGCTGGCATGCATCACGGTGGCGCCTGTCGCTTCCACACCCTCGAGGTACACACCGGATACTGGAAGATCCTGTTCGACAACCTGGATGCCTTGTCGCACACGACGATCCAGAGCACGATCGCCCAAAAATTCCGAAGGATTGCTGATATCGTAAGCCGTCCCTTGCTTGTCTTTGAAGAATATCATGTAGCGGTTGTCCTGCGCCTGAAGGGAAAACGCAAGCAGAAGAAAGACGAACGACAGTACACCCTTACCTGATACCATACGACTTTATCGTTTGCACATACTCCACACCTGACTCAATCTCACCGAATTCAATACATCCGGCAGTACAATAATTCAAGATACGAATTTCCCTTGCGATTAGCCCGACGTCCCGGGCATATACCTCCTTCCGTATATCGGTACGAACAATCTTGTCGTCATCATCATTTTGGTTGACCTCAATACAGTCGGCAAACATCACCCCATTAGCGGTATAAGACGCCCCCGCACGGAGCATCTCGTACTCGTCTTCGCCCAGATCGGCAACGTGAATTTGACAAATGCCGTGCTGCCTTCCGAAACCACCACGCGGCGTCCGTCGACCCGTGCCGACCAGGTATCCTGGTACGACCATTCGGATCCCGGATCCGACCGCTTGTATCGATATATAACGTAGGTCAATCCCCCTTCGGTATTGGGGAATGAGTCAACTACCTCGGTGAGTAATTCATAATGCTGCTCCTCGCGACCCGTTATGGTGTACCACACCGAGTCCACGTCGTAAACCTGGTACACGCCCTTCTTCAGCGGCAGGTAGGTTAGGTCCGAACGCGTCGGCGCTGGCGACGAGCTGCAGGCGGTCAGGATAGCGGCTGAAATGACCGCCAGAAGGCTAAAAAATTGCCGGAACTTCACCGTTTTATTGAAATCTTCGTACGAACAACAGCATCGGCCCAAAAATATTCAGCGGCCCGCTTATTTTTGCCCTGACGCTCAACAAGCAAGTAAGCGAAATCCGTGCAATTTATTTGATAACGATCGGCATGATGCTGAAAACACAGGTCAAAGTTGGCAATATTTCGAACCTCAGCGATGCGCGATATTGCGCCGGGATGGGCGTCGATATGTTGGGCTTTACCGTCATTCCAGGCCAGGAAGGATATGTGTCCGAGGCCTTGTACCAGGACCTGCGGGGATGGATCTCCGGGCCAGCGGCAGTCGCCGAACTCTACGGCATGACACCTGACGTGAACCTGCAGCAAATTATTGAGAGCTACCAACCCGACCTCGTTGAGGTCTTCGCCGAGGACCTTCATTTACTCGAAAACCTTCCCAGACTTGATATCATCGTGAACGTTCGACAGGCAAAGGACATCGACATCCTCCGATCCGGGCAAAAGCCAATTCGCTATGTTATCGTTGATCATGAACAAACGGATCTGATCACGAAGTTGCGTCCCGACTTCGACGTTCTGCTCGCGGTTGATCCCGAACGGGAAGTCTCACCCCTGCTCGAACAATTGGACATCAGCGGTATCGCACTTCGGGGAACGGCCGAAGAACGTCCCGGATACAAGGACTACGACAGTATTGCGCGCGTACTGGAAGAACTCGAGGCTTGAGTTTCAGAAGCTGCGGGTGCAGTTACCGCATTGGCCATCTGCCAGCGAATATATTTTATCCGTTCTCCCTGGAGTGCAAACTTCTCTTCGTAGTTGGTGCGAATGTCGTAACATTCGGGCCGTAGCGGCGAGTTGTAGAGGTCGTCCGTATGCACCAGGTCGTCCACCCCTGCCATGGTGCTAAGTGTTTCCAGGGTATACTCATACAACCCGGTATTGTCGGTCTTTAACCGGATATGGCCACCGGGTCGAAGCAGGCGTCGGTACATGTTGAGGAACGTCGGGTTCGTCAGCCTGCGTTTGACGTCGCGCTTGCGTGGCCTGGGATCAGGAAAAACCAACCACAGGTCGGCGATCTCGCCGGGCGCGAAAAAGCTTCCGAGCAGCTGTATCTGGGCGCGCAGGAAGGCGGCGTTGTGAAGGTTTTGTTCCAGTGCAAGGGTACTGCCCTTCCATATCCGTTCGCCTTTGATATCTACACCGACAAAATTCCTGTCGGGGAAACGTGCGGCAAGGCCTACTGTATATTCTCCGCGGCCACAAGCAAGTTCAACGGTAATGGGACTGTCATTTCTGAACACCAGTTCGTTCCACCTTCCCTTTACCTCGTTATAAATGGGCTTCGAAGGTTCGATGACGTTCTCTCGCGCCTCGATAATCCTGAACCGTTCCAGTTTCCTTTTCATATTCCTTCCACTTCGGCTACAACAAATGTGCTTCCCCCTATAAACACCATGTCGTCGGGACCTGCGGCCTGTATCGCCGTACAAACGGCCTCTGCCACATCGGGTATCACCATGTAGGTAAGTCCCTTTAACTGTGCACGATCTCCCAGTATTTCCGGACCCATAGCGCGGGGAATGGTGGCACGACAAAAATAATACAGTGCCTCCGCTGGCAGGAGTTCCAGAAGCGCGTCAGGGTCCTTTTCCCGGGTCATACCAAAAACAATGTGCAGTTTTTTATAACGCTGTTCCTTGATCTGTGTCGCCACGCGTTGAAGGCCTTCGACGTTGTGCGCAGTATCACAAATCACAAGGGGGCGTTCGCGCAGTTGCTGCCACCTTCCCCGAAGGCCGGTCAGGATCGCTACGTCGCGTATTCCCTTTCGGATGGCATCATCCGGCAGGTCAAATCCCCTGTCGCGCAGCATCAGCAACGCCATCAGCGCACCGCACAGATTCTGATCCTGGTATGACCCCTTCAACCCGGGCTCAACATCTGCAAGCACCAGGTTGTTCCCTTTCGCAATATCGATCTTTGTTCCCTTTTTTCGGATCGTCAGTTCACTTTCGGCAAACGCCAGCGGGGCATTCTTGTCGGCGGCCACGGTACGGAAGATCTGCTCAACTTCCGGCTGTCGTTCGCTCACGATCACGGGAACGCCATCCTTAATGATCCCTGCTTTTTCAAGAGCGATGCTCTCCCTCGTGCCACCGAGCAGTTCCTTATGATCCATCCCGATGTTTGTGATCACCGACAGTACGGGCCGGACAACGTTCGTCGAATCGAGCCGTCCGCCGAGACCCACTTCGATAACGGCGACGTCCACTTGCTTTGCCGCGAAGTACTCAAACGCCATGGCAACAGTGATCTCGAAAAACGATGGCTTCACGTCTTCGATGAGAACAGTCACACGATTCACAAAATCAGTTACAGCGTCTTCCTCCATCTCCGCGCCATTGACGCGAATACGTTCGGTGAACGACTTGAGATGGGGTGACGTGTAGAGGCCGGTGGTGTAG
>JAJJPK010000202.1:0-10483 GCA_032907565.1 Cyclobacteriaceae bacterium | reverse complement strand
CACAAACGTCCTGTACGCTGTCATCAGATCGGTCATATACTCCCCGCTCACTTCGACGACGTCGCGCGAGGTGTCGATTACGGGTTCTTCCGACTCGGGCTGGGAACAGGATACAATGATGACTAAGAAGGCCAGGCCGTAGCCCAGCCGGTGTGTGAGGGTTTTCATGATTTGAGAGGTTTATTTTTTTATTTTATTGCTTTATAACAATAGGCCTATTGGTTGATTAAAAGTATAAAAATGCTCCTCTCTATGTCAAGAAAAAAATCAAAAAAAAATCCGTGTGCGCACAAGGGAAGCGTTGGGATTAACATATGTTAAGTGAGTCGCATTTTTCGGAAGCCATACGCTTCGCATACCACGTTGTATTTCACGGTCCTCTCAACCGGATGGCTCGGGCGATTTGTTTATGAGGCCAAAATTGACATTTGGATTTTTGCTACCGGAGCGGCTGTCGACTTGCTGATCCCCATGGCCATAACAACGTACTACACCCTCCGTGACGCCCATGTTAACATCACGGAGAGACTGAAGGGCGAATAGAGACGTCAATACTTTCGGGCGAAGATCACCACATCCTTGAGGTGGTTCTTGGTGAACGCGTACGACAGGCCCTTCCCTATGTACGATTTTGCAGGTTCTACCGTCAGGAACGACGCGGAGTTCGGTACGTTCAGACCCCATGAGCCGGATGCCTGAAGGTCCCCGGGCAGGATCAATGCCACATGGCCGACGCCGTTCGTGCCAGAATAAACAGCAATGACGGCCTTTTTGCTGTTGGCGTGCTGCTGCGCCTGGTTCAATACGTCCTGCTTGTAGGCAGGACCCAGCATGGTCCACGATTTATTGTCCTGCAAGAACGCAATGATCTCACCGACATGCATAAAGCGCTTTTGCTGCGGTTGGTAAAAATCGTTGAGCTTGTAAACCACTTGCAAGGCCTTGCCCGAAAATTCAGCGCAATCCATGTCGTCATCACAGGATGTGAACTCCCTGAGCTCGGCTTCAAGATCGGACGTCCAGTTGTTATTAAGTGTCTGCGCGCTAACTATGCTGGCAAAAAAGATGATGGGAAACAGTAGTGAAAGCTTCTTCATAACGGTTCTCTTCGGTTATATCCCAAACCCCAAATTTAGGTCTCTGGGATTTATCTGCTGCCGGGATGTAGGAATATCACACAGGGTGCTTATCGACAACAGTTTTGTCTCTTACCAGTGGTAACGTATAGGCTGTGCGCCTACAAAATCTCTGCTGTGCGCGGCCATAGAAGGCCATGTGTGCGATTCGTTCCGCCTTAGTCAGCCGTGTAAGAATATTGAGAACTTGAAGGAAATTGTTGGGTTACCTGGGGAGAAAAGGAACAATCGCCTTATTTGGCAGTCGCCGCTTCGATCATTCCCTTCATGATATTAAATGTTTTTTCTTTCAGCTCTTGAACGTCAGCGACAGTTAACCCATCCGTGGGTATTCGCTCGCCGATAACGATCCGTATGGTGCCCGGCTTCAGGTCGATGGTGCCCGGAGGCATCAACGGGCCGGCACCGAGGACAACCATAGGCTGAATTGGCCGTTGCGTATCAATGGCCATACGAAAAGCTCCGTCCTTGAACGGTTGAAGGATTTCCTTGGTGCGGTTTTGCGTACCCTCCGCAAAAATGAGTATCGGGATACCCATGTTGATGATCCGTTTCAGCCGTTCCATGCTCTCCTTCCTGCTTTTTGGATTGGACCTGTCAACGATCACGGACGCCGACCGTGCGATCCATCCAAAGATGGGAATTTTGAGTAGCTCTTTCTTCGCCAGTGGCCGATACTGACCTGGTATTGCCATTGTAATTCCCGGGATGTCCAGAAACGAGGTGTGATTGCTCACGTAGATGACGGACTCGCCCCGGACGATGTTCTCCCGGCCACTGATGCGGTATCGGATGAAGTTCAGCTTGCTGAAGATCCACGACCAGAGTGCCAGAAATCGGTAGCTCAACCAGCCCGCCCGCTGACCGAACAGGAAAGGGAGGATGATGCCCGGCAGCAGGAGGATCATGAACACAGTAAAAACCAGGAAGACCCAGATTTTATATAGGGTGGAAAGTATGGGCCTGAGGAATTTCAATGCGGTGTAAAACCTGCAAGATAAATAAAAATGATTCGCAGCGAACAGCCGGGCTATCCCGGCCGCGCTTAGGCAGGTAAATCGAAGAGGTAGGGATAGTACTGGCGGATGCCTCTATGCATTTCGGGCATCCGCGCAGATTAATTCATCAGTTTCCTCCCACGGAAGCCCGTTCACTGAAGTAAACCGTCTTTCCGGGAACAGCAATAGGATAGAAGCCATCAGCATCAGGCAACACCGGAGGTTCCGCGTCAAAGGCGTACTTCGCGGGCTGAATGCTGAGACCCGAGTTTAAGGCAGTATCCCAGTCGATGACCTGGCCGGAGTACGTCGCAAGCCTTCCAATGATGGCAGTCAGCGTGGCCTTTGCCCCATTCTCGGCGTCGGCAAACTTGAACTCGCCCTTGGCGATGGCAGCGAAGAGTTCGTCGTGCTCTGTCTGATAAGGATTGTTTTCCTTCTTCATATCGTAAGCATACAACGTCTTGTCTCCAAGCCTGATCTGACCGGCGCCGCAGTACACGGTGCCCTTCGTTCCAACAATCGTTTCATCCACGCGTGAATACGTTCCTTTGATATGTCGGCACTGGCTGTTCATGATGGAGCCGTCGGCATAATGGTATTCGACATAATGGTGATCGAATATCTCTCCGTACTCTTTCCCCGTCCTGACCTGGCGTCCACCCATACCCATGGCCTTAACAGGATAGGCATCCTTGAACCAGTTCATCACGTCGATGTTGTGAATGTGTTGTTCAACGATGTGGTCGCCGCAAAGCCAGTTGAAATAATACCAGTTTCTCATTTGGTATTCCATTTCGCTCTGACCGGGTTGCCTCTTATAAACCCAAACGCCGTCGCTGTTCCAGTACACCTGACCGGAAGTGATGTCACCAATCATTCCGTCGCGCGCTCTTTTTATGAGTTCGCGATAGGAATTCTGGTAGTGACGTTGCAATCCTACCACGACATTGAGTTTCTTTTGTTTCGCGATTGCAGCCACTTCGAGAACCTTCTTCACACCAGCAGGGTCGGTTGCCACAGGTTTTTCCATAAAGACGTGCTTACCCTGCTTGATGGCCTCCTCAAAATGTATCGGACGGAATCCGGGAGGCGTAGTCAGGATGACGACGTCGGCGAGGGGTATGGCCTTAAGATACGCGTCGAAGCCAACGAACTTCGTGTCTTCGGTTACGCTTACTCGATCCTTTACGGATACGCCGTCGTCATCTTCCGATGTGATGGCTTTCAGACTGTTATCGATCCGGTCGCGAAAAGCATCTGCCATTGCCACCAGTTTTACATTCTGATGCGACAACAATGCCTGGCGTGCGGCGCCTGTTCCACGCCCTCCGCACCCGATTAGCACGACTTTTATCGTATCGTCGACCGAAGTAAAATATCCTGCGTTCGAGAACAACGGCATAGCGACCAAACCGCTGCCCAGCAGAGCGGAATTCTTCACAAACGACCGTCGGGTAAGGCGATTCTCATTTTCACGCGAGTTCATAATAGTAATGGTTTGTTTTTTAGGATTGCATTTGGCTAGACGAGGTTACCCGGAAAGCCTGTTACAGCTAAGTTCATACTATTTATCCAGATATGCCTCATAAAACTTTTCGATTTCTTCTTTGGAGGGCGTCTTGAGCGGACGCACCAGGCGGAATCCCATGAACATGCCATCGGTAAGCCACCATTTGCTCTTGGGGATCTGCGGGTCGCGCTGATTCCAATCGGATCGGGAGGGAATGCGATTCGCACAACGCAACTCATCGGCATCGTCGAGATAGGAACCGCCTCGTGCGACACGGGGATAGCGCCGCGTGGGAATATTGACCGGATCAACGGATTTCATTGTGGCGTATCCATTCTCAACATACTGATCAAGTGTCCATTCACTGAGATTACCGAGAATATCGTACAAGCCCCATGCATTGGGCTTCAGTTTTCCCGTTTCGTGATATTTTCCGCCGCTGTTGTCCTTAAAATAGCCGTATTCCTTCAGCTGCTCAGGGCTGTTACCAAACGGATACTGGGCTGGGTTGCCGGCACGACAGGCGTATTCCCATTCAGCCTCAGTGGGCAGGCGATAGAATACCCCCGTCTTATCATAGAGCCATTTGCAGTACGCCATCGCCGCTTGCTGGCTCATGCTGTTGGCGGGATGTTTGGGGCTTCGGCCCATGCCCCAGGTGAGGTCAATGTATTGGGCGGTGGGGCGTGAAACTCCGTCGATGTTCTTTTGTTGCGCTAGTTGCGTGTCCTTGAAAAACAGGTCCCATTCTGCAAAGGTCACCTCCTTCTCGCCCATCCAAAAGGCTGAAATCGATACGCTCTTCTGGGGGCCTTCATCACTCTCACGCCCCGGCGATCCGGCAGGACTTCCGATTGTGAATGTACCTGCCGGAATGGCAACCATTTTAAAGCTAACGTCCGTCCCAGGTATTTCCTGGGTGTAGGACTTGATGCGCTGCGCATAAACCAAGCCGCAAGCTGTCATAAGCACCGTCAGCAGTGTGCACCGTAAAGCAGATATTTTCATCAAAATGATCCTAAGGGGAATCAACAAATTACTGAAAATAAGGAAGCGCCTCAAAACAAATTTGATGTTTGTTTTGAGTGAAGAAAGGGTCAAAAGCAGGCTGGTACAGGATAGTGGAAAAACAAAATCCGCCGGGGTTCGGCGGATTTCTACTCTTATTTTTTTGTGCATTCTATGAGCCAGTCCCATGGATAGGGCTCGGCCATCCAGGAGGGAGGTGAGTCGAACTCCGTGCTCCAATCGTACTCGAGCCGGTCGATGGTGTCGATGCTGAGATCGATGCTATTGAACAGTACCTCGAGTTCCGTCTCCAGGTAATGCTTTGTCGGAACCCCATCGATGAACACTACACCCTGCGCAATGTCCTTGCCTTCATTAAAATAGCTCAGCTCATAATCAGGGATCTCGTGCGTGTCGACGCCCTCACGCTTGTACCATTCCACAAGCCTCCAGGACGAATACAATGCAGACTCCAGGGAAGGCACAACAACGAGAGCAGTTCCGTTGCGCTTTAAGGTCTGCTGGATATTGCGGAGTATGGATTGGTTTCCTTCCGGTTCAGGAAGGATGGCGACGTTGCAGCAGAACGCGAAGTCGGTTTTTGGAAGATCCAAATCTTTTTCAGTCAGATCCATCCGCATAAGGGTTACGTTAGGGTGCCCTGACTCCTTGGCAATGTCGAGTAAATTCTGGGAGATGTCAACGGCAACGACTTCACTGAATGCCGGGGCGAGATATGGAAACGACTTACCTGTGCCACATCCAAAATCTGTTGCTCTGTGTTTGGGATTCGCGTGCTTCTTCAAATACTTCTGAAGCTTACGCGCCTTGTTTAATCGGAAGACATCAAAAATTTCTTCGTCATATCGGCTTCCTATCGAATCCCAATGCTTTTCTTCATCCATTACATACATAGCAATACACATTAACGTGATTCGAGGGCAGTCACAAAGTTACCAAAAAGTAATGAAGCATGACTTTACCAAGGGGCTAACCGGCGATAGACAACGGAAGTTGTCGCCTAAACGCTGTGTTCGGGAGCCTGAAGGATGATGATCGTCACAGTATAGTCGATTGCTTTGGCGCTGGTGTGACTAGTTGACCCTTGATCAGAATAACAGAACGAATTGCATTTTCGTTCGAAAGAAGTAGTTGCTTCCTTTCTTCGTCATTCATGAAGTGATCGAAGGCACTTTCGGTCTCGAACCGAAGCAACTGAACTTCATAAAGAATACCGATCGTCGATGCAACCAGGTTAATCGGGTCAGGCCGGAGACGAAAGAGAAACACTCCTTTATGTCGACTGGTCAATTCGCTTAGAGCCGCATCAAGCACGCTGAAGGCTCTCGAGTTCCCCTCGCGAATATGAATCAGTTGTGTGACGTAGATCATCGCTGCGGCTGCTACTTAACAGCGGAGGGACAAACACCAAACTTCTTCTTGAACGCAGCTGAAAAGTGGTGGGGATTCTTGTAGCCCAGCATGCGTGCTGCCTCGGTGACAAATTTGCGGTCTTCACGAATGAGCCGCATCGCGTATTCCATTTTCAAGTCGCTGAGGTATTCAAATATACTTTGTCCGAAAGCATTCTTGAACACGAACATGAGCTTGTTCGAATTGACGCCGAAATGTCGGGCCAGACTCGTCAATGAATGATCATCAAGGAATGACTTTGTCAGATACTCCTTCAACGCTACCGCCACATCGCGATCGCGCTGCGTGACACGCGCGGGCCTGGCCTCCGCGTCACGGAAGAGGGCATGCAGTTGCCACAAGACAATCTGTATGACAGATGTTTCCATCAGGATCTGCGCCATCTTTCCTGACATAGGACAGTCGAAGAGATTCTGAATTGCCTTGTGTTGTTGCAGACTGATATATGCCGGATTGTCTCCGATCACTCGTTCGCGCTTCGTTATCCGATTCATTAGGTCCTCGGCCCAGGGTTCGTCGTGGGGCAGGAAAGAGATGAAATGCTCGGGGTCAATAGAGAAGTGTACGATGTGGTAAGACATTTCCGCATCTCCCCAATGTGAAAACTCGTGATTCGGGTCGTACTTGAAATTTTGCTGTCCCTTATTGACTACAATGCCCTGACTCTTGCCGTTCAATACCGTGGTCATTCGCCCATCGAGGAACAGGCAACTGCCGACGCACTCGCCATTCGCACCGCTGTCAGTCACCAACCGGACGTTATAAGCAAATTTGCCGCGATAAGTCCGTACCGTAGCATGCGGAAGGTAGATGTCATGAAGGCGTGCCTCATAGCCTGAGGGGGTTTCTGTCGGACCCATGAGCCCCGAAACATCAGTTAGAACACCCATCCGGGGATCAGTATTGCATTCCGGGTTCAGAAGGGGAATATCCGGGTTATTAACGGCTACGTATTTGTGAACTGAACTCATCGGACAGGGATCACATACCGGGGGAACCAACCATAGCGGATTTTCAGATACGTGCTTATCACGGAATTTGCGGGATAGGGTTACACCCCGCCAACCTTTTTTTGTACGCTATGCTTTTTTGACGCCACCGTTAAGGCATTTACCCAGCCGCAAGGGTCAAGGGGTTTGAGATAAAGTGATTTTGCGTGGGTCATCCTCTATTTCACGTTGACAGCGCCCATACCCAACTGCGTTTAGGCACTAAAACAACAAAACATGATTATTCGATGAAACAGAACGTAATGATAATTGCGGCCATGCTGCTCGTGGCCGCGTGTGGTTCCCACAGCGAAGAGGACCATGGCAAGTGGTCCGAACTCTACACTTCGGCAGATTCCACCGAAATGATAAAACGCGGCGCTTACCTGGTTACCATTGGTGCGTGTCACGATTGTCATTCGCCGAAAGTAATGACTCCGGAAGGACCGAGGGTAGACACCAGCCGTTTGTTGTCCGGCCACCCAAGTGAGCAGCCCGTGCCGGATATTCCGCAGAATGCCCGTCAATGGGTATTGTTTGACATGGGGTTGACCGCGTTTGTCGGACCCTGGGGCGTGTCGTTCTCCGCCAACCTGACGCCCGATGATACGGGTATTGGCAACTGGACCTTTGAACAATTTGAAACTGCCATCCGCAGGGGCAAGTCTAAAGGCCTTGAAACAAATCGTGACATTCTGCCGCCTATGCCGTGGGACATGTACCGGCATCTCACGGACGAAGATCTCAGGTCCATATTTGCTTACCTGAAATCCATCAAGCCTGTGCACAACCCGGTGCCTGCACCCATACCACCGCATCGACTGGAGGCAATGAACAGGTAAGAAAGGTTGCCCGTAAAGCGACCGCAGGTCTGCTTTACGGGCAACACTTCAACACCCTACAAATTGAGCCAATACGTGAGCTTGAACACCAGTGCGCGATTTTTACTGCTGAGCGCTGTGGGAAAATAGTTTTCGGTATATACAAGGAACAAGTCGGATGCAGGATTGTATCGCCACTGGAAGCGCATGTTCAGGTTCATGTTATCCAGCAAATTGTTGTACTGGACATAAGTGGTTAGAAAAAGTTTGTCCGTGAAAGTAAGATCGATTCGTGGGCCCGCCAGGAAGAGCTTTTCCTTTCCATAGTCATCCGGCAGTTGAAGATCATTATAGTCGAACTGGAGCGATATGTTTCCGTATGGTTGGTAACGGTAGTTTAATTGACCGCTCACGTTAAAATTCGTTCCGTTGTAAAACTTCCCATATTGCGTCTCGAGAAGGAAATTGAACACCTTCCTGGTATTGCTCTGGAACGACGCGCCGATGGTTTGCCAGTCGTACGTCTCGCCGGTGAGAAAGGGAATGTATCGCACCGGATCGATTGGGTTGAAGTCGTTCGTGAGTCGTTGAAAGACGTAGTTGTACGAAAATTCAAGGATCGCCGTGTTGGTGAAGTTGAAGCTGTAGCCGAGAATGTAGTCCTTGTCCGTTAACGTTCCTCCAGGTAAATATGTGTGGTTGATCGACGCCGTCGGCCCACTCCAAACCAGTGACGGGTGGTCGACGTAAATCCTGTAGGTCAAACTGCTTTGATAGTACATTTGTCCTGGATACACGCCGGAACTGGGTACGAAACCAGCCTCGGCATTGAAGTTCTCCGCGATGTACGTGGGCTTGATGTCGATATACAGGTTCCGGGTGGAATACTCAAAATGAGTTCCTGCCGCGAACGTCTTTGAATCATTCAGATTGTCGAATGATTTCGCGTAGAAAGCGCTAAGGTGATACTTGTTGTCCTTGCTGAGGAGTTCGAGATCGAAGTCGAGCACACGGTTGTAGGTATTCCTGTTCGGTTTCCCGGTTCCATTCCGGAGCGATTTGACAAAAATGCTTTCGTGAAAATACTTGAGGCTGTCGCCGTCGCTGACACCCAGGCTTTGCTTGTTGACGAACGTGACGGCAAAGCTGGACTGACGCCAGAAGTTTCGTTGTACAGTGGCAACGGCAAAATTTTGTGATGGCAACCCCAGCGATAATTCTTCGCGAGTCTGCATGTCCATAACACTCAGTCTCCACTTTTGGTCGATTGAGCCACTGAGTCTGGCTCCGTAAAGGATAGGTACCTTTCGGAATAGGCCAGTCGAATCGCGAGCCAGGCCGATGCGGCGCGAAAAGAACGGCCGCACTTCGGGCAGCCCTGCCCGGTTAAACAGGTCGCTGTTTTCGAGAAAGAATTGTCGTCGTTCGGGGAATTGGAATTCGAATCGGGTAAGGTTAATGATCTGCTGGTCCACCTCCACATGGGAGAAGTCCGGGTTGACCGTAAGGTCCAGGTTCAATGAGGGTGTAATACCCACTTTCGCGTCGAAACCCGCCTGGAAGTCGGACGCACGCTTTATTGGTTCCGATTCGTTGTCTCTCGAGACGCTACCGGCCATATATGGAATAAAGGAGATGTTAGTCCGTGCCGGGGGGACGGGATCATCCCAGATCAGCTTGCCCGAAAAGGCGAACATGCCTGTGCTAAACTGAATGGGCGTTCGGATCCAGGATGATCGCATATTGCGCTTTTTGTCGGACCGGTCGAAGATGATGTTCCACTCTCGCAATCCACTCTTATACCTGAAGCTTTTCCAGGGAACGGCTATTTCCGCTACCCAGTGGTCCTTGTGGCGTACAACTTTTGAATACCATTTGTTATCCCAGAAGTTGTTGAAAGCATCGGTACCGGAGCCGCCCCCGGACACAATGCCTTCACGTTGGACGCCCGCAGGTGTCAGGGAAAAGAAGAACCCATTAAGGCCGTCGTTAAAGGGACCTATGTTGACTCCAAAATTGTCATTGAGGGGGTATTCAAAGTCGCGGCGCAGCGAGTGGATCATATCCGGTGTGTCATCATCGTATCCAATGAACGACACGTAAAAATAGTGATCATCAAATACGATGCGCGCTTCGGTTTGAAAGGGTGCCAGTATGGTGTCAACAGGATAATTCAGCGACCAGTCTCTGGCAACATCCGCCTCTTGCCAGTCTGTTTCGTCCAGGACACCATCAACTACGATTTTGCCCTTTGCTTTTTTAATATGAAGTGATGTGCCCGGTAGATTTTGTGCAAAAAGAAGAGACGGTACAAGCAAACCAAATGCAAAGACTAGCCGAAGTGCGTTCATTCGAAGGACCATCACCCCTCAAACTATCGGCTTTCGGTGATATACGCAATGGAGATGAGGACGGCCGGGGAATAATTTATGGTGTGTAAATCAACACACACTCATGCGCAAGGAAAGACGTTTTTCTAATTCCAGTGATTGAAGCGGCTTGATTTGTCTTTTTTGAAATTGAAAACGTTTACAGTACGGACTCCCGCAGAGGATGAGTTGGTAATGTTACCCTGGAGGAGTTG
>JAJJPK010000201.1:0-38547 GCA_032907565.1 Cyclobacteriaceae bacterium | reverse complement strand
GCCATGGAATCCTCGCACCTGTTGAGGGTTATTGCGAATCATATCATTCGCTTTGCCCATTCTACAGGTTCTTTGGTGGCGTCTACGGCGGCAACGTGCATTTTCTTCAACTTCACCGCCTCGGACCAGTACATGGCCATCGCCGTGCCGGGTAGAATGTTCGCTGACACGTACCGGCAGCGTGGACTAAAACCGGAGGTACTCAGCCGTACTCTGGAAGACGCCGGCACGGTAACATCGGTATTGGTACCTTGGAACACGTGTGGCGCTACGCAGGCAACCGTGCTGGGCGTGGCCACAGCAGTTTACTGGCCTTATTGCTTTTTCAACATCATCAGTCCTTTTATGACGATGTTTTTTGCATACATGAACATCAAGATCCGGAGAATTCATGAATGAGCAGTCAGACAGCGTACCTAACGGACCATCAAGCATAACTCACGAGGAAATCGGGAACCTGCCCCTCAGGGCTTATAGTGGAAAAGTGGAACTGATCCGGCATGCTGAAGATCTGCCTTCGGTCATGTCGGAGATCAGCAAGCATGAAGTGGTTGGCTTCGACACAGAGACGCGTCCAAGCTTTCGAAAGGGACAACTATACAAAGTCTCGCTCATGCAACTGGCCATTCCGGACTACGTCTTCCTCATAAGGTTACAGTACACCGGGATCACGCCGGAACTGGTGTCATTCCTGGAGGACGGCGACATCCTGAAGACAGGCGTAGGTATCCGCGATGACCTCCACGCCCTGAACCGGCTGAAGCCCTTCGTCCCCGCAGGCTTTGTTGACCTGGTACCGCTCGCGCGTGAGGCGGGCTTAAAAGTGGAGAGCGTAAAAAAACTTACCGGACTCCTGTTGGGGTTCCGAATTTCAAAGAGTGCACAGACGTCCAATTGGGAAGCCCGCAACCTCACTCCCAAACAAATCGAATACGCCGCCACCGACGCGTGGGTGTGTTTGGAATTGTACCACAAACTTACCAGCAAGCAGTAGGCGCCCGACTGCGTACTACTGCCTACTATCAACGGCCCATCCATGCTTCACCAGCCACGCCTGGCACGCGGCAGGCCACAGCGATTCACTTGAA
This sequence comes from Cyclobacteriaceae bacterium, assembly GCA_032907565.1. Lineage (GTDB taxonomy): Bacteria > Bacteroidota > Bacteroidia > Cytophagales > Cyclobacteriaceae > ZC4RG29. The sequence continues at coordinate 37,459 of JAJJPK010000201.1, read as the reverse complement.
CCGTTCGGTGCAAGTCCATAGCCATGTCCTCCGCTTTCGTATATGTGGAGTTCCCCGGCAACGCCGGCGCGGGTGAGTGCCTGATAGTAGAGCAAGCTGTTGGCCACGGGCACCGCATCGTCGTCAGCCGAGTGCACGAGAAACGCGGGCGGTGTCGCTTTATTCACCCGCAGTTCATTGGAGAACCTGTCCTTTAATTCCTTTGACGGGCTTTGTCCGAGAAGATTCCGCTGCGACCCTTGATGGGTGATGCCGTCCTGCATGGATAGCACTCCATATATAAGAATAGAAAAATCCGGCCGTGCGCTGACGCCGTCACGAGGCGTATACACCCGTTCGCCGTACAGGGTTGAAGCCGTTCCTGCGAGATGCCCTCCGGCGGAAAAGCCCATCACGCCGATTTGGGCGGGATTCAGGTTCCAGGCGACAGCGTTGCGACGCACTGTCCGAATCGCTTCCTGCACATCCTGGAGCGGACCGACCGATTTATCCTCCATAATATCATCGGAAGGCAGCCGGTATTTCAGGATGATGCCGGCAATGCCCATCCCGTTAAGCCATTTCGCGACGTCATATCCCTCGTGGTCGATGGCCAGCACCCCGTATCCTCCGCCAGGGCAGATCACCACGGCGGCGCCGGTGGCAATTTCTTTAGGGGCGAAATACACCAGCAATTCCGGGTCCGTAACACGGGATATTCGCGGGCGGTTTCGCTCGTTCATCTGAGTTATCTCGCGATAGTTGGGGTTCTCTTTGGCACCGGGAATGACGCCCGGCCACAGTTTCACGGTCACGTCCTGCCCGCGTACAATCATTGTCATAAGTAGAAAAGGTACCAGGTACACTATTTTCATAATCGGATTCATTGTTCACCTTCATCGGTTGGCCAGACTTTTACATCGACCTTGATGGCCTGAAGCAGGTTGATTTTTTTGAGAAAGGCGTCCTTTGCTTTCAGGCCGATGCTGACCCGGATCCGGCAGTTCTCCTCGAATTCCTGTTCGAGGATTTGCAGATCGAAGGCTTTCACCAGTTTCATAACATCCGCCGTTGCCAGGTAAGGGAATTCAAGGATGAATTCGCTCGTAACCTCGCGTTCCACAATTTCAGCATTTTCGAGCGCATCGCGCGCAGCCGCCTTGTACGCCGCAGCCAGGTTTCCGGCGCCGAGCTTAGTGCCACCAAAGTAACGCACGACGACCATGAGCACATTGGTAAGGTTATACTGTCGGAGCTGGCCAAGGATCGGATCCCCTGCCGTATGTGGCGGTTCCCCATCGTCAAAGGTTCGGTAACGATCCCGCGATGGTCCAAGCACCCAGGCATAACAGTGATGTCGCGCATCATGAAATTTCTTCTTTAGTCGATCAATATGAGCGCGGATTTCTTCCTCACTGTCCACAGGATAGCCAAAAGCGAGGAATTTGCTGCCTTTTTCCTTGTAGATACCTTCCGTGGCCCGCTGCAGCGTCAGATATGAAAACGCCATGGGTCAGGAAATTTTTTTGTCCTAAAGAACGGGAACCCGGCAGTCCGATGCAACCTTTGCATGTAAACCTTGTCGATTGCGATAGCATTTAACTCCACAACAAATGAAAAAACTTGTTCTTGTACTCCTCGCCGGCATGTTGGCTGTCCCGGGGATAAGCACGGCGCAAAAAAAGGAAACACGCAATGTATCTGAATTCACCAGTGTCAACTTCGGGGTTCCGGGAACGGTGGGCGGAAAGCAAGGCAGCGCACACAGTGTGGTCTTGGAAGGCGACCCGGAGGTGCTGGCCCATGTAAAGACGGAAGTCAAGGGCGGGCGACTGAACATCGTCCCGGAAGAAAACTGGCGATCATGGAAGTCGAGGCAGGTCACAGCCCATATCACAATGAAGACAGTCGACGGGCTCGGCGTCAGCGGCTCGGGTACCCTGACGGCCGACGGGACAATCCGCACGGACGATATCGACCTGTGGGTGAGTGGGTCAGGTGACATGAACATCCAGGTTGAAGCAACTGGAGAAATGGAGGCTCGCGTATCCGGATCAGGAAAAATGACAGTAAGAGGCTCCTGCGCGGAACTGGAAGGCAGCGTGGGCGGGTCGGGCGACCTCTCGCTGAATGTCGGCAAAGCGAAGGATGCGGAATTTGAAATTGCCGGCTCGGGAAATATCAGGGCCAGCGGATCGGCCGACGTTGCGGAAATAAACATCAGCGGTTCCGGCAAGCTCCGCGGAGCCGACTTCAGCACGCGCGTTGCACGAGTCCGGATTACGGGCTCCGGCGACGTTGAGATTGCAGCCAGCGAGGAAATCGATGCCCAAATCACTGGCAGCGGTACCGTATTGTATAAAGGCGACCCCGCACGGGTCAACAGCCATTCTACTGGCAGCGGAAAGGTGAGAAAACTGTAACGGATTCTTCCTAATTTCCATGCAAACATCTCTGCATGGAAATAGAAGTGAATTACGAATTTGGGCTGCGAATCCTGATGTCGCTTGCCGTGGGCAGCGCCATCGGGTTCGAGCGCGAATACAGCAGCAAAGCTGCCGGCCTCCGCACAATGATCATGATCTGTCTGGGCTCCACGCTTCTCACGTTGATGTCACTGGTGATGGAGCCCACCTCCAAAGACCGTATCGCATCGTCAATCGTGTCAGGCGTGGGCTTCCTGGGCGCCGGCGTGATCTTTAAGGACGGCCTCACAGTGAAAGGACTGACAACGGCCTCCACCATCTGGATATCAGCAGCACTGGGCATGGCTATTGGCGGGGGTCAGTACTTCGTCGCCATCACAGGCTCTGCTGCGGTGATCATCGTTCTCGCCGTTCTCGACAGGGTGCAGCAACTTATCGAGAAATTACACCAGGTACGTTCATATACTATTGCCACCAGCAACTACTTTGAATTCATTACCCGCTTCGAAAACGAGCTTAAGTCGCGAAAGATCGACTTCCGCGTCAAGCGCGATATGAAGGAAGTCGACTCCTTTGTGGTAGTTTACGATTGCTCCGGACCCGAACGCTTACTGGATGATCTCAACACCTATTTGAAAAAAGAACCGGACGTGTTGTGGTACCAGTATTAGTAGGCAGTGGGCAGTAGGCAGTAGTACGCTTTCTATCGCCGTCAGGCGACGCCGCGCGGAAGTTTAGTTCTTCTTTTTGTCACAAATAACAAAATCAACGCGATGGTGCTCAAGACAACACACGCCAGGAACGGCGAGCCGAAGTCGTCAGGGTCGGTGTTGAGCAGCAGTCCGGAGACAAACGCCCCCACGCCAATACCAAACTCCATAAAGATATACAAGCTGGCCACGCCGCGACCCTTGTGACGTTCATCGCTGAGATCGGTAGCCCAGGCCAGTAAGGTGGGCGATGTCATGCCATGTGCAACCCCATACAGACTCATGCCGACGATCAGGTCGCGCGGTGTCTGCCCCTGGCTGATAATATACATTGCAACGATGATGAGGGTTACGGATACCATCAATACCCTCCTGCGACCATAACGATCGGACGCACGCCCCGCCAGCAGCCGCACAAAGAGCGACGAAACCGTAAAGTAGGTAAACAACAACCCCTTATTGCGAATGCCGACATCATTTCCGAAATCTGGTATGAGCGTAAGCATTGTGCCGTAGGCGTATATCGACAATCCCATCACTACACAAGGAAGCCACACCCTCTTTTCAAAAAGATCCTTTCGACCAACCTTAAGGAGCTCTCGTGAGAACTTCGAGCGCATCTTCAATGTCTCCTTGACACCGGTAAGTACCGCCAGCGAGGCGAGCGACATGGCTGAAGAGCAGTAGAACAGGAAAGGAATAGAAAAGCGATTCGCGATAAGGCCGCCTATAGCGGGACCCGCCGCCATTCCGATCGTACCGGCCGTACCCAGTAGTCCCATAGCCTCACCCCGACGCTCTGCCGGGATAATGTCAGAAAGGTATGCAGCTTGTCCTGTAGGTGTAAAGCCAGTTGAAAACCCATGCACAAGGCGCAGGAAAAGAAAACCCCAAACCGTAGTGAACAAGGGATAAAGAATGCCAACAACGAGACAGACGGCCGAGCCGGCCATCATTACTGGCACACGTCCGAGTTTGTCGGCCATTTTTCCGCTGAAGGGTCTCGAGAAAAGCGCCGTAAGGGCAAAGAGAGAAATGATAAGCCCCTTGTATTCTTCGCCACCCAGGGATGTCAGATACGCGGGCAACTCTGGGATGATCATGTTAAAGCTCGCAAAAAAGAAGAACGAGCTTGCACAAATAAGCCAGAATTGCCGGGAGTACACGTTCCGGGCCCGACCCGCTGATGCATTCATATTGATACACGCGGCTTACGCCTGCTGCTTTTCCTGGGCGCCAAGCAGGTATGCCTTTATGAAATCGTCCAGATCGCCGTCCAGTACATTTTGAGCGTCCGTCCGCTCTACACCCGTGCGGGCGTCCTTCACTAGCTTGTAGGGATGCAATACGTAGTTTCTGATCTGTGATCCGAAGTCGATCCGCATTTTTCCGGCTTCGATCTTGTCGCGCTCCGCGCTACGTTTTTCCAGTTCCAGTTGATACAGCCTCGACTTCAGCATCTGCATAGCCCGTTCGCGGTTCGCGTGTTGTGATCGTTCTACCTGGCACACGATGACAATACCCGTTGGCTTGTGTGTCAGCTGAACTTTTGTTTCCACTTTATTGACGTTCTGACCTCCCGCGCCGCCGGATCGGGATGTCTGAATTTCGACATCGGCCGGGTTGACTTCAATTTCGATGCTGTCGTCGATTTTAGGATACACAAACACCGACGCAAACGATGTGTGCCGCCGTTGGTTCGAATCGAACGGGGAAATTCGCACGAGACGGTGAACGCCGATTTCAGACTTAAGCTTACCGTAGGCAAACGGACCGTCTATTTCCAGCGTGGCCGACTTGATTCCGGCGCCATCGCCGGCCTGGTAGTCAAGCTGCGTCACCTTGTAACCGTGCTTCTCGCCCCACATAATGTACATGCGGTTAAGCATGTCGGCCCAGTCCTGACTTTCGGTGCCCCCGGCGCCCGGGTTGATTTCGACTACCGCACCAAGCTGATCCTCTTCACGGCTCAGCATTTTCTTGAACTCGAGGTCCTCGATCTCCTTGAGGGTCTTGGCATACTCGCGATCGAGCTCCTCCTCGCTGACATCGCCAGCCTCATGAAATTCATACAATACCTCCAGGTCGTCCAGGGATTTGCTTACCTTCTCGAACGCATCGGTCCACATTTTCTTCGACCGCAACTCACGGAGCATGGTTTCCGCCTGGCGTGGATTCTGCCAGAAGTCGGCCTGTTGAGTAATTCGCTCTTCGTCGCGTACTTCTACAATCTTGCGATCGTAGTCAAAGATACCTCCTCAAGGCAGAAACGCGAGCCTTCAAATCTTTCAGTTGTTCGGTAGTCATATGCTAAAGATCAGGCGCAAATATAGGGCATTTTGGGTAATCCGTGATCGGTGAATCTTTACGTTCTTGATCGTCACCGCGAAGGCGCTAAGGCGGCCCATTGCCAACTGCCTACTGCCTGCTATTCTACCTCGGAATATACGGCGACTGATACCCCTTCGGACTGGTATCCCGATGAAACGGCGACTCAGGCGTTGCCATAAATAAGCGGATGCGTCCGCGCACCTTCCTTGAATTTCTTCCGATGTATCGCATCGGCACCCCCGCGGCAAGCATTACAAGCGATGCCGTAGTTACGTCTTCATCCAGGCGTGCATCTTCACCATGTACCACTACCGTATTCAGCTGGTCGACTGCAAAGTACCCGATGCCACCGATCATGAGGAACAGACCGAGTCGGTGCACAAACGTTTCACTTCGGAAATACACACGGTCAATGATGCGAAATGGAACAGTATCCCGGTGGGTAACCACTGCTGTGTCAGACAAGGCGTTTATATAGGTGTGCCGCACTTCTTTCGATCCCTTGACGCGAAAAGCGAACTGGTCCCCTGCGTTGAGGCGCAGCAAAACATCCTGGTCCTTTAGCAGCAGCAGCTGGTTTTGTGCCGTAGCTTCCGTAGCACAGATACAGTACAAGATGAGTAGCAGGCCGAGATTGTTATATCGCATTACATCCGCACCATCCAGTTGAAAGGATCGGGACGCGTTCCCCGTTTGATTCCCTCAAGCTCTTCGTACAAACGGTTTGCAAAGGTACGTTCTGCAACCGGTGGCAGCGTGTAGTCTCTTCCTTCATATCCGATCGCTTCGATATGTGCGATGGTCGCCGCGGTTCCTACGCCAAATGCCTCCTGCATCTTTCCCGCTGCGAGGGCTTCAACCACTTCCTTCACAGAAACCTTGCGTTCTTCGACTTGCATTCCCCAATGACGCGCGAGTGTCAGCACACTGTCACGAGTTATCCCGGGTAGAATTGAGTCGGTAAGTTCCGGCGTCACAAGCGTATCATTCATCACAAACATGACGTTCATGGTGCCCGACTCTTCAATGTATTCATGGGATCGCCCGTCGGTCCACAACAACTGGTGATAGCCCTCCTTCTGGGCCACCTTTGCCGGATAGATGGAGGCCGCGTAGTTGCCTCCGGTCTTTGCGTAACCTGTGCCGCCTGCAGCCGCCCGCGTATAGTGCGTTTCTATCTTGACGCGGACAGGAGCGGAATAATACATCCCAACGGGCGAAAGGATTACCATGTAGGTAAAGTCGACGGAAGGGCGAATGCCGATGTATTCGTCGGCCGAAAACAGGAACGGGCGGATATACAGCGACGCACCCGGCTGACGAGGTATCCATTCCCGATCGAGCGCGATTAGCTCGCGCATGCTTTCCATGTACAATTCTTCCGGTACCGTCGCGAGGCACATGCGATCGGCGGAGCGATTCAGCCGCTTGAGATTCTCCAGGGGACGAAACACGAGGGCTTCCCCTGCATCCGAGCGATACGCCTTCAACCCTTCGAAGATGGAGTGGGCGTAGTGAAGCGTCGGCGACGCCGGGCTTATGGTGATTTTCCCATAGGGCACGATCCGGAGATTCTTCCACTGACCCTCCTGGTAGTCGGCCATGAACATATGGTCGGTGTAATGCTTGCCAAAAGGGATATCCGTGAAGTCAAACTCCGCGACACGTGATCGTTTCACCCTTTGAATCTCAATTCCTTGTGCTGCGATCATTTACGAATAACGGTTAACCATGGGCAAGTTAGCGCCTTTTGGGGACAAAGCTCAAAAGGCAGAGGCGGAACGGCCTGTAAAAAATTAGGAATACTGGGGTTTCCAGGGGGTTTCCTCCGCGCCGAGTTCGTGCGCCATGGCCCTGGCCAACACGAAAAGGTAGTCAGACAGGCGGTTAAGGTAGATCAGGGGCAGGCGGTGTCCCTCTTCCTGGGCGTATAGGGCAACCACCCTGCGTTCGGCACGACGGCATACGGTACGTGCAATGTGACAAAAGGACACTGACTGGTGCCCTCCCGGCAGCACGAAGGAACGCATCTCGGGCAGGGAGTTGTTCATTTCATCCATAGCCGCCTCCAGCTTCGAAACGGCGCTGTCGTCGAACTTTGGGATCTTCACCTTTTCGTTCCCCGGCTCGGCGGCGAGCATTGACGAAATAACAAACAGGTTCTCCTGTATGCTTGCCAAGAAATTTTTTCGTGCCCCGTTCACTTCCTGGTCGCGCACGAGGCCCATCCACGAATTCAACTCGTCGATAGTGCCATAGGCTTCGATACGAGGATTGTCCTTGGAAACACGTTTTCCTCCAAACAGGCCAGTCGACCCCGAATCACCGGTCTTAGTATAGATCTTCATGATGTGAATACTTGCTCCCAGAAGGTGGAAGCCAAGTTACGATCTTTTTTGTACGCACAGGAAGCCCACTTCAGGAAGCGGGTACCGGTTCGGTCCTGGTGATGTTGTCGTTCTTGCGGTCCCATTCGATCAGTCCGTCCCGCAATCTCACGATACGATGGGCGTAGTGGGCAATGTCATCTTCGTGGGTTACCATTATGATGGTATTTCCCTTGTCATGCAGCTCCTGGAAGAGTTGCATGATGTCGTACGAAGTCTTGGTGTCCAGGTTTCCGGTCGGTTCGTCTGCCAAAATAATCGACGGGTTATTAACAAGCGCTCGGGCAATGGCGACGCGCTGACGCTGACCGCCCGACAGTTCATTCGGTTTGTGGTGCGACCGGTCAGCCAGGCCCACACTTTCCAGCGCTTCCATGGCCTTTTCTTCGCGATCCGATTTGCTATATCCCGCATAGATCAGGGGAAGCGCCACATTTTCGAGCGCTGAAGCACGGGGAAGAAGGTTGAATGTCTGAAACACGAAACCGATTTCCTTGTTACGGACTTCCGCCAGCTCATTTTCCGTCATTTCGCTTACCAATTGATTGTTGAGCATGTACGTTCCGCTGGTGGGTGTGTCGAGGCAGCCGATAATGTTCATCAATGTAGATTTGCCCGAACCGGAGGGTCCCATGAATGCGACATATTCTCCCCTGTCGATGCTGATGGAAACTGACTGGAGGGCTCTTACCTCCGTGTTGCCCATAACGTAAATCCTGGAAAGGTTCCGGGTTTCAATGATTCTCATGCCCAATTAGTTTGCTTCATTGTGCCATCATTACACAGCGATGGTGCAATTTGAGAAAAGTTGGGCGGTTTTCGCCCGATTTTATGATGTGCGGGACCCCGAAACGCGACTGGCACCGATCTGGAACGTGTACGACTGCCCGGAATACGAGAAATCGGCGGGATCATACACACGTTCCGCGAACTGGACCTCATTGTCGCGGTTCACGAGGATTACCGTAGAGCTCCTGGACCCATAGCCCGGACTTTTGATGAACACCGACGACAACTGGCGCTCTCGTTCCAGGCCAACGCCTGTATCGGGCAGCTCATTGTCTGCCGCAACTTCATCGTCGTAAAGCGCGTCCAGAAGAACCTCCGGGTCTCCTACCCCGTTTCGGATCAGCGTCCCAATGGCTTGCGTCGCCTTCCGCACTTTTGGCCACGGAGTGTTTAGCAAGTGGTTGCTGATGCCATGCAATCCCGGAGGGATCGCCTTCACACCGTCGCCGTAGTTGGAGTAGTAGTAGAGTTCGCGGGGGTTGCCCACAATCAAATTAAAGCCGTTGTAAAGGTGGCCCCGGCCTGCTACATCTTCCATGTATGCAAGCGGGTGTGCATCGGACAGCAGGTAATCGGTAACCAGACCGCCACGGGAGGGAGCATCCGGCTTATAACGGGAAAGGTCGCGGTAGTTGGTGACCATGGCCACCCTTCCATTGCGATTCATCGCCAGCCAGGTACCGCAGGCCACCAGGTCGCGTCCACCCAAAATTTCCGGATGATCGCTCCAGAACGACGCCGGAGCACTCTTCCTCTCGTAAAACTCGTCCCGGTTCGCCGCTACAATCAGCGGGTAATCAGGATGTTCGTTGAGAGACAGGACAATAAGACACATCTGTTTGTAAAACGGGTTGACGCCGTGCAGGGTTCATTCGGTGCCCTCCTCGAAAAGCTCCAGTTGGGCGGGCAGCAAGGTAAAAGATTTTCTGTGAAGCGGCGAAGCGCCCAGAAGCCGAATTCCCTCGCGGTGCTCAGGAGTAGGATAGCCGACGTTAGTTTCCCATCCATAGCCCGGGTATTCACGCGCCATCCGTGCCATCAGGTCGTCGCGATACGTCTTGGCAAGTATCGACGCTGCGGCAATGGAAAGATACTTTCCGTCACCCTTGATCACGCACTCGTGCGGTATGCCGGGGTATGGCTTGAAGCGATTGCCGTCGATGAGCAGCAGCGTTGGCCGTAGGGGAAGGCTTGCGATGGCCTTGTGCATCGCCTCGAACGAGGCATTCAGTATGTTGATCCGGTCGATCTCGTAATTGTTGACTTCGGCGACGGCCCACGCCAAGGCGTCCCGTTGCACATCCAGCCGCAACGCCTCGCGCTCTTCCCGGGTAAGTTGCTTCGAATCGTTTAGTCCTTCGTGCTGGTACCCGCGCGGAAGGATCACTGCCGCAGCGACGACCGGACCCGCGAGACAGCCGCGGCCCGCTTCATCGCAGCCCGCCTCGATTTGATCGTTGGAAAAATTCGAATAGAGCATCCCGATCACGCTAAGGCAAACATAAAAAGAATTCGATAGTTTGCGGGCGAGGGAGACGCAGAAAAGAAAAACCGCTGAATAGACGCACTACACTTAGATCCGTGCGCAACTTCGACACTTCAACACTTCAACACATCCAAAAAGCATGAATAACCCGTGGAAAATCCTTTCTTCAGAAGAAAAATACGACAACCCATGGATTCGCGTCACAGAATACCAGGTGATCAACCCAGGAGGGGGGAACGGCACGTATGGAAAGGTTCACTTCAAGAACCGTGCGGTAGGCGTCGTGCCAGTTGACAGTGAGGGCAACACGTGGCTGGTAGGTCAATACAGATTTACACTAAGCGCCCATTCCTGGGAGATTCCTGAAGGCGGCGCTCCCGAGGGAGAGGAAGTTCTTGCCTGTGCTCAGCGTGAACTGCTGGAAGAAACCGGACTCACCGCCAAAACATGGAAGTTGATCTCCAAAATTCACACATCAAATTCCGTGACCGACGAAACGGGTTGGGTGTTCCTGGCAACGGATTTGATCGAAGGCGTGAGCATGCCCGAAGAAAGTGAAGCCGACCTGGAGGTAATGAGGCTTCCTCTTTCTGCTGCTGTGGACATGGTGCTGTCCGGAAAGATCACCGACGCGATGAGCATGGCCGGGCTGTTGTTGGCTGAAAGAATATTGACTGCACAGACGCAGCCTTCGACAAGCTCAGGCACCGGGTGACGATTTTAAGAAGTATTATTCCAGCCTCCTCATCCACGCTTCGCGAAGTGCTAATTGCTGGGGTGACGCGTTTTGCATGACCTCGAACACGTGTTCTTCGTATCGTTGCTGAGTGCCCACGCTAAGGGGGAGTTTCATGGGTCCATCGGGGCGTTTTACGGTATAATACACCGTGTCGCCGGGTTGGACACCCTGGAGGACGGCGACGATCTCAGGAAAGTGTTCGAAAGCCACTTCGATGTCGTTAACCGCTACGACGGTATCGCCCTCCATTAACCCTTCGCGATGGCTTCTATCGCGTACTTCCGTGATCAACAGATTCTGGCCGTTGTACTGGATACCGTGGCCGCGGTCGGCGATGGAATCCTCATAGTAGACGATCGGTTGATAGCGGATGCCCAGCTTCGCGAAATACTCCTCCATGGGCAGAGGCTGGTTGTCTTTGATGTGGCGGTCGATGAATGCGCGCATGTCTGGATGCGTCATAGCGACAAACTCGTCGAAGAAATCCTCCTCTGAAAAGGGCTTTTCCGATCCGTATTTTTCTGCAAGCTCCAGGATCACTTCACGAAGACCACGCCTCCCTCCTGATTTTTCCAGAAGCAGGATGTCCATCAATAGCGGAACCAGTGCACCGCGGTAGTAGATGTTGACGTACTGGCTGCGTCCCTCCGGGGTGAATGCCGTGCGTGCAAGTTGTTGCAGGCTCACTTCTTTGTCGAACTGACTGTCGACGGCAAGCTTTTCAGCAACTTCCTGAAAAAACTCATCCAGGGTGATGAGTCCACCGCGGAGCTGAATCATGTCGCTCGCCCATTCGGTAACGCCTTCATACAACCAAAGGTGCTGGGAGGGCGACGGCGTAACAAAGTTGAATTGTCGGATTACCTCACTGTGCAGGTGCAATGGCGTGATCATGTGAAAGATTTCGTGGGCAGCAATACTGTTGATCAGATGGGCGTAAGATTCATCCAGCGGCGCTTCTTTCAGCACGTACTCCGAACTGTAGGAATGCTCCCAGGCGCCTGCATTCTGATCTTCAAAATGAAACAGGAGTACATACCGATCGATTGGAAAGCCATTCACGAACTTGTTTGTTGCGATAAAGATGTCTCTCATGGCATCCATAAGGTCGGACGACTTGATGAGGTCATTCTTTGAATAGGTAAAGATTTCAACCTCCTTGCCATCAATATCCATCGCGGTAGATGTCAGCCGGCCTAGTAGTATGGGAGAGTCTACGGCAAAGTCGAAGTCAGGTGCAAACAACCTCCCATCTTCATCAGGTTCCAACGCGGTTCCTACCGTCCATCCCTCTGGATGTACAAGATCGATCTCCATGTCGGCATCCTGCATCCCGTGAAAGTAGCCTAGCAGTGTATGGATATTGAGGAGTGCATGGTCGTCCTCCAGGCTGGAGCCGGCCATCCGGAAAATCGGATTCTCACGTACTGGCGTATCCCATGTCTCTGCCACCTTGTACGTAATGCGCCGCACCTTTCGGGGTTTTTCGATTCTGAACTGGTTCGTTTGCACCTGCGTCACCCCGATTTGTCGGCCGCGCTTGTCGTATGCGCGAAAGTCCGCCACAAACCGACCGATATCCATTACCTGGTACGCGCCCGGCGCAGTGGATGCAAATTGATACACATCGTTTTTTCTTCCGAGGCGGCGCACATCCACTTCCACGAGGAATGTATCGGTAGAAGGTCCGGTCATGTCGATGGTGAAACGCACCGGATCGCCATCCGACGCATAGACGGTAGGGATGTTACAAAGGAGAGCGGTGCAGAGGAAGCCCGCAATGAGATGGTTCATGAAACGGACGTTTAGGTTAATGTATTAGGGGCCAAGTTATTCTTAAAGCGCCGAATCCGGAAGTGGGAACGGTTCTTAGGGAAAAAATACCCCACGACCCGGTATACGCATCCCGTGCCGACCTTCAGGAATGACCCCGGAAACGGCCGTCGGTCCGTCCGTCTGCGTTTGATTATCAGGGAATAATTCCTTAAATAACCTTGTATTTTTGGATCAATGGAAGTCCGGAATATCAATGAGGGGAAGCTCCATGCGGAGGAATTGAGAACACAGTGGACAGCCTGGATGGTGAAAGGGTTGCGCTACGTGCATACCGGATACGGCCTGGTTGTTTTCGCGTCGCTCTTTCTCCTGTTCTTTCCGTTCCTATGCATTCCCGTGATCTTCCCGCGCGCTCACCCGCTCATAGGCATCCTGAATCGGTGGTGGGCACGCGCGTTGTTTGCCCTGGTTGGATTGCCTGCGAAGATAGAGTATCGTTTTAAACCGGAACCCGGCAAACAGTATATCTTTTGTCCCAATCACTTCTCATACCTCGACGTTCCCACGGTGGGACTCAATACCTGCAATACCATCTTTGTCGGCAAAAGTGAAATGGGGCGCGTGCCGCTCTTCGGATGGATGTACAGCAAGTTGCACATAACCGTGGATCGCACGCGCCTCCGGAGCCGGTACGAGTCGCTCATGCGTGCGGCGAAAGCGATCGACGAGGGAAAAAGCCTTACCATCTTCCCTGAAGGTGGCATCAAGTCAAGTGATCCGCCCCGGCTCGCTCCGTTCAAGGACGGTGCCTTCAGACTAGCAATAGAAAAACAAATTCCTATCGTACCTGTCACAATACCATTCAATTGGATAATTTTGCCCGACGAAAATTTTTTGCTGACGTGGGGCCGTGTTGTTGCTATCTTCCATGAACCGATACCCACGGAAGGACTTCGGCTGGATCATGTAGACGACCTCAAGGCACGTGTACAAGATGTCATCCGGAACGAACTGAATCAATGGAATTATGGAAATAGACCGCCCGTTGCTGGATAAGATCGCCCACCTGGCGAGGCTGGAATTCGACGAAGGAGATGCCGAACGGATGATGGCGGACATGACGGCCATTGTCGAATGGGTGGAGAAGCTCAGCGAGGTAGACACGACTGGCGTCGAACCGCTCACTACGATGTCGGGCGAAATCAATGTGCTTCGCGACGATGTTGTCGGACCGCATCTCAGCCATGAACGCGCATTACAAAACGCACCTGCCAAAGACGATACCTACTTCAGGGTGCCAAAAGTGATAGAAGGCTGACACGCCTGGACCATTTACCCAAAAATTGATACGGTGCCTCACAGTAGCGGCGTTAAATGTATTTTGAATCCCGACAATACGAACCCCCCGAAGTGCTGCATTTACGATATGTTCAACGGCGCAACGGCGGATTGCTCTTGAAATGATCGAACGCACGCAGTTCTGGAAATCCTGGAAAGCTGAACATCGGTATGCCTGGTACGGTATGGCAGCCGCGTTCTCCCTGGCCATTGCCTTTTATACGTTCTCCTACTTCCGCGGTGTCGATGCTATCCTTCACTGGGAAAAACTCCAGGAACAGAAGGTCCTGGAATCGACTCTCGACACGTACCGCCTCGGTCCTTTCGAGCTGTCTGTTCCCGGCGATAACTACGTCATCTTCGAGTACTTCAACGGCAGCGCCATCGATCCGAACATGGCAGCAGTAAACCTGTACCTGGTCATGCTGGCCATCGGTGTCATATGCATTCTCACCGTCATCACAACCCTTGACCGGTTCTGGTTCATTGCAGGGATGGCACTGCTCATCCTGTTCTTGTACAGCCTTCGTCTGAGGGTCCTCGAACTCTTCGGACATCTGAACGAAATACCGTTAGTGGTTACGCTCGTTGTCTTTGGAGGAATCGCAATCTACTTCAACATGATTCGACCCGGCGTTGACATCGCCCGTCGTGCCGCCGCCTTCACTATTGCCATGGCTGCATTCACGCTGGTAGTGGCCTTTGGCAGCAACGTAGGATATCCTTTCATGCACCTCGCCGTCACCGCCTATCCAGCGGCGATCGTAATTACCATCTTGTTCATACTCCTGGTAAGCCATGAAATACTGGCTGCCTTCATCTCCATCCTCAGCCGTTCAGGAGCGGGTGCACGGGTTGGGCACTTCTTCATTCTGTCCGCTATCTACCTGGGGAACCTCCTCGTGACGGCGCTTCATGAACTTGACGTTCTCCATTGGAATTTCGTCTACCTGAATGCGTTCCTCCTGCTTCTGGTCTCCGCAGTACTTGGCATCTGGGGGTTTCGCGAAAGACAGTCTACTTACGAAAATATTCTCGCGTTCGCACCCGGAGGAGCGCTGCTTTACCTCGCCACAGGAACGATCGCCTTTGGCACCATCGGCGGCTTGCTAGGCAACGCGAACGACTCAGCCCTTAACGTGGTAGAAGACCTTACCATTTTCTCGCATCTCGGCTTCAGTTTCATCTTCATCCTCTACGTGCTGTCCAATTTCGCATCCCTATTGGCCAGTGACCTGCCCATGCACAAGGTGTTGTATAAACCGACGCGGATGCCCTGGTTCACCTTCCAGTTTGCCGGCCTCATCGCCACCATGGCATTCATTTTCTTTGTCGGCTGGCGCGTATACGTCTACGATTCAGTGTCCGGGTTTTACACGTACCTGGGCGACCTCGACCTCAAATTGGGCAACGTCCAACTGGCGCGGTCCCATTTCGACCGCGCGCAATCGTACGGATTCCAAAATCATCACGCCAATTATGCGATGGCCCATCTTACGCTGAACCGCTACAACTTCGAAGAACCGGAACGGTACCTGGATATGGCAAGCGGAAAGCGACCAAGTGAATACTCGCTGGCAAACCGGGGAAACCTCAAGATCTGGCAAACGCGCTACTTCGATGCCATCAAAAATTTACGATACGCACTTTCGAAGATGCCGGGTTCGGGCGTACTGGAAAACAACCTGGGCTATGCGTACTCCAAGGTCTTTAACCTTGATTCGGCGCTGTACCTTTTCAGCACCGCGCGCGAAACTTCCGAGGCGAAGCCGACTGCGGAGGCGAACATCCTTGCACTCTCTGCGCTGGAACACTTGCCCCTCAACGCTGATTCCACGCTGGCACTATTCGACGAAACACACACCGGAACGCTCGCCAACGCCCTCGCACTGGCCAACGCACAGCGCCAGCGCTTCGCCCGTGATATCGATCCCTTTCTTTCGCCCAAGCTAAACCTCTACAGCGCGACCTTGTTGAACAACTACCTGCTGCGAAATATCGGAAAGCTTGACTCCTCAATGCTGGAGCGCGCCTATGCGCTTGCTGACGACTCCGTCAATTCCGATTACATGGAGGCACTCAAGGTTCCCGTCGCCATCGGCTATTACTATCAGCACAACGTGGCACGCGCCCTGGCTATCATGGCGGAACTCGTGTACATCAGCAGCGCATATGAAGGAAACTACAACTACACTATGGGCCTTTGGGCGCTCGAACAAGGCAACCCGGCGCGGGCCGCGAGCTTTTTCGACTACGCCGTACGTCAGAACTACAAGAAAGCACGGCTGTACAAGGCAATCGCCCTGACCGAAGACCGGCAAGTAGAAGAAGCACTCGTTGCGTGGGACAGCGTATCAACCCACGCTTCCGATGCGGAAGCGGAAATCGCCAACCAGATCACCCGCATCCTGCGCATGCCTGCTTCCGAAGTATCCGCCCTCGCGGACCCGCTCAAGTATCAGTTTTGTCGGTACCGGATCGGCGTAGGTGATACCCTGTTGTTCGATCGGATCCTGCCGACGTTTTCAGACAATAACTACAAGGCCAATGCCTTGCTCGACATGAGCAGGCGACAATTCGAACGCAACAACCTTGGGAAAGCCATCCGTTATTTTAACCAGGTTGGTGGACTTGAACTAACTGACGAAGCCCTGTACAACGACATCCGGCACTTCGAACTGCTATTACTCGCCGAACGGCATGAACTGGACAAGATCGCTACGGCCATCAATGATGGCATGACGTTTTCAGAGGACAGATACCTGGAGAAGGTGCTCTACCAGGCGATGATGGCGGAGGCCAACGGTGACAGTGTGCTCGCAGAAGAGAATTACGAGATCCTGTCGTTATACAACCCCTTCTTTGAGGAAGGCGTCATCGCCGCCTCAAGGTATTTCCGGGAGCACAGTACGGACCCAATCAAAGCCTACAGTATCCTGGCAGAAGCCGTTCAGCTGAACAACACGTCGGTGAAGTTGTGGAATGCATACATCGCAGAAGCACTCCGGGTGGGATTCGATGAATATGCCGCAAGTGCGTATGAGACACTAGAGGAACTCCTGCGAAGACCTTAGCGATCAACGACGCTTGCGCTTTGTTGCGCTCGCCGATCGCTTCTTGCGCGCCGTACCCTTTTTCGTCGACTTCTTTTTTGTCGCTTTCTTCTTGACGGACTTCCTCTTCGTGACTTTCTTTTTCACCTTGCCCGCCTTTTTCGATTTCTTTACCTTCTTCTTCTTTTTGGCTTTCTTTTCGGCAAGTTCAAGCTTCCAGTTGTCGCGCATGGTCTGCCAATACTCAGCGCCATACCCGACGAAAATTTCGCTTCCTGCCGGAATGTCCTTCGTTGCCTCTATGAAGCAGCGTTTCCCTTCGACAACGTACTCGCTGTTGTTAGTAACTCCCTTGACCCTGACGTAGCCTCTCGCGTCGTTGGCATAACGGCCCAGTGCATTGACGGTAGGCAGCGCGTCGATTACGCACTTGCTGTTGATGTAGAAGAGGTACCCGTTCTTTCCATCATCATCCTTAACGTCCTTCCACACCGTGCGCCGTCCCTTGTATTCCACGATACGCGTGCCCTTAGGGATAAACACTTTTGTAAACAGACCCTTACCGGAATTGGGTAGTCCGGATTTCTTAACGTACAGGTATTTCTCTAGAAGTGCCATCAAAAAACTTGGTCCAAAAAATTCGTGGGCGAAGATAAGCCTAAAAAGCCCGCAAATGAAAATTTGCATGTGATTTCAGGACAAACGGCAACCGGCCCTTAAATCCGGCAATAGCCGGTGCGGTATAAAAGACAGGAGGCTTCCCACGGAAGCCTCCTCTCATAAGTTTAGGTTAACAATATTTAATTCAAACTTATCAAGCCCCTCAAACATTGTCCAGCATTGGAGCAGCTTTTATTCCTAATCCGTTTGCGATTTCGGTGGCACTAGTTCCCCATCGTGACAATCAGGGCAGTCCACCACCGATAGCCTTACTCGGCGGGACTGTCAACCGAAGAATTGCCTCTACAGCGGCGACGCAGTCGGCCGGCACGGTCTGCTTCGTGTCGATAGCGACACTGTCATTACCATAAGGCCCGTACCTCGCGGGGTCGGTGATGGAAAAGAGTCCGACAACGGGCGTTTGTGCGGCACTTGCCAAATGCATCATACCGCTGTCGGCACCTACAAAAACGTCAGTATTCGCAATTACGGCGCCGATATCCCGGACATCCCGGCTGTAAAACGCCGGTACAGCAAAGTCAATCTGTGAAACATTCTCAACCGGAAGGATCTCGACAATGCTTGTGGTGCCAAACCTTTTCTGAAGGGCGGCAAGCATCTCCTGCCACCATTCGCACGAAAGACATTTGTCCCCCGTGGCGTAAGTAAAAATGCTGATCGATGGACTCGACGCTGGAAGGATTGTGCGCAGCATACTGCGGCCCCGGTCTAGCTCACGCGTTGTGAGACGAAGATCAAGCACTGGAACCGGCGAAGCCATCCGCGATGCACCGAGCGCGCCGCCCAGGTTACTCCTCAGACTAAGGACCGGACGCCTGGCATAATGCTGGACGTCTGTATCGGAAATCTTCATCCCTTCCGGAATGTTGTCGTAAACTTTGAACCGTGCTCGCGCTATACGCGTCGATAACCGGCCAGAAGAGGAATGATGCGCTGCATTGACGACGAGGTCGTACCTTCTAAACAGCAAGCGTATCCACCCCAGGAAATACTGGGGCAGGTAAATAAAAGGTCTCGATGGCAACGAAATGATCGTATCGATGATGCGGTACTCTGCAAAGAGTTTACGTGCGATCGTCCCTTTCACGAACAGATCAACCTTGGCAAAGGGAAATGCAGCCTCAATTTCCTGGAGAAGAGGCGAAATGAGGAGAAGATTCCCCAATCGATGGTTTGGACGTGTTACGAGTATGCGTTTGACATCACCCGGCGTGATCAAACCAACCGGACGACTTTTGGAGCCGATGTGCCGGGCGACACTCCAGATGATAGTCTGCCGGATGTGGTTAATCCTTTTGCGGAGGTCCATAGGTGAGTAGAGTAACGGAACGTTAACGCAGCGTTCGCAGGCGCCATTGTGCTCTATGCCAATACCCTGACGACGCTTGAAGGGTTGCCCCCTGGGAAATTCCGAAATTTCAGTGCCAGAATAGATTGACTTACACAATCTATGAAATTGTGACCGGGCAGGCAAAAAAGTGTTGCACTATTGCCACACATACGTCGCAACGGCGCCCGCTGGCAACGATGTGGCCGCACTGTATTCCCCGACATGAATGTTGAAGGCAGCATCCGAATCGTTGTCGTTGAGGACTATCAGCACGGTCTTGCCCTCCGGGGTCAGGTAGGCGACATTGTGAAGGTTGTTCACGATGTTGCTATGTACCCTTACCGAACCGGCAGGCACGAACTTCGAAGCATGCGCGATGATGTAATACGAGACGTTACGGGTCACGGCGCCGGTGAGGCTATTGATAGTCAGCGCCCCCTGACACAGCGTACAGCCCCCGTCGTCGGTGTGGGGTTCAAAGTTTTCATCGGAAGCGAGGTTCCACTCCAGCACGGTACGACTCCAATTTCGCGGAGCGCCGACGACCAGATTTTTTACATGCCAGCGCAGGTCGTCGGCGAAGTCGCCTTCCCCGCTGGTCCATTGCTCGGTGAAATAGATGTTCTTGTCGGGATGAGCGTTGTGAACCGTGCTGAGTGCGCTGATGTCACCAAGATACAGGTGAAAGGCCGTACCATCAACCATGGTACGCGTTACCGGGTCGTCTAATATCGCGATCGGGTATTCCGGATGGTCACAGTTGTGGTCGAAGATCACAATTTTTGTTTTGATGCCGGCAGACTTGAATGCCGGGCCGAGGTGATCCCTGATAAACCCGTTTTGCTCCGCACTCGTCATCGTCATACTCGGTGTGTTTCCAGGATGCTCGGGTTCGTTCTGTACAGTGATCGCATCAATAGGAATGCCCTCCCCCTCCATCGCCTGAATGTATTTGACGAAGTAATTCGCGTAGACAGAATAATACTCGGGTTTCAAGGCGCCCCCCTTAACGGCCTGGTTGGTTTTCATCCAGGCCGGAGCTGACCAAGGACTCCCCATGATCCGAATATCCGGGTTCAGCGACAGGATTTCCTTCAAGATCGGAATCAGGTGTGCGCGGTCCGGCTCAATGCTAAACTTCGAAAGCGTCACATCGGTTGCGCCGGCAGGCAGATCGTTGTAGGAAAATACGTGAGCGTCCAGGTCCGAGGCACCGATACTGACACGCAAGTAACTAATGCCTATTCCCTGACCGTCTGTGAGGAACAGCTCCTTCAACAAGGCGGCACGAGCAGAGGGAATCAGTTTTTCGTGCATCAGCCACGCACTTCCTCCGGTGAGTGTATACCCAAAACCGTCCATGCTTTGGTATCGCTTTGTGGTATCGATGGATATCG
This sequence comes from Cyclobacteriaceae bacterium, assembly GCA_032907565.1. Classification (GTDB taxonomy): domain Bacteria; phylum Bacteroidota; class Bacteroidia; order Cytophagales; family Cyclobacteriaceae; genus ZC4RG29. Next base: position 17,037 of record JAJJPK010000201.1, on the reverse strand, counting down.
CCGGATCCGTCTTGGTGGTCCTGAAAAAACTCAGGTCAGGTGCCTGGGTGAGAAGATGCGATCGGTCGGCATAGGTCAGCCATCGCGAGATCGCCGGACCATCCGGTTCCTTACCATTGTCGATTGTGGAAGAGTCCTGCGACGAAGTCAAACAGGAAGTAAGAAAACAGCCAATGACCAACCAACGCACCATCCCGAGGCCCATGCTTTTGATGATTAAAGATTAATCAATTTTCATCTAACGATCCCGCACCTAAATCCTTTTCGGATTAAGGTGCGGGATCAGGTTTCAACGCTTAGGTTAAGTAGTTTCGATTAGATACCTCTTACTTCAATGTTGTCAACGGAAATTCCGTCTTTGAGGTCTTCGCCGCCGCATTTGATCACGAGGTACATGACACCGTCAACGGGCGCAGTAAAGGTACCCGCATTATCGCCACATCCGACGACAGAAATCTTGCCAGCAAAAGGTTCGGTTCCGCAGCCGGCCCAGGTGTTGACACTGCGCTTAATGCCATCCGCACTGTAGTCATTGTTCTGCACCGGAGGTGTCGTCGAGCAGAAGACTTCGAACCAGGTGTTCACTACCCCACTGGTAGACGACACGACCATGTCGATCTGGTACGTCTTGTCTTTAATCACGGTGATCGGCTGGTAGAAACCCTGTTGATTATAGCCACCACCGGTAACCGTTGCCTTTCCGTCTTCGAACGTCCACGAAGTACCGGACTCGCTTATCTGGAGTATCGTCCATTGCGCGATATCGTCCTCCGTGTCAAGCCGTGCACCCAGTACGATATTACCCGCGTTCGGGTCCGCGGTTTCAACGGTAAGCTCCTGCGAAGCGGTAGCCGTAAAGCCGCCTTTGCCGACGGCATAATGTGTGATCGTATATGTGCCAGCGTCAGGCAGGAAAATTTCCTGCTCCATCCTGCCAATAAAGGCTGGTGAGCCGTCGCCCAATTCCCACTTCGACATGATGTAACTGGCATCAGAAGCTTTCAGAACAAAGCGATTGGGCGAGCTCGCATCCGGAACGATAGTAAACGATGCATCCAGAGACGTCTCGGTGAGCCCATTGCCCAAGCCCACGTCTTCAGGCAGGCAGCCTGTGAACATCAAAGCTGCCGACAGGCAGAGGACTGCCAATATTTTTCTTTTCATCGCGATCTTTGATTTATTCTTCATACCCTGGATTCTGCTTCAGTTTGGTGCCGTTGATTTCCCTCGTCGGTATCGGGAATATTTCATTCTTCCCGGCGACAAAACCATCGGCCGCGAGAACAGTTGCCGCATCGCCCCAGCGAACCAGATCGAAGAAGCGATGTCCCTCCCCAGCCAGCTCGAGTCTACGTTCCCTCTTAATGGCATCCATGGAGACCGGTACCGACGGAAGCCCGACGCGGGCGCGCACGGCATCCAACAACTTCTGCGCTCTCTCGCCGGTGGCGCCCAACGCTTCAGCTTCCATCAAATAGGTATCAGCAAGGCGGATAATGTAGCTGTGTTGCTGATAGTTGAGGTCCTGTGCTCCGCCCAGCGTTGACACGTCGGAGGGCCGCGGCATGAACTTGTTCAGGTAGTAGCCGAGATCCTCATGTCCATGAACATAGGTAACGTCGCCAGCAGCCTCGTAGGCAGCGATGTCAAACACCGTGGCACTAAAGCGCGGGTCATCCTTTATCGCATCGTAGAAACTCTGGGTGAACGTATTAAAACTCCATCCGCCCGGCATGGCCGGAGGCGCGCTGCTTGCTTCGTTGACGCGAGTGTAAGACCGGATACCTACCATCACGTTGAGCGTGTTGCCTTCATCTCTTCCCGATCCCCAAAAATCCCAGTCGTTGCGCGACAGGTTGCTGTGTGTACACTCAATGATCGACTCTGAATTGTAGACATTGCTGAATACCCACAGGTCGGCGAAATTGTCGAGCAGCTTGTAGCCATAGATGCTGGTACCACCCGGCTCCCCGTTTACTTCTGCAAGCTGTGTAGCAGCCTCGGCATTTTTTCCGCGGTACAAGTACACCTTACCTAGTAGCGCCTGTGCACCACCTTTGGTGATCCGCCCCTTTTCGCCGGTGGGTACCGTCGCCGGGAGCACCTGCATAGCGTCCAGCAGGTCCGTTTCGATCTGATCGTATACCGCGTCCGGCGACGCCTGCTCTACCTCATACATGGTAGTAGCCGTAACCGGTTCCAGAAGAAGTGGAATGTTTCGGAACATTCTCACGAGGTTAAAGTAGTACAGTGCCCGCAGGGCTTTTGCCTCACCGATAACCCGGGCTTTTTCCCCAGCATCCATCTCAACGGTTTCGATCTTGGACAAGAGGGTATTGGCCCTGAAGATGCCCTGGTAGTGATCGTCCCAGTAGCTGTTCGCCATATTGTCCGGCGTCAGCGTAAAGTCGTCGAAGACGTGAAGCTGAAGCCCGTCGGAAGCGGAGCCACCACCAGCCACGTGATCGTCAGATCCGGCGTTCATCATGGCCACCATATTTTCAAAACCACCTGTGTTCTTGCGCAACGCATCGTACACGCCGATCAGCGCACTATATACCTGGTCGCGGTTCGCATAGAAGTTCTCCGTGAGAAACGCGCCCTTGGGTTGCACGTCGAGGAATTCATCGCACGAAGTAATCGTCGTTACGGCAAGGAGAACAGCAAGTGAATATCTGATTGCTATCGTTTTCATTGTTGATCTCTGCATTTAAAGTTGAATTTGAACTCCGAACAGGAACGACCGTGCCTGAGGATACTGGCCTTTGTCGATTCCAAACACACCACCACCGATCTCGGGATCATAGCCCGTGTACCGCGTGAGCGTCAACAGATTTTCAGCCGTGACGTACACCCGGAACGTTCCAATGCCCAGCTTGTCGAACACGGCGTTGTCCTGAATTCGATAGCCCAGTTGAACGATCTTGAATCGCAGGTAGTCGCCGTCTTCGAGATAGAAGGACGACATGCGGCTGAAGTTGCCGTTAGGATCGGTTGTAGACAGGCGCGGATAGTCCGTCGACGTGTTCTCGCCGGTCCACCGGTTCAGCACTGCCGTGGTGTAGTTCGCGTTCGCAATGTCGAGGCGACGCAAGCCCTGGAATATTTTGTTTCCGCCCGCACCGTTGGCAAACACCATCAGGTCGAAATTCTTGTAACCGAAATTCAGGGTGAGACCAAACGTATATTTGGGAAGGCTCGTACCCAGGAATGCACGGTCGAGATTGTCGCTGGTGATCATGCCGTCACCGTTGATGTCGACCCACCGGAAGTCACCCGGCCGGGCATTGGGTTGGATCAACTCTCCCTCCGCATTGCGATACGCATCGATCTCCGCTTCGTTCTGGAATATGCCGTCCGAGACATATCCGAAGAATTCATTGTAGGAATGGCCCACCTCGATCCGGGTTACGGCCCCCATGTTCTGGAAGCCTGCGTCACCGCTAATGAAATCAACGTCGTCTGCAACATACGTCACCTTGTTCTTCAGTGTAGCCAGGTTGGCTGACGCTGAAAAATCTACCGGACCCAGGTTGCGCGAATACTTCAATTCGATCTCGATACCGGAATTCTCCATGTCCGCGACGTTACCCACCGGAGGTGTGGTCACACCAACGTAGCCCGGAATCGAGATGGGGCGAAGGATCCCGCTCGTCTTCTTGATGTAGTAGTCGAAAGTAAGATCGAGGTCGTTGAAGAGCGTTGCCTCCACGCCTGCGTTGATCTGTGTGGTCTCTTCCCATCTCAGGTCAGGGTTATCAAGCGATGAGGGCGCGTATCCGTTGATGATGGTATTGCCCAGCTTGTAGTTGAAGCCAGCTGGCACGAGCGATAGGTACCCGTAATCGCGAATTCCGTCATTACCGGTTACACCGAACCCGGCACGTAGTTTCACATAGTTGACGACGTCGTTGGTAGGCCAGAACGACTCGTTGGAAATGTTCCAGCCTACAGATGCGCCGGGAAACACGCCATATCGGTTGTTCTTCCCAAAGCGGTTGCTTCCGTCTGCGCGAAGCACGCCGCTGAACAGATATTTCTCCTGGTATGCATAGCTTACCCTTCCGAAAAAGGAGGCGAGCTTGTGAATGTTGTTGTTCAGGTTCCCGTCCGTCGTGTAAGCGCTCGCCGTATACACCGACGACTCGGTATAGAAGCCGAACGATGCGTCACGATAGTCGTTCACCGGGAGGTCGGTAAGTGTAAAGCTGCTTCCACCACCCAGGTTTTCCACGTACACGCCTTGCCCGACGAGAAGAGAAACGTCATGCTCGCCAAACGACTTCGTGTATGTGATGTAGTTTTCAATGTTCCAGTTCTTCCTCTCGTGAAGATTGCGCGTCAGGTTGTTGACCTGCACGTTGAGTCCTCCACCGGATCCCAGGAAGTGCACCGGAGTGAATCCCTCATCACCCCAGGTAGCGACTTTTCCGGAGAAAACTGACTTAAACTTGATCTCATCGGTGATGGCGGCTTCCAGTGAAATGTTGCCGACAAAGTTGTCATCCCAGTTGTAACGTCCGAGACGCGTCTGGATATAGGCCAGAGGATTCGACATCTCCTGAACACCCGCCTGTGAAATGCCGAAGACGTTTCCGTTCGCATCGCGTACGGCGTGTGCCGGATACAGGCTGGCATTGGCCAGCTTCGCCGGGTCGGTCTCAAAGATGGGCGTTATCGGATCCAGATTTATGGCCGAGCTCAGAGGACCGCCAAACTCGCTGTTGACGTTTCCTATGCCCATCGACTTGCTGTGTGTGTATCCGAGTGTCTGGCTAACCGTGAAGACTTTGGAGATTTTGTGCGTTGAGTTCAGTCGTACATTAAACTGTTCGAAGTTTGATATCTCCGTCGCTACGATCCCTTCTGTGTTTTGGTAGCCCAGCGACGCGTAAAAGAGCGACTTATCTCCTCCACCACTCAAACTGACCTGGTGGTTCGTCCTCCGCGCGCTGCTATTGAAGATGGCATCCTGCCAGTCGGTTCCCCGGCCAAGGGCGCTGGGGTCCGGATATACCAGTCCGCCTCCCCCTCCTACCGACCGCTCATTCATGATCGTGGCGTACTGTTCAGCATTCAAGAGGTCGAGCTTCCTTGCCGGCCCCGATACGCCCATGAAGCCATTGTAATCGATCGTGAATTTTCCGGGCGATCCCTTTTTCGTCGTTATGATAATTACACCAGTTGCCGCACGCGTTCCGTAGATGGCCGCCGAAGTGGCATCCTTCAGGACTTCGATGGATTCAATGTCCTGCTGATTGAGATAACCAATCCCCCCAGCGTCAACGACAATTCCATCGACAATCCACAGGGGATTATTTCCGGCATCGCCAAACGTAGTGACTCCGCGAATGCGTATCGTAGACGACGAACCCGGCTGGCCCGAGTTCTGCGCAATCGTCACACCTGCCACGCGGCCCTGCAACGCCGTCTCGATTCGTCCGTTGGGCACCTTCGCCAGGCTTTCCCCGGACACCTGCGAGATTGAGCCGGTCACCACGCTCTTCTTCTGCTCACCGTAGCCCACCACCACAACTTCCTCAAGCGCGGCGATGTCGGGCGCCAGCGACACGTTGATCACCGTTTGAGAGGTGGTGGCGATCTCCTGGGTGGCGTAACCGATAAAGCTGAAGACCAGCCGTGCTTCGGGACCCGCCACCGAAATCGAGTACCGACCCTCAGCATCGGTGGTCGTCCCGTTGGCCGTCCCCTTCTCGACAATGTTCACCCCTGGAAGAGGGTCTCCTGTCTCCGCATCGCTGACCGAGCCGGTTATCAGCGTCCCCTGGGCCATCGCCGACAAGGCGCCGGCCGACAGGCAAAAGGCCAGGAGGACTACACGTGCACGGTCATTCCATTTTCTCCGTAACAGTTTTTTCATAGGGTTTCCATGATTTTTATAATGGATCAGAAATCCCCATAAAAGTCCGGATATTCAGCCAAATAATCCATACAACATATTGATAGATAAGTAGTTACAAAAAATGATACGCTTTGTGCGCACGAATGAAGGCGCTGAAAAAGAAGCCGTTAAATCGATTGCATCCCGCATCCCGGACATGCGGGTGATACGTTCAAATGGCAAAGCCGCGCGAGGTTTTTCCGCGAGCAACTTTCTGATTGTCAACAGAATGTGCCGAACGCTCAACCCCCGGTTACCCTTCAATGGTAAGGAAACAGAAAAACTAAATTGCTGAAGATCAGTGAAATAAAATTTTCACGAAACCGGTGTGTGCTGCGCCATGATGATGTCACTCCATCCGTTTGCCTCTATCAGACCCGCCTTCTGGCGTTCTTTCAGGATGGATTTGATGCGCGAACTGTACGACCAGCAGGTGCTCTGGCGGATATCGAGCAGGACTGACAGCTTGTGTGAGGAGATAGAGCCCTGCGAATTGTAAACCAGGAAGACAAGGTAAAGCGCCTTTTCGATGGGAAGGTGGGTACCCTGGAGGAGGGTGTTGGCGATAGCCGACTCGTCGTAACCACATCGGGTACACCTGCGGCTAAACGGCGTCCTTCCAAGGCTGTAGGAGGTATTTTCGCATTTGCGGCAACTGTAGCCTGATTGCCATTTCAGGTCGGCAATAAATTTTGTCCAGCCATCCGGTTCGGGGTGGATGCTACAGAATTCGTCGAAGGTCATATCGCGCGACAGCGCCCGGGCCTCCTTCACTTCGCTGATATCGTGCTGAAGCCTCTCGTTGTCCTGTGCGAGATATTCGTTTATGGCGGCAATTTCCCGTGCCTGTGCTTCCAGCCGGTGGTTGGCCATTTCAAGCTGGCTGTTCTGCTCTTCGATAAACGCTTGCTTTTGGAGCAACTCCGCAGTTTTGATTCGCACCTGTTCTTCAAGAGTACGGTTCAGATTGTCTTTAAGTCGCTGGTTCTCGTGGAGCTGTTCAATTTTCTCTTCCTGCGCGCGCGCCTTCTCGAGGCGAAGCAGCCGGATCTTGTCGCTGATTGCAAACGACAGCAGCAGCATCTCTACGATAAAGCTGATGCCCAGCGTGTAGTGCGACAAAGCACCGAGGGGCTGCCACGCGATCCCCAGGTACTGGCATACCTTGTAGACAGCGCCAAACGCCACAAAAGCGTAGGCTGCCACGAGAAACCGCGCGGGCATATACTTCCTGACGAAATAGTAATGGATGCTGGTATAAAAGATGACCAGGAAAGGCACGATCTCAATGAACCGCAGTTTGAATAAGTCAGGCCATACGGTAAGACTCGCCCCCATAAGGAGCGACCGCCCTATCAGTACGCCCATGAAAAGCCGGTAAAAGAATCGGCTCGTATGCTTCAAGTTGAGCACGCGGGAGGAAAACAGCAGCGCCGAGACGACGGCCATGAACAGTGACACTCCTGTTGCGTAATAATTGAACCCAGGCGAATTGGGCCATAGGTATTGAAAGCCAATGCCGTCGGCACTCATTTCATAGAGTCCGATGCTGGCGAGATAAAGTATGTAGTAGAGGTAGTACGGTTCCCGTACTGCGAAGAACATCAGCAGGTTGTAGAAGCCGAACACGAGGATCATCCCGTAGAAAATGCCGAAGAAGAAGTATTCATCGAGGGCATAGGCGAATAGCCATCGTTGCGATCGCAACACGATCAGCATGTCGGCATGCTGCTCCGACTTCACGCGAGCGTAATACGTGACCTCGGTATTTGGCGTAAACTGAAGGGGAACAACAAAATTCTTGTGCGATACGAATCGGTGCGTAAACCGGTATGCGTCGCCCATCACATACGCCTGGTAGGTGCCGTCGGGATAGGGCGCATAAAATTCGATCTGGTCGATCGTCTGGTCGAAAAATTCGATGACCCAGTCGTTATCGGTCCGCGCGGGATGTTTAACCTTTATCCGCAACCAGTAGGCCGCGTCGCGATTCGTGTTGACAGGATAAAAACGCGTACTTGGTTGAAATAGATCGTTGTAGGGTGGTGACGTGACCTGGTCGATCGTCAACGACCCGGAATCTTCCAGGACGTAAAGTTCCGCAAAGGAAAACAGATGCTGATTTACCGAATCGCTGAAAGGGACGACCTGCTGTGCTTCCACTTTACGGGCGAGCAGGATCAAAATGATCACCAGAAGATGCGCTGCCCGTACCCGTACGCCCTGAACCATGCTCACCCGTTGAATTGGGCACATTTTAAGTTACTCCTGGCTCTTTTACAACATTGTCTCCCTCTTCCTGCAACATCCTCTGGCTCACTCCTTTCCAACCTGGGCGCGCGACAACGTGTCCAATAGGAAAGCAAAAAGACCATGAAATTACCTGTCGCGATTATCATTGCCCTGTCGATCGGGGTGGCTGGCTGTTCTGACAACGGCGGCGATACTGTCCCCGAGGAGGGCATGCTCTCACTGGCACTGGAAAAGGGTGTCATCGTGATGGAGCCGGCCAAGCAATATGACCGGGAGGGATTCAGCCTGCGTGTGGATTCAGTGATGCATGAGTCGCGATGCCCGGAAGGACTCGAGTGTATATGGGCCGGGAATGTCGAGGTTGCCTTTGATCTGCAGTTGAACAACAAGCATCACTTTTTTTCCCTCAACACAAATTCCACGCTGCGGCGCGATACGGTAATTCAGGGTGTACGCTACGCCCTCATAGACGTAAGCCCCTACCCCAAGGCCGATTACCAAACACCCTACGAAGATTATCGGGTGACCGTGAGCGTGGGAGAGTAACCCACCCGACCAATTTAGAGGAATCATCCCAATTGCTTATCTTAGCGCCTCCTTTGCCGCTTCGCGGACAAATTTTCGGGGCGTAGCGCAGCCCGGTAGCGCGCTTCGTTCGGGACGAAGAGGTCGCTGGTTCGAATCCAGTCGCCCCGACTCGGCTTGGCATGTCTTAGGCAAGTCACACTAAATGGTAAACTATTTACGCTTGGAGCGCTGATCACAATAGCTGCCAAGCCTCGTCGGGGCAGGCCCCGACTTGACCACCAGACAATTACCATTGATTCCTATACTACATCAATTTTTTTCCTAGTCGTCGAAGAGGTCCTGGCTTGCCCCGATGAGCTGCGACGCAGGAGCAGCGAATCGGGGTTCGAATCCAGTCGCCCCGACTCGGCTTGGCATGTCTTAGGCAAGTCACACTACAATTTTTTTCCTAGTCGTCGAAGAGGTCCTGGCTTGCCCCGATGAGCTGCGACGTAGGAGCAGCCTCGTTGGGGCATGCCTCGGCTGCCCGTCGAAGTTCCACTAAGCATCCCAGTTCGTCAGGAACCTGATCAGGAATTCGCGGCCATTTTGAAACATGAATTTGTCGACAACTTCTTCCAGGTACGTCTTGTCCACTGACCCATCCTCCTTGTAACGCAGCGCTTTAGTCCCCGGATAGGTTGTGACCGACTTGTCCGCCTGCGGTAAATACCGGATGAGTTGCTTCCTGAGTTCATCAAAGCATGTGGCGTTGTCAATGCCGTTGATCGGGTTTATCAGGCCGTCGAAATCGGAGCCGATACAGATGTGATCCCAGGGTGAGGTTCCCTGCAGCCAACTCAATGTCGAGTAACCTACACGAACGGCATGGATGATGTGAAGGCAGAGGAGCATGATGTGCCGTTCTTCCCGGGAGGGCACCAGATCCTCAAAGATCCGTTCCGGTCCGGGCAACTGGCCATCGCGGAAGAGTCGTTCAAACTCAGGCTGGGTAATATATTCTCCTTCATAGAATTGTCCTCTCTTGCTGTCTATGGCAATTTTAGCAGCGCCGAGAATGCGTTGATCGAGGCTCAGCCCGATCATACCCCTGGACGACATGATCTCGGTGATCTCCTCGTCGAATAGGTTTATCGTCCAGGGATTAGGGAAGAGTCCATTGTTGATGCGGTCGTCGGTCCTTCCAACCCGTTGGTTCTCTGCTTCCACTTTGGTGGCCTTCAAACCGTGAATCGTCTCCGTTGTGCTCCGAAATTTTTTGTTGTTGATAAAATCTTTTAGCGTATAAAATGTAAACCCAGTATGGGAGCTCATTATGGGCAATCTCGCGACCGACGGGATTTCTCTTGCCAGGGACTCGCGAAATCGGTAGTACTGGAAACGGGAGTAAACGCTCATGTGCTTCACATCGATCAACACCGGCTTCTCGGGGTGCGTTAGCGCCTGTCGGATCACCTTCTTGCCCAGAGCGGTCAACCCGATACCCGATTTTGGTGTGAAGTCTTCGCTGGAGAATGCGATCTGGGAAAGGTTGTTCAATCCCTGACAGAAACCGCCGAGGTGTTGCTCCGGGATATAGCTCAGATGGCAAAGATTAATAGAGATGAAGTCGAAGTCATTCGAATCCTGCAACTCCTTCAGCTTCAATTCAGGGAAGAGCGAACGTACGTCGCCGTGAATAGGTACTGTTGATAGGTTGTGACCACCTTCGATGGAGAAGGCAAAATGACGTTCTCCCTCGACCTCCAGCTTCGAACGAATTTCATCGGGCTTCTTACCCTTCCAGTCTCTTCTGTCCAGGTACCGAATGTTGTATGGGGCATCTTGCAGCCAATTCAATGACGTTTTATAATCGTCAAGTTGAGCCTTGAAGTCGTCGAAGTAGCTTATTTCTCCCTTCTTAACTTTTTCTACGAGCCCCCACTTCATGGGCAGAACATGTGAAAGGTCGATATCGATGCCGAGTAGTTCAAGGTTAAGTATGCGGTTTGCAAAGGCATGCTCAAGGCTTACGAGGCTGACCACCCCCAGTCGCAGGCTGCTCTCGGACACCTGTAGCGGCGAGGATTGGCTGTCAAAGGGACCTCCGAAAATTGTGTCAAGAATATCCGCCAGCCCCTTGACCTTGACATTTTTCTGTTGGCTGGTTCCCTCTGTTATGTAGTGTTTGAATAACAAATGAAAATGGAAGTCGAAGGTCTTCATAGGTCTTTTGTAGCTGAGGTCTCAAGATTTTTTTGCAGTACCTGATAGCGTTCTAACAGTGTTCCGGGCTGAACACGAGATTCGAGGGGACGGTTACCGTAGGCGAACAGAGATCGTTCAAGCTGCCTTGCGAAAGGAGAAAGTTCAAGTGATTCCAGCATCAAAGACTCTTCCTTTCTTCCCCCGGTTATCCAACCGTGAAGTGAGTTCCAGTAAGCCTTCACTACTTCACCCCAACCTTGGAGGCAGTCGAGGAAAGCGTGTTCGTTCCACTTGTTGTATGCATAGTCCCTGTCCCGCGGTACGCGCGGCGGAGTAGCCAGCAGCTTCTCCATGTCGAGTATGCCTGCGCCGAAACCGCTGGGCAGATTGCGCCGTTTTTGGGCCGAGTCTTTGAGTGCGCGTCGGAATGCCTCGACTCTGCGCCAACCCCTATAATCGCTGGAACTAAGTGCTTTCTGATGCGCTGCGAGCCAGGCTGCAGCTGCTGCGGCAATGTGAGGTGTCGCATAGCTTGTCCCGCTGCCAAAGCAAAAATCCTCCTCCCTGCGTTGATTCCAAACCGGTACATACACATCCTGACCCGGTGCAGTGATGTCGACCCTATCGCCTCGGCTTGAGCCTTCCCATTCTTTGTCTTTCGGATTTGATGCGGCCACAGCAATTGTTCCTGGAAAAACGGCAGGTGCGACTACGGTTCGCACCTCGTTACCAGCCGCGCAGCACCAAATAACTCCCATGTCGTATGCTTTCTTCGCAAGCCTCGAGGTAGTAAGGGTGGGCGGCAGACCCATGCTCATGGTTATAATGTCATAACCTTGCGTAAGCGCAAGGTCCAGCGCAGCAGCCAGCTGCTTTTGACGATTGATGATTACAACCGTTTCAGCAATGCGATATGGCACGAGTTTGAAGTCAAAACTGCTCAAAAGTCCAGCGTTACCTTCGTGTTGAATAAAGGCATTTTCCTTTCCAATGATCACGCTGGCAGTTCGCGTTCCGTGCCCGGGGAATTTCAGGAAGCCTACCGTTTGCGGATCAAGCGAGTCGTTGTGATTTTCTACGAAGTTAAAGTCGGCTTCTAGATCGAAACCGCCGGCAACTTTTGTATGGTTGGAATAGCCCGTATCAAGCTGCACAATTCGAATCCCGGCCTCCGTCGGAGAGGGTATACTTTGCAGCACCCGATCGAATTTTGTTGCCGCCCAGTTCCAGCGCCGGTATTCAGCAGGCTGTTTTCCCTTTACATAATCACTGTCCTCATAGGCCTCCTTGAACGCGCTTTCGTTCCACTCGAACAAACCATCACTAATAAGGGCCGACTCTACGCCCGGGTCCCCACCGCGTACCCTTGTTAATGATGGATCAGCGTTTATTCGCAGCGGAATGTCGGGTTCCGCAAATTCTATCCCCGGAATCCTTGTGAGACTGTGTGCCTCTTCATGAAGATTTCCATTAAAGGGAACTGACAGGCTAAATAACTCCATGTCACCGCGACGTGCACTGCCCGGCGTTATCAACTCCAGGCTGACCGGCACCTGGTATCGTGCGCTCAATACGGACTCGATCTGCACGATGTTGTCTGGAAGGTACCGGGTCGTGATGATAAAGTCCTTTGTATCTATCCCGGCATTGCTGGTGGCAGGATTTACGTCGGCGACTGTGTCCATTCTGTTGGTTGTAATGTTAGTGGGTGGTTTGGGCGGAGGTGCGTTGGCCTCCGACGCAGGCGTTTTATGTTGCGATAACTGAGCGGCCATTCTATTGGTATCTCTCAACAACATGGAGCGCATCGGCTCCATCGATGCCGGAAGGTTCGCCTCCTGTATGGCCTTTACGATGCAACTGACTTTAACTCCCTGGTTTCCCAGCCAATCGATTTCGTGATCGGGTGTGGAGGCATCCGCGACCTTCCCCGTTTTCGTGAGAATCCTGTTTTGATTATCGGTACGCGGGTACCCGGAGTGGTGCAAGCCGATCAATTGACATGTACCCAACCCAATAACCGCAGCACCCGAAGAGCCCGGAAGGGTATCCGCTTCGTATATCAGCTTGGTTCGTGTTTCCGCGAAGAAAATGTTATCCTTTAAAACAACCTTTTTAGGATCGCCGTTAGGATGCTGGATCACCACGCACGCTTCGCCCTTTATTATCTTCCCGAGATTGCCGTCCAGGGTGATGGCGCCGAAGGGTTGCAATGAAGCGCCGTTGAGTGCTGTTGATTCAACACCGACGAGCGTAAAATCGAGACCGGAGTTAGGAATATCCTGATCCACTGCAAGCGATGATGTCAGGAAGAATTTTATCGGATTCAGTTTGAAGTGTACCGTTTGTTTCGGGCGTTGAGCGACGTCAAGCTCGAAGTCAAATTCGGCAAGCATATCGTGGGCATCCTGGGCCTGGCCGATGACGTGATGATTGGTCATCAGGATTTCCGGGGCAACAAGAAAACCTGTACCAATAGGTGATCCGTTCTTCAGGAGCCGGCATACGCTCTTTGCCAGCGTGGATAGTTTGTCGAGTACGTTCTTGTCGAGAAAATTGGGAAGGCCCACGATGCGCTCAAGTCCGAAGCCCTCAACGCGTTCTCTTGCCAGACGATTTTGGACGCGCTCAGGATTCTCCTCCAGGGAAAGAAGTTGAATCTTTCCTTCGCGCATCAGTTCTACTTTTCGTTCTGCCAGATCGAACACCGGTGCGATCTTGCCGTATCTGTCGGCAACATATTTCAGAACGTTCCAACGCGAGATCATCCTGGCAATTTTGAGAGGGTGCAAAAATTGGACGTAACCTCACTTGACTTTTGCGCGAAACTTTCGTCAGGTCGGGGTTGTAACGAATGTACATGAGCATACGAATTGTAACAATCCCTGTTTTCTGGTATGGCACCCAACCGAGGCCACCAAATCCCCATAATTTGATTGGCTACAAAAAAATCGACCCATTGTTTTAGATACAATGGGTCGATGCTTCACCTGTTCTTACCTTACTCCTCTCGAGAGCCTTCTTCCTCGTCGCGGCCATTTCCGAATTTCTTTGCCGGCTTCTTGCGTTTCGGCTCATACTTTACTTCATGCGGTTGCGACTTGTTGACGTAGTCCCTGTCCTTGGGGCCACGCTTTCCTGTTTCATTATTTCCCATGGGTATTCGCTCTGGTTTACGTGTTAGGGACGCGTGTCCTTGTCGTGTCCCTCGGTCTTCACAATCTTGTTGTAGACACCGAATAGCAGGAACGGTGCCGTCCACTGTCCGATAAACGTGGCCGCGTGATCCTTTCCCATGAGTTTCAGCGTAAGGGACGCCGCCATCGCACCGATCGACGCCCACAGGAATACGTCCGATGGAAGTCTTGCGGTTTCCGCTTCAATCGCTCTGGCCACCGGTCCTTCTCTCCGAGCCGGATTTACAGCCTCAACTTTCTCCTTCATGTTCTCCAATACTTCGGTAGGCATAACCATTTCTTTTTTAGTTGTAGATTCTTTCCGTTCAATTCTCTCTTCGTCCGACTCGCAGACGCACCCGTACATTCCTTATTATCATCAATCTCGTGCATTCTCAGCACACGACAATTATTATGCGCCGCCCCGGACCTTACTCTGGTGCATCAAGGGTGAGCATATAGTTGAATGCCTCCTCGAGGGCAGCATAAGGTCGATAGCCGACCATGATGATACCCGTGCCCTGGCTGTTTTGAAAAGTCAGCGTCGGAAACCTCCCGATGCTGTGTAATTTGGTCTTGCTCAGATCCGCACGGAATGCTTCGCGTCCGTTCCCTTTCCTCCAATCACTCACAAACTGGTCGAAATCAAATCCTTCCACTTTCAGATCACGAGCGAGCTGAAGCAGGATGCTTTCGCGAGAAACATTCATCCCTTCCTCCATCAGGGCTTTGCGGATGGAATAAAGGAAGTGTTCTGCTGCCCCCGGCGATTGAAGACCGGCGGTCTTTACCGCAAGGGATGGTGGAAATGAGGATGAAGGTGGGTCCTCCGCCCAAATCCTGTACTGCATCCTGGTATGGGTAACCTGGCTGGCATACATCCAGAGCGGTCCCATCTGCGCGGGCCGGGAAACAGAATGCACCGGGTCGCTGTACGTTGCCCAGCCTGGGAGCATGCCGCCCATGACAAGTGAATACGTGATCCGATCTCCGTAGTTCGCGAGAAGCCTGCGCCAGGACTCTTCAAATGCCCAACTCCAGCAACAAAGGGGATCGGTATAATACGTTATGATTATCCGATCCTCCTTTTCACTACTAACCCCCCGGTTTATCTTGTCAACCGTCGATGGTTGCGGCACCGTGCGGTTATCCACGGGCTGGTGACTCTGTCGCGTCATACGTGCTCCATTGCTTGTCTTCCATGGCCGTGGCCTTCTCGACTTCCTCGCGCCGTTCCTTACTCAGCGCCTTGTTGAGTTCCTCGACGAGCGCTTCGGTGCGTTCCGTCCCTTCGATTTCCTGATCTACCAAACCGTTCGTTGCCTTCACGTGTTCGATAGGATCGTCGATATATTGCCACACCTCGTTCAGGCCTGGGCTCACTCCTTCGTTCCACGCGCCACGTACATCCTGGCCATTCGACATATTAAAGTACGTGTTGCTGTGCCTTGGGTCGCCTTGCAGTACACCGGGAGGGAAGTTAGGAACGATGGTCTGCAGCGCTGCATCAAACATCTGGAAGTGCGCGATCTCGCGCGTCATCAGAAACCGCAGTGTATCTTTCACATACGGGTCGTCCGTAAACTTCATTAGATATTCGTACACGATCTTCGCACGCGACTCCGCACCCATATTAGATCGGAGGTCGACAGTCAGATCACCGTTGGCATTTACATAAGTGCCGCTCCAGGGAATCCCCTGGCTGTCGGTAACCATGGGCCCTCCACCGCTCTCAATGAGAAAGTGGGGATTCATCATGGCACTGTGAATGACATTTTCTTTTGCTGCCTTTCCTTCCAGGAGCTTCATGATCTCCGCTTCGTCAGCAGCGTCTTTCAGCTTCCCATTGACACCGGAAAGCAACATCTGGATGGTAGCGCCGACGATTTCCAGGTGGCTGAACTCCTCAGTGGCGATATCCATCAACAGGTCGTACTTGTCAGGGTAAGGTTCCTTTGCACTGAACGCCTGTACGAAATACTGCATTGCTGCCTTGAGCTCTCCGTTGGGTCCGCCGAATTGCTGCAACAGTAACGTAGCAAATCGCGGATCCGGCGCGGAGACACGGGCGTTGAATTGTAAATCTTTGACGTGGTAAAACATAGTGGTGATTTTTTTTCGACAACGCACAAGTACTATGCCCGTGCGTTGCGCTTCGTCTTCGTCTCTCGTCAATCGCGATTTATTCTGCCCTCAAAGAACTTGAAGAGGTTGTCGATGTATTCAAGCGTGGCGGATGACGCTAAACAAATTCCACGGTTGTGAGAAGGGAATACCACGGAGATGTGCGCATGTGTTGACGTGTTGAAGTGTTGAAGTGTTGGAGTGGCCCCTCATTGAAAGATGAAAAATGCGCGCTGAGCCCCTATGGGGATCAGGGCGTGCGGGGGAATAAGTGTTGGAGTGTTGGGGTGCTGAAGTGTTTACCGCAAGGCGCTATGGCGCAAAAGGCGCACACGGTCTTCTATAAAAAAGCCCAAAATCACATCAAAAACGCATTTTTTATAAAAACCTATAAAATCTATTGACTTAGTAGACTTTATAAATATATTTGAGCCGTCATTCAGAGACAGGGTGGTAGAGCGCAGCCCGGCCCGCACCGCAACGTGCGGCCGGGCCAGCGCCAAACCCATCGCTCGCAATGCAGAACCGCACCATATATTATATGAGCACTCCGTTTCCTTCGACGCGCTGTTGTTGTCGCTGACACAGCCGGACCTGTTCAGCCCTGGGACAGGTACTACCAGATCCCTAAACGGCCCTGTACCGTAACAAAAAACTTCAACCAGCAAACTCAAACGACAAGACCAATGAAATCAAGCGTGGCAACCTATCTCCTATTGCTTACATCCTTATTGCCTACATCCGTCTCTATTGCCTGGGCGCAAAACAGCATACCTGCGGAGGAAAAGCAGCATATCGTTCGGATCACAGGCGTTCGTTTCGCCTACCCCATCGTCCAGTACTGGATCGACGAATTTAATAAAGAGT
>JAJJPK010000200.1:0-10706 GCA_032907565.1 Cyclobacteriaceae bacterium | reverse complement strand
CGGTCTCGCCCGAGATGGACACCGTGATGTTGGTGTTGACGGCCTTTTCCAGCATGTCGAAGACGCGTCGGATCGCCACGCTGGTACCGATAATGCTCTTCTCGAACTCGTACTTTTCGTGGATTTCCCTTTTGAGGTGGTCGATCTCACGGATCAGCGACAGCTTATTGCGGGCATTATTAATAGAGTTGAGCAGCCGGTCCTTGGTCTCTTCGTCCTTGGTGATATAATCGTATGCGCCTGCCTTTAGCAACTCGACGGCGGTGCCAATTTTTTCCTGGGCGGAGACGATAATGACGTTGATGTTGGGATCGTGGCAGCGGATCTGACTCAGCTCCTCCTCCCCGGACCTGTCTGCAAGCGAATAATCCAGGGTTATTACCGACGGGCTCTTGTGCAGGTTGGCCAGGCACTCCTTTCCCGTGGTAAAGAACTCCGTCTCATAGTCGGGATTAAGCCCGAGTACGTATTTCAGGAATTTAGTGTAGGCGGGGTCGTCTTCAACAACAAAAATCTTTACGGGATCCTTATCGTACATCTGGGTTGATTTGAGTTAAAAAAGTTGAAAATCAGGGTAAAATATCCAATTCCGCGGCTATTTGACAATCCACAAATGCAGCAAAGCCCGCTCAGGTAAGGTTCTGTGCCGTTTTGGAGTTTTACGGGACTCGCAATGGTTTACATTTGTTGGAACTGTCTATTTTGGAACTACAATTAAATCATCATGTTACGGGAGTTTGAGGCCCTGGAGGCGTCTGAGGTTGAGTTGATGCTCAAAGCACCCATCCTGGTGTGCATGCTGGTGGCAGGGGCTGACGGGAAGATCGATTCGAAGGAGGTAAACAAGGCAATGCAGGTTGCGCGGCGGAAAGCCAAGTCGAACAATGTCCTTTGGCAGTATTTCAGCGTCGCCTCCGAAGACTTCGAAGACAAGCTGCGGATTCTTCTCCAGGATTATCCACATGGCCCCGAGGCCCGAAACGAAATCCTGGTTGAGGAGCTCGCCGCGCTCAACGACATCCTGCCCCGCGTGGAAAGCTCGTTCCGCCGGCAATTCTATTCTCTCCTTCGGGAGCTTGCCCGTGAAGTGGCGGCCTCTTCCGGGGGCTTGCTCGGCTACAACGCAATAGATAAAGAGGAGGCGAAGTATATCGGCCTCGACATGATCCGACCGCCCGAGCTGATTTAGACATTTCCTGCCCCGAGCCTCCGCTAAAATTGTGTTAATTGCGGTCAGGTCATCGCCAGGTGAATGAAACATCCGTCCTTGTTCAGCAGCTCCATCGTCCCACTCCGGATCGTGTTCCTCATGTGGTTGCTGTTCTCCCTGGAAGCCTACTACGGGTGGCCCCTTACAGCTTTCGGCATTGTGCCCCGTACGTTGCCGGGTATGGTGGGTATTGTCATGTCGCCGTTGCTTCACGGTAACATCTTCCACCTGCTTTCCAATACGGTGCCCCTGCTTTTTCTCGGTTCTGTTCTTTATTTCTTCTACCCGAGACTTGCTCCGACCGTATTCTTCCGCGCGTATTTCTGGACAAACCTCCTGGTGTGGCTCTTTGCCCGACCGCGCAGCATCCACATTGGCGCAAGCGGTATCGTCTATGCCCTGGCGTTCTTCCTCATTTTCTTTGGTATCTTTTATCGCGACTTCCGGTCGCTGACCATTACAGTGATCGTCTTCATATTGTATGGTGGCGTTTTTTATGGTATCCTCCCCGGCGACCCGCACGTATCGTGGGAATCTCACTTCGCCGGTGCCTTGGTTGGCATCGGATCAGCGCTTACCTTGTCGCGCAAAGTGTAAACGGGTTTACAACATCAAAGCGGTAACACGTGGACGCAAAAAAGATTCTTGCTGACCTTAAAGCCCGTAAATACGGGCCGGTGTATTTCCTGTACGGTGAAGAGCCTTACTTCATAGACCTCATTGCCGGATACATTGAGGCGAACGTCCTCAGCGATGCAGAGAAAGGCTTCAACCAGGTGGTGATTTACGGAAAAGACTCGCCCATGGCGACTATCCTCACCCATGCGCGCCGCTATCCTATGATGGCCGAGCGACAGGTCGTGATCGTGCGGGAGGCACAGGACATCCCCGACCTCAACCGCGAGTCGGGAAGCAAGTTGTTGCTCGACTACCTTCAGCGACCGGTACCCTCCACGGTACTCGTGTTCTGCCATAAGTATAAGTCGCTCGACAAGCGCCGCGCGCTAGGCAAGCAAATTGACAAGCTCGCCATCACACTGGATTCGAAAAAGCTTTACGACCGCCAGCTGCCCGAGTTTATCGTGGAGTACTTCAAAGACCGCAAAGTACAAATCGAAGCGAAGGCAGTCGATATGTTGGCAGAGTATGTCGGTAACGACCTCACCCGTCTCACGAATGAGATCGACAAGTTGCTGCTGAACCGAAAGGAAGGGGAGACGGTGACGGAGGAGCAGGTAGCGAAACAGGTGGGCATCAGCCGCGAGTACAACATTTTTGAACTTCAAAAGGCAATTGCCACAGGCGACACGCTGCGCGCGGCAAAGATCGTCAACTACTTCGAAAGCCATACCCGGAGAGTGGCGATCATCCCGGCAGTGGCGTATCTGTATTCGTTTTTCAGCAAGTTGCTGGTGGCGGCCTACCTTCCTGATAAGAATGAACGATCGATCGCTAGTGCATTGAGGGTGAGTCCTTATGCTGCCCGTGACTATAGTCAGGCTTTACGTCGTTATGATAGGCAAAAGCTGACTATGGGAATCTCGTTGCTGCGGCAGGCCGACTTACAACTCAAAGGTGTCAACAGTGGATCGGCAACTCCGGGACAAATATTCCGCGAGCTGGTCTACAGAATAATGCACTGACTCGTTCGTTTGTTTGGAAAGTACCAGCTTCTTTTTGTTACCTTTGAGTCCATACATTCAAAGGTATGGGTATTTTTTTGACTGACTTTTTTGGTCTCACATTTGCAATAAATTCCCGGCACCTCAGTTCTAATGTAAAATCAGGAGGCACGTGAGCTATCGCTATGCACTAATCTGCCTGATGCCCCTGGTGGCAACCATTGGTGTGGCACAGGAACAGTTGTCTCAGCAAAAGGCCGAACGATTATTTGCGAAGGGGCGCGAACTCGTGGAACACAACAACTACGGCGCCGCCCGGCAGGTATTCTCAGAGTATCTCGAAGCTGCGCCTGCGTACGACAGCCGCAGGAGCGAGGCACAATACTATATGGCCTTCAGCGCCCTGAACCTGGGGCACGAAGACGGAGAACGGCTGATCAACGACTTCATCGAGAAAAACCCGTCGAGTCCGCGGGCCTCAACGGCCTACTACGATATAGCGCTTTTCTTTTATGACCAGAAGAGTTATACGAAGGCGTCGCGCTATTTTCGTCAGGTCGACTTTCCGGCGCTTACGGCTGACCAGCAAAATAAAGGTCGCTTTGCCTGGGGATACAGCCTCTTTAGCGAAAAGAAACTGAACGAGGCGCTGGAGCAGTTCAATTTCGTCAAGACTCAGAGGAACGCCTACGCTCCGGCTGCAAGTTACTACGCAGGCTATGTTGAGTATGCGAACGGTGCATACGACGAAGCGCTCGAAGACCTGAAACGTGCCGAGCAGAACAGCGCGTATGCCAGCGTTGTTCCCTACCTGATCGCTAACGTGTATTATCGGAAGGGCGACTACGACGCACTTCTCTCGTATGCCGAGTCGGTGCAATCGCGCCCCAATCTCACAAACGCCCGGGAGATTTCGATGCTGGCGGCTGAGGCATATTACTTTAAGGGAGACTACGAGAAGGCAGTCGCGGCCTACGAACGGTACTTTGCCGGCGGTGGGGGAAAAGCGGAAAGCCCGCTTCTCTTCCGTGCCGGTTATGCAAGTTATACGTTAGGCCAGCAGGATAAAGCCCTGGAATACCTTCGCAAGGCCGCGGCATCTTCGGATACCGTCAGTTACTACGCGTCGTACTACCTGGGTATCATCTACCTCCAGCAGGGCGACAAGCCGCTTGCCATGAACGCGTTTAACTACGCCCGAAATAATCCTGCGGATCGCGAGCTTGCCGAAGAGAGTGCCTTTCAATTCGGTAAGGTTGCCTACGACGCCGGCCGGGCTGAAGTTGCCATTCCCGAACTTGAGGCGTTTCTTCAAAAATATCCGTCTAGTGCACACCGCAACGAAGTGCGGGAAATTCTGGCGCAGGCATACGTCAACGGTAACAATTTCAACAAGGCCATAGAATATATAGAGTCGCTGCCTACGCGCAACGCGACCATGCAGCAAGCGTATCAGAAGGCCACCTACCTGAAGGGATCCGATCTGTTTAACAAGGAAGACTATAATCAGGCTGTGTCGTTCTTCGAGAAGTCGCTCAGCAATCCTGTTGATGCGCGATACACCGCACTGGCCAACTTTTGGAGCGGCGAGGCATATTCCATCCTCGGTCGCCATCAGGATGCTACCCGCCACTACACTGCCGTGCTGAACCACGGTGGGTCGGACCATGTTGGCGGTGGGCTTACACTGGCTACGGCAGCCCGCTATGGTCTGGGATATGCCTACTACAATCTCAAAGACTATGAGCGCGCGCGGATGCACTTCAGGGAATACGTGAACGCAACCGATCGCCGTAATCCGAATCATACTGATGCGTTGATCCGTCTGGCCGACTGCTACTATGTGACCCGATCATACCCCGAAGCTATCGACTACTACACACGCGCTCGCAACATCGGATCGCCCGACAACGACTACATACTGCTGCAAACCGGGACCATCACGGGCTTTCAGCGCAACTATGCCGAAGCACGCCGGCTGTTGAATTCCCTGGTGTCAAGTTATCCGCGTTCGCAGTATCGCGACGATGCGCTGTTCCAGATCGCACAGTTCGACATTGAGCAGGGTAACTACCAGCAAGCTATCGATGGACTTACCCAGCTGCTGCGTGAGATGCCCAGCTCACCATTCGCACCATACGCCTACATGCGACGGGCCGCGTCTTATTTTAGCTTGAAGGACTACAACGCCACGATCAGTGATTATAGTCACGTCATTCGCCAGTACCCGACACATCCGGCTGCGGAGGAAAGTTTGGTGCCGCTGCAGGAGGCGCTCACGCTGGCTGGTAGGGCAAGCGACTTTGATACGCACCTGGCAGCCTTTAAGCGGGCGAATCCCGATAGCAAAGGCCTGGAGAACGTGGAGTTCGAGACAGCAAAGAATCTTTACTTTAATCAGCAGTATACGCAAGCCGTCAACGCACTGCGTTCATTCATGGCATCGTATCCACAAAGCGCACGCAACGGCGAAGCTAAATACTATATAGCGGAGTCGTATTTCAGACTCGACAACTACGACGAAGCCGTTCCGATCTATGAGGAACTGGCTCGCGACCATGCGTTGACGTATGGTGCTCGCATCCCATCGCGCCTGGCTGAAATACACTTTGCGAGGGGACAATACGACCGTGCGACGCGCAACTTCCGGAGACTGGAGCAACTGGCGTCGAACAAGAAGGATTTGTTCACCGCGTGGTCCGGGCTTATGGAGTCGTATTTCAACTTGAAGCAATACGACTCGGTTGAGGTATATGCCAACCTTATCCTCGAGAAAGGCAATGTCAACGCCAGTGCCCAGAACATGGCGACGCTGTACCTCGGAAAGGCCGCGATGGAAAAGGGCGACTATGAAACTGCTAAAGATGAATTCCTGAATACGCTCAATACGGCGCGCGATGAATACGGTGCTGAGGCTAAGTACTTGTTGGGAAAGATTTTTTACCTGACCAAGGAACACGATCAGTGTTACGAGACGCTCATTGGCCTGAACAACGACTTTTCTTCATACGATGAATGGGTTGGTAAGGCGTTCCTTCTCCTGGCCGACAATTTTGTTGCTCAGGAGGATGACTTCCAGGCCAAGGCAACGCTTCAATCGCTGATAGAGCATTTCCCCGATCCTAAAGTGAAAGAGGAAGCGCGGCAAAAGCTGAGGGCTATTGAGGAACGTCAGGCGGCGGAGACGCCGGATGAAGTATTGGAAGAGATCGAGAACGATTCACTGGAGAACCGCTGATCAATATGAGATACAAGAAGGTGGCTTATTTGTGCATGCTCATCCTGGCGGCGGTAGCGCTCTTGACATCGGGGGTTGTTGCACAAGATCCGGGCGGGCTTGAGGATGTGGAAGTGGAAATTATCAAAGAGCGCCAGCTAACGCTGCCGCCGGCGAACCGTAACTACGAGAAGATACCACCGCGTCCGGCGGAGCAGACGGCGCCCTCTGTGAGGTACGATTTTCGTCCCTTTAATTTTCAGGCACCGGAAGTCGCTCCGCGTATCAGGCCGTTGCGGCTAAAACAGGATGGAACTTCTCAGGTGTATGGAAGTTATGTCAGCCTGGGGTATGGCAACTATGCTAGTCCCTACGCAGAGGCGTTTTTGAACAATCGAAAAGATCGCCGGAAGCTTGTAGGTGCGCATCTCTGGCATCGCAGTTCCGCTAAAGGTCCGGTCGACGACAAAAACTCTGGAGGGGGCACTTCCGGTCTTTCGCTTTACGGGAAGGCCTTTGGCGATGTGGTAACCGCGAGTGGCAAAGTGGGATGGGAGAATATAGGCACACACTTCTATGGTTATCCCGAGGGCGAAGTGGTGAGTCGCGACGACATCCGGCAGTCGTTCAACTTTCTCTCTGTAGGCGGGGAGCTCTCCAATACGCGCAACACGAAATTCCGATACACGTTAGGTGCCCGATTCTCGTACATGGCCGATCGATATGATGCAAAAGAATCTGATGCAGACATCTCTTTCAGAACCGGGTATGTTATCGACAAGTTGACCTCAATTGAACTGCGGGCAGACTATTCTGTTGTAAGCCGCAAGGATGCGTCGATCGATCCCGGTCCACGCAGTCTGTTTACCGTAGGGGGTCAGTATGTATTTTCTCCCCTCGATGGTCTGGAGATCCGGGCAGGGGCAAAGGTTGCTTTTGAAAACGATACACTGGACAATAAGGACCTTCATGTTTTCCCTGATGTTTCCGCATCATTCTCGCTTAGCCCGACCGTTGACCTGGTAGGCTCGCTAAGCGGTGGTGTTGACGAGGTGTCGTTGCATTCGTTGATACGGGAGAATCGGTGGCTGGCACCTGATGTTCCCATCTACCACACCAACCGATTGTTCGAGTTTCTTGCCGGCATCAAGGCACGTCTTGGCAACCAGGTTGAAGTGGAAGGGGGATTAGCAGCGGCGCATTTGAAGAACCTGTATTCCTTTGTCAACCATCCCGACGATCAGAGCAAGTTTTTGACCGTATTCGATCCGGGTACTGTGAGACGCAACAACGTGTACGCCGCGATCAGCTACGCGCAGTCCGAACGCGCGAAGTTCATGGCGCGTGGGGATTTCTATACGTATACGGCCGGCGATCTCCCGGAAGTATGGCACAGGCCAACCTATCGGCTATCGGCCAATGCCTTTTACAACGTCTTCGACAAGATCCTCCTGAAAGCGGATCTTATTATGCAAGGTGGAATGAAGGCACTCGATCAAACGACGCTGGAAAAGGTGACGCTCGATAGTGCGTTTGATCTTAATGCAAGGGTAGAGTATCTGTTTTCGGATAGCTTCTCTTTCTTTGTGCAGTTGAACAACATCGTGTCGAACGAGTATCCGATGTACTATCACTACCCCGTGCGAGGCATGCAGGTACTCGGTGGTATCACATGGAGCTTTTGAGGTTAGGTGAGCGAGGCATGATTTGGACGCCCGAAAAATTCGCTTAATTTTGTATAGTTTACCACATCTAAACTTAACCGAACCATGGCCAAAGACAACAAACCAGATGAGCCTGAAGATAGTTCCGGTAGCTTTGATGAATCTGATGACACCTTCGGGTTACCCGAGATAGAATACGAACCGATCAAACGGGAAGAAGAGCCTACTCCAGAGCCACCTGCAAAAGAGTGGGAAGAAGAACGGAAAGAAGTTGTAGAGCCGGTAGCGTCGGAGCCCTCCAGTGTGCATGAAGAGTCTTCCTACGAACCGCCGCACTACGACGAGCCAACACGTCCGCAGTATGGATACACATACGCGCACGAGACCGAGTCGCCGGTATGGCCAAAGGTTGTCGGGATCATCTTGTTGCTTGCCGTGTTGATAGGAGGTGGTTTGTGGTACTTTCTCAAATATAAGCTGGCGCGTGATGAAGAAGCACGGCTTGAAGCGGCGCGTCAGGCAGCAGCAGATGACGCCTTTCGTCTCGCTCGCGCACGTGCCGACTCACTGGCCGCAATCGAGCGGGAAAGGGTACGACGCATCAACGATTCGCTGGCCCGCATTCCGCCCAAACCTGCAGCCGGTACCATTGACACACTTACCGGCCGAACGGGACGTTATTATGTTATCGTGGCGAGCAACATCGATGACGACTTGTTGATGGACTTTGCACGCAAACTGAGTGCATCGGGTGTGAGCAGCACGCTCATTCCGCCACATGGACGGGTGAAGTTTTATCGGCTTGCTATCGCGGACGGCGACACCTATGCCAGCGCGCAAGCCACGGCCGACGGCATGAAGGCCGACTATGGCCAGGATTTGTGGGTGACAAGATATTGACAGACGATCATATTGTTCACTTTTTTGGAGAACCTGAATCGTGAAATCGGGACAACAATTTTTTTATTTTGACTGAATGACATTCGCACAAATTGTAACAGACACTACGGCAGAGGCAGCCGACGCCGCACGCCAAACTATATCCGTTTGGGAACTTACTGTAGCGGGCGGTCCGATCATGATACCCATCGGTGTGATGTTTATCATCGTCACCTATTTGTTCATTGAGCGCTGGCTCACCATACAAAAGGCGAACCAGGATCCGACGCCGTTTATGAGCAAAGTAAAGGAACTCGTACTCCGCGGTGACGTCAACGGCGCCCGGTTAATGTGCAGCCGCCATGATAGCCCCATAGCACGAATGATCGAGAAGGGAATTTCGCGCATCGGAAGCCCGATGAAGACCATTGAGGCGTCCATAGAGAATGTAGGACGGCTCGAAGTATTCAAACTCGAAAAAAACCTGGCCACACTGGCAACAATTGCAGGCGCAGCGCCTATGATTGGATTTCTTGGAACGGTTATCGGTATGGTGCAGGCGTTTATCGCCATATCACAGGAGGAAGGTTCGGTAAGTCCCAAACTTCTGTCGAGTGGTATCTACACTGCGATGATCACCACCGTTGCGGGGCTCATCGTAGGCATTATCGCTTACCTGGCATACAATTACTTGGTTTCGCGGGTGCAGAAGGTAGTCCACAAGATGGAATACACGTCGATCGATTTCATCGATCTGCTTCAGGAACCTCGTTGACGCCGAATTCGTTACCCATTCGTTATGAACCTCAGGTCAAATAATAAGATTGAAGCGAGTTTCAGCATGGCATCCATGACTGACCTCATCTTCCTGCTGCTGATCTTTTTCATGCTCACGTCATCGTTCGTGACGCCGTCGGGACTTCCCGTGAATCTGCCCAGCAGCAAGTCGAGCACAATAGAGGTACAGAAAGTCTCTGTGACGGTTACCCGCGACCTGAATTATTACGTAAACGATAAGCGGGTGACCCGTGGTACACTCGAAGGCGAGTTGAAAAGTCGCCTGACGGGTGGTGGAGGTTCAGTCGTCCTTCATATCGATAAGGACGTTCCCTCCGAACACCTTGTTTATGTCGCAGGCATCGCGACTTCACTCGAAGCAAAAGTAGTGGTTGCTACAAGACCGGGACAATGAGCGAATCC
Organism: Cyclobacteriaceae bacterium; assembly: GCA_032907565.1. GTDB lineage: Bacteria > Bacteroidota > Bacteroidia > Cytophagales > Cyclobacteriaceae > ZC4RG29. Next base: position 914 of record JAJJPK010000200.1, on the reverse strand, counting down.
GAACAGGAAAAAAGGAATAAGCGCATCGCAGCTATCTCCACCGCGGGGATAACGGTGGTCGTGCTCGTCCTGCTGTTCATTATCATAGCATGGCGCGCACCCGATCCGCCGCTACCTCAGTACGGTATTGAAATCAATTTCGGACTTGACAACACCGGATTCGGAGCCGTTCAGCCGAGAGTCTCTCCGGGTGAACCGGAGGCTGCTCCTGAAGAGGTCGCCGAAGAAGCGCCCGTAGAAAGCGAGCCCGTTCCCCCAGTAGAAACTGTTCCCGAGGAGCAGCCAGTCGTTTCGAAAATCGAAAGTCCGGTAACCGTAAAAGAAGAGGAACCGAAGAAAGACTTGCCACCGGTGGAAGAACCTCCAAAGAAGGAACCCGAACCGGTACGAGAGCCGGTGAAGGAACCTGTGAAAGAGACGCCCAAGCCACCCGAACCCAAGGCAGTTTATAAACCCAACGCGGAAAAGACTGACGCAGCAAACTCACGACAGGGTGATGCCGCGAGCCATGGCGACGACCCCGGCAGTACCGGTGACAAGGGCAACCCGCAGGGTAATGTCGACGCGAAAGCGCTGTATGGCAAGCCGGGTGGAGGAGCTGGTGGCTCAAGCCTGGATCTTGCAGGATGGGTGTGGGATGCAAGACCCGCGCCTTCAATACCGCAAGAGGAGCTTGGTGGCGTTGTAAAGTTTGAAATCAAAGTAGACGACCGGGGAGAGATCATAAGCATTCGGACACTCGAAAGGGGCGTACGGCCTGAGACGGAACTCGCATGCCGGAAGGCCATTGAGAGACTCACCTTCAGCAAAACCGGCGAGAACGTTCCGCCCATATCTACCGGCACCATCACGTTCGTGATCCGCGCCAGGTAATCCCGGCACTGCGCCATCATGTAAAAATCCGTTACCTTTGC
>JAJJPK010000199.1:0-38671 GCA_032907565.1 Cyclobacteriaceae bacterium | reverse complement strand
GTTTGGGTGGGTTAATGATATCCATTCCGCGTGCGCCAAGGGCAGTCAGTGCCAGTGACGCTGTCGCTCCCTGCAAAAAGCGGCGGCGGTTGATGTTGAAATCGTACATTGGGGTAAGTCGGGTTGTAGGTTGAACATGGAACTACCTAAAGTAGAACATCCCGACCATAGGGGCAAACCCTTTTTTATTACGAATGAGCGAATGAGTGAATGGGGGGCTTACTGCCCACTGGGTTAACCGCCCCACTTTGTGCGCCAATTCGCATCCGCTTCGGCTTTGAATTTTCGTTCGTTCTTATTCCACTTCAGCAGGTGGTTGTTAGCACTGAAATTAAAGAACAGATAGAGTTTGCCGTCGACGATCTTGTATGTCATGGCATTTACCTTTTCGCGGCGCCCATCTTCAGCCATTGCATAGGCGCACCATCCCCCGTAAGCAGGTTCAAACTTCGACGGTGTCTTTTTGAACTCTTCGAGGTTATCGGCATTGGCGAAGTAATATGTTATGCCCTCGTGTGTATGACGGAATTCGGCCTTTCCTTTCACCGGCCTGGGACCTTTGAAGTAGCTCACGGGGTCGAATTCCTGTAGCGCAATGCCGTTGTCGTGGTTGTAGTTCCTTCTGCGGAGGGCGGTTTCGCCCTGAGCCAACACGCTGCTGCAGAACAGCACGCCGACCAAAATCAATATCCAGCTCATTTTCATTCTCATTTGTGACCAACGGATCCAGGAAGCAGAATGCTATCCCACAGTTCAAAGTTAGCGAAGAAGCAGTCGGGGAATGCAGCGTTCAACGAATCTGACGACGGGTCGTCGGGGCAAAACGAAACCCAAGTTTAACGTCGGGAATAACCTAAATTGCATATCATGGCTACCTTTGATAAACCAACCCCAGCCACCATGAAAACGATCTTTCCTGCAGTCTGTCTGCTCGTACTGTTAGCTTCCTGCAAATCAGACGATAATTCCGCCTCCATTCGGATCGAACCCATGGAGGGCCCGGTCCCTTATAGCAACCTGGAACTCAACAACAGCGAGGACAACTTTCAGTTCGCCATTGTTACGGACCGTACGGGAGGTCACCGACCAGGTGTATTTTTGGACGGTATCCGCAAACTCAACCTGCTCCGTCCTGAATTTGTCATGAGCGTCGGTGATCTTATCGAGGGATATACCGAAGACACTGTCGAACTCAAACGGCAATGGAAGGAGTTCAGAGGATTTATCGATTCGTTAAAGGCGCCTTTCTTTTATGTGCCGGGCAATCACGACATCACTAACCAAGTACAGGAAGACCTGTGGTATGCCCAGTTCGGAAGGCCTTACTACCACTTTGTTTACCGCGATGTACTTTTTCTTTGTCTTAACTCGGAAGACGGCTATCCCGGTGCAGGTAGGGGAAGGATCGGAGATGAGCAGTATGAATGGATCAGGAAAACGCTTGACGAAAACAGTAACGTGAGATGGACGCTTGTGTTCATGCACCAACCGCTTTGGGCGCAGGAGTCGGATCCACAACGCTGGCCCGATGTGGAAGCACTCCTCGAAGGTCGATCTCACACCGTATTTACAGGTCATTTGCACAGCTATACGCGATACGTTCGTAACAACAGCAAATACTATGTACTCGCAACGACAGGAGGAGGCAGCCGGCTGCGCGGAACACAGGTAGGGGAGTTTGACCACGTGGTTTGGGTAACCATGACCGATCAGGGACCGTTGCTTGCGAACCTGTTGCTGGAAGGCATCTGGAGCGACGACGTTGTGACACAGGAAATGCGTGAGTTTTTCAGGCCGCTCATTAACCGGCGGGTCGTCGAAGTATCAGCCTTGATGCGGGACGGGGATAGGTTTGCCAACGGAACCACAAGAATCAGGATTACGAATGACAGCGACGTTCCCATGGAGGTGCGTTTCCAAATTGTTCCTAACGAATGGTTGCTGCCCAATATCTTTGAAAGGGTAATAACGGTAGCTCCCAATTCGGTTGAAGACATCAACCTAAACCTTCGTGGTACAGCGTCATCATTCAATAGCGCGAAGCCTCTTGCGTTGAGTGGCACGGTAACGTATCGGCATGAGACGCTTCCGGGGGTAACGCTTGACTTTGCGCAGGGTATATTTCCGGAAAAACGTGAATACATCCGCAAGGCTACGCGCGCTATTGTCCTCGACGGTGATCTTGGAGACTGGCCTGATCTTCCCTTTGAAGACAATCCCATGTACACGGAATCCGATCCTTTCTCACACACAGGCAAAAAGGAGGATGGCTCATTCCGCTTCGGTGTTTCGTACGATGACCAATACCTGTACATCGCTGCCCAGGTTAATGATGACGAAATCCTCGTCAGCCATGGCAACAGGCCTTTCAACCAGGATGCGTTTCACATCAACGTCGATGGCAGGCCCGAAGCAGTGAGCGCGGTGAGTACGACTACCGGGTCGGCCTTGTACGTCGGGCACAGCCCGTCACCCGACGGCAGCCCGAATACGTCGCTTTATCAGCCCGATCGGTTGCCGGAAGGCACGCGTGCGGTAACTGTTACGACTGAGTCGGGGTACAATGCGGAGATAGCCATTCCGTTGTCGTACCTTAATGAACTTCAGGATGGCGCGTGGAAGACAGTGCGCATCAATGCGGACATCACCGACTTCGACCGGGACTATCGTCACAAATCCTTGCTCTGGTGGAAGCCCGACTGGCGCGACGAAAACAACTACGCCGGTTCCGGAATGTTTTACAAGAAGTAACGCAAGACCAGGCGGTTTGCCCCTTACCGTCAGTTGGGTAAGGCTAACAGGTAGGCGGCTACGTGTGCCACTTCCTCCGCACTCATTCCAAGATTGTCAGGCGTGGGCATGAGGCTCCCTTCCTGTTTTACTCTTGAGACAATAGAGCTGGTATCGAGGGTACGCAAGTTGCCGGAGAGATCGCGAACGACCAGAGCGTTTTCATTGTCCGCGACGACGAAACCGAAAAGTGAGCTTCCGTCATTCGTCGTAACGGTCCAGGCCTCGTACCCGAATGCGATGCCCGCTCCGGGATCGACAATGGCGTCGACCAGGCTTGACCGATCGTACTTTGCCGCAATATTCGAGAGATCAGGTCCTGCTGTGCCCCCCTTTTGATTTACCGTGTGACAGGGTGTACAGTTCTTTTCAAAAAGAAGTTTGCCTTCGAGTTCGTTACCTTCCAGTGCAAGGACCTTGCTCACGGAAATTGTAGGCACAGACGAAACGTTCAACAGGCGCATGGTTTGATAACGCACGCCTGGGTCGGGATTGGACGCAATCCTGCGTGCTATGGCAGGGTACAATTCTTCAGGAAATGTGTTGTCCATCAACTTCGTCAACAGGAGTTGACCACCAACCGGGTTTGCAGCGAGTTCAGCGGCGTTCCTGTTTCTTTCGTAAGATGAGAGTTCGGGATTGAGTGCCATACTCATTTTCACCTGCATGGTGGCAAGGGTATTTTGATATTCCGCATCGAGAGCCGTTTTATTCCAATCGAGAAGTCCGTGCCAGTCGTTACCCCTGCGGAATGAAGCCCAATACAACGCCTGTTCCCGAACGGCGTCCGTTGAATCTTGTGTGAGATGCAACATCGCTTTCGCGGCTGAAGTATGCGGTATAAATGCCAATGCAGTCACGGCGTCGAGCCGGTCTTGCATTTCGTGCGCTTGCGTTGCACGCATTTGAAAGTCCCGCACAGCGTCAGACGGATGCAGCGTCCAAAGGACACGCGCGATGTTCGGTGGCCAATCCAATGGCTGGACACTTCCTGATAAAGCTGAATACAAGTCGTTCTCGTATCCGCGGGTGGCGCCTGCGATCGCGCAAGCATACCACGGGTCATCGGCAGGGCATCCCTGCGCGAGGGTAATCAACGCATCTTTCTTCTCAGGGTAGGGGACATCGGTCAAAGCGATTGCCACTTCCCGCCGCACCAGAGAAGAAGCGTCATTAGCAAGTTGTCGTACAAGTTGTGGTGTCAGCGCCTTAGCATGACGCATGGCGCGAAGGGCAACGACGCGAATTTCGGGGTCCTCATGGGAGAGCAACTGTTCCACCTCATTGATGCCTTTATTTCCCAATCGTGAAAGAAGCCATATCGCCCGGTAGCGAATGAATGGATTCTCGTCGTCGAGGAACTTGCGAACGTCGTCCACTACAGTATCCCCTTTTTCTTCCAAGAGTCTGGAGGCATCGAAACGGACGTTTACCGCTGGATTCCTGAAACCGTCGAGCAGGCCCTGGGTTGTGCTGAAATCAAGTTGGGGAAGTTGAAGGTCCCGGCCTTTCGGCACGATCCGGTAGATTCTTCCGTATGCGATGGTGTCTCGCATCTGGTGACCGCCAACTACGGGATCGTACCAGTCGGCGACAAACAGTGAACCATCAGTACCTACCGCCACGTCACTCGGCCGAAACCACTTTCTCGGATCCACGTGGTTCGCGCTGTCGTTCCAGACATATCGCGGGTTGTCTGCTGTGAGTGAAGTTATAAGGTTGACGCGATCGCCGAGTGCGAATCCCGAACCGTTGCGAGTCGGATGATACGCAAATATTGTATTTCTCCCCGCATCAGCGCTCAGGAGCATTCCGCGATAGGCCTTGCCCAGCGCGTCGTGTTCTAAAAGGACAATACCCGTGGGCGCGCCAGCGCCTGTCCTGTCGCCCGCTGGCATTACGCCCGGGTCATCCTGGTGCCAATGGGCTGTAAAGACATTCTGCCAGGGTCTATGGTCGGCACGCCAGTATCGTGTGCCGTCAGCGCTGAAGTAACCCGCGTTGCCGCCTTCCATGATCCAGGCAGTCCTGCACGCGAGTACTTCGTCGTCATTGTCGTTTTGCCATAAGTCGCCACGTGAATCGACAAACACTTCATACGAATTACGAAAATTGTGGGCCATCACCTTCATGTGCTCCCCTGATGGGTTTATCCTCAGTGTGAGACCGCCCACCCATACCTTTCCGTCGTCGCTCTTCAGGTTGCCCTGGTTGGTGGAGTTGTAAGGTGATCCTCCTGTGTATATGCTTCCGGATCGCAATGTCCATCCACTTCGGTCTGTCACGTTGTGCGGGCCTGCGTTGCCGGTTGTGAAGTAGAGGTTGCCATCAGGGCCGCCGAGGAGCGCATGAAGCGAATGGTCATGATCCACGCCGCCGAATCCAGTCAGTAAGATTTCTTTCTTATCCGGAATATCATCGCCGTTGTCGTCGGTAAATACAATGAGATTGGGCGAACAGGAGACGTATACCTTATTGCCGATGACCGCAATGCCGAGTGCGGAAACGAGATCCTGAGCCTGCGCGAATCCCGTCGACTTGTCGGCGACGCCATCGTAATCGGTATCTTCGAGGATAAGTATTCGGTCACCCTTTGGGTGATGTGGAAAAACGCTTGAGTCGTTGTTGAAATTCCGATAGTTCACTGCTTCAGTCACCCACAACCGTCCCCTCGCGTCGACGTCTATGTTTGTCGGATTATACAGCAACGGCGATTCTGCCCATACCACAGCTTCCAGGTCGTTGGGCAAACCGGGGAACGGTCCGGGTTTGTCGGGCTCGCGGCAAGCAACTGTCACCAGAAGCGACAGGAGCAGGATCGTTGTATTGCGAAACGATAGCGTTCCGGTTTTGTCGGACCTCAAAGATGCGTCTCTCATTTCAATTGATCACCAGCTTCTCCGCTTCAGCCTGGGCGCGGAGTGCAAGCTCCGTGGCGAGGAAGCAGTGTGCCTGGGTCATCGCGGTTTCTGTGCGGTTAACGATATCGTGGGCGAGTTGAGCGCCGTACGGAAGTTCCTGTTCCGAGCAGTCGATATAGCGTGTCTCTTTGCCGTCCACAAGGAAGAGGTGGTTGCCGCCTGATCTTCCACCTATGTCGGTATTCTTCCGTATTTCTATGAAGCCTTCGGTACCCAGTATGGTGAGCCGGCCATCGCCCCACGTGTTAAGCCCGTCGGGTGTGAACCAGTCGACGCGAATGTAACCCGTGCCCTTGTCGCCGCGCAGCATCACGTCGCCAAAGTCCTCAAATGCCGGATACTGCGTGTAATGTACGTTTCCGGTTTGTGAAGCCACAACCGAGCCGGACGTGGAGCCGGTAAAGAACAGGAATTGGTCGCACTGGTGAGAGCCGATATCGCAAATGATTCCGCCGTAATACTTTTTATCAAAGAACCATTGGGGACGAGACCTGATGTTCATCCTGTGAGGCCCGAGTCCTATTGTTTGAATGACCTTGCCTATGGCTCCGGCCTGCACCAGTTCGCCTGCTTTCACCGTAGCGCGGTTTTCGAATCGCTCGCTATACATTATGGAGTATATACGTCCGGTTTCCTTTTGAACGCGGCGAACCTCTTCCAACTGATCCAGCGTGATGATCCCGGGCTTGTCTACCATGAAGTCCTTGCCGTGTTTCATGACGCGGATACCCAGCGGCGCACGGTCGAGCGGTATAGACGCGCTGACGACGAGCTGAATGCCTGTATCTTCAAGGATTTCCTGCTCGCTGCGCGCCAGCCGTGCGTCAGGAAAGCGTTTTGAAAACTGCGCCACAAGTTCGGGCTCTTTAGCATAAAAGGAGACGAGCTGGCCGCCATTCCGAAGCATGGCCTGGGTTTGCCCATAGATGTGGCCGTGATTAAGGCCGATCACGGAAAACTTGATAGGAGGTGCAGATACAGATCTTTTCCGCGGCCTGACTTTGTCTTCAACAGGGCGTGCCTGCGTTGTGTAAGGGAGTGTAGTGCCCACGGTCATCGCTGCTGCTGCCGAGAGCGACTGCCGGATGAAGTTGCGTCGATTGGAATGCATGATGAGACATTTACTATGAAGCAATGTACTCAATTATTGCATTTCTCTCTACCCTTCTACCATCACCCGCTGTTGGCGGTATTGCAGCGGCGGCTTGCCATACCGTTCCTTAAATAATCTGACAAAATGGGAGGTGTTTTTAAAGCCACTTCGAAGCGTGACGTCGCTGATGGGCTCTTCCGTTGTCTCGAGAAGATGCCGCGCAAACTCCAGCCTCCGCGCCATAAGCCATTTCCCGGGCGACATCCCATAGACTTCCTGAAATTCAGCCTTAAACGCCGACAGACTTCGAGCGCACAGCCGTGCGTATTCGGCAAGGCTCATGTTGCTCATGAAGAACTGTTCCATGACGGATCGTATTGGGATCTTTCCACAGGAATAGATCGCCGCAAAGTGATCAGCCAGTTCCTGGTTTTGCGGAGAGGAGAGGATATTCAGTATAAGTTCTTCGAACTTCACGGTGAGCAGCTCGCGGGAAGGCGTGGCCGCTTTTCTGAAATATGTAAGCACGGAATGGAAGTAAGCCGACAGGCAGTCGTCGACATGCACTGTTATTATCGGCTCACCGGATGAGGGTGCTTTCGGTGATTGAGGGATGCCGCCGGGATATTTACTCAATACCGTCTTTATAAATTGGTCCGGCACAAAGATCAGCAGCGCGCAGTAGTCGTGGTCGTGATACCGTTCGGCGATGTAAGCACCCTGCTTTACGAAACGCGCGTCGCCGGGTTCGGCTGTGAACTCCCGCTCGCCGGCAAGCCATTTCTTTTTTCCCCCGAGCACGAACTCAAAGTAATTGTTGTGTGTCCAGAATCCAACCCTGGAATCGGGGATGAGACATTTATACTCAACAAACAAAAGCTCGTTTACTTCGAACTTTCTAAACAGGTTGCCCTGTGTAACGTATTCGTAAAAGTTGATCACTGGCTATGCCTGATTGGTGGCCTTTGATACGGCAAGGGTATGGATTTTCGCGCACACCCTGTACTCTACGTATGTGTTTTTGTTTGGTTTCGCAAATTTGACCAATCAGCAAATTTTTTCGGCTCCACAGTAAACGGCTCCTTCATCCGTCTTCGAAACCCGCCCGTTAAATACCGCATCAAGAGCAGGAGGGTATCCCGGAAAGCAGGGATGCTTCCTGTGATGTCGAACCAAACAACCTTTTAAACCATGAACGAACCCATGATGGACAATCCGAGAAGAAGATTTCTGGGCCAGGTGCTGGCCGGAACCGCGGCAGGCATTACAACCCTCTCCATGCCGTTTGGCACGAAGGCAATAGCCGCCAGCGAAGATGCCGATGAATGGTTCCACCGCGCAAAGGGAAAACACCGCATTGTGTATGATGCTTCGGAGCCACATGAGGGGATGCCCATAATCTGGTCATGGGTATACTATCTCACCAACAACAGCACGGGTACGCCTGACAACGACATGACGGCGATGGTTGTGCTGCGCCACAACGCAATACCGTTTGCCATGGAAGACCGGCTTTGGGAGAAGTACAAGTTCGGAGAGATGTTCAATATCAAGGACAACACCACCGGGAAGCCGGCGCTGCGCAATCCCTATTATATACCGCGTGAAGGTGATTTCCCCTTCCCGGAAATTCAGGGCATTCAGGCGCTGCAGGCGCGCGGTGCCATGTTCTGCGTGTGCAATATGGCGTTGAAGGTCTACAGCCAGCTTGCTGCACGTGCGGCGGGACTCGATCCCGAAGAAGTCCGGCAGGATTGGGTGAAGGGCGTCCTCAAGGACATTCAGATCGTGCCTTCCGGTGTGTGGGCCGTTGGCCGCGCACAGGAACATGGCTTTGGCTATTGTTACGCAGGAGGCTGACCAACTGAGCCAAATCCGTAACAGGGAAGAGGTCATAATCCAGGGTGACCCTTCCCTTCTTTTATTCACTCTCACACTCACACTGCCTCTAATGACGCCTGATTTTATTTTGAACGTTAGATAAAACCAAGACATGGAAACAGCCGGTTACCTGGCACTCATCGGAGCAGGGATACTACTGGGAATCACCGGTAGCGGGGGATCAGTGCTTTCCCTGCCTGTATTGGTCTATCTTTTTTCTCTCGACGTGGTGATCGCGTCTGCATATTCCCTCTTTATCGTCGGCGCCACCAGCATAGTGGGTACGGTATTGAAGCAAAGAGAGCGACTCGTCGACGTACGCGCGGGCCTGGTATTCGCCATCCCGTCGATACTCGCGGCCTTCTCTACTCGTAAGTGGCTTGTGCCTTCCATTCCCGACGTCATCCTGCAGACGGAATATTTCACACTTTCAAAACGCGCCCTGCTGCTCGGCATCTTTGCCTGCGTGATCATCCTTGTCTCAGTAAAGATGATACTCAACGGGAAGGCGAGCCCCGCATCGCGTCCGGCAACGCATCCCTACATTCTGATTCCGATCGGAATGATAACAGGCGCGCTGGCAGGTTTGCTTGGCGTTGGGGGAGGATTTCTCATCCTGCCCGCTTTAGTAGCTTTTGCTCGTATTCCGTTTGATAATGTTGTAGGAACGACGCTGTTCGTTATCGCGCTCAATTCGCTGCTTGCATTTCTGGGAGACCTTCTCAACTATTCTATTAACTGGACTTTCCTCCTGTCGATTACCACACTGTCGATCTTGGGTGTGTGCGTGGGAATCCTCACCAACCGTATTGTTCCCGCACAGCCCCTGCAACGATCGATGGGATGGCTGACGCTGACGATGGGCATCTGGATGCTCGTCAGCGAGGTGCTTTGATGCCCGGCCATCACTAAGACAAAACTCCCAACGACCAGGCGCCCACAACCCTACAGTTCGGGTTGGATTATCCGTCACATTACCTAAATTGATGGCAGCGAACCATTCCGGCTTCGCATCCACACTAAACTTTAGAACCTATGAACAAACTACTCACCGTCTGTTTCATACTCTGTGCTGCGACGGGCTTTGCACAGAGGCCGGCATTCAACGGCCTGGACATGAACATGGGCAGCCTCTCGCGATTGTCAGATGCTAAAACACGCTCCATCAGTCCGGAAAACTTTACCGGTGAAAAGGGCCGGGGCGGGATGGCCGACCCTATCAAACAAAAGGGACAACGCAATGTGGCCAATGCGGCCAATGAGGCCGACGAGTTGGGAGTAGGATGGAAAGTGAATCCCTACATCATTATCAATCCGGGTGAGACGTTCACCATCGCTGAGATGGAAGGTCCCGGCGCAATTCAGCATATCTGGATGACGCCGACGGGTAACTGGCAATGGTCGATCATCCGCTTCTACTGGGACGATGAAACGACGCCCTCCATCGAAGTGCCTGTGGGGGCTTTCTTCGGAATGGCCTGGAATGAGTTCGCACACCTGAACTCGCTGGCCGTCACAGTCAATCCGGGTAGCGCATTTAACTGTTACTGGAAAATGCCGTTCCGGAAGAAGTGCAAGATCACAATGGAAAATATCAACCCTGCAGAACCAATGCGGCTGTATTACCAAGTGACTTATACTCTTACTGAAATTGGCGAAGACGAAGCATATCTTCATGCGCAATACCGCCGATCAAATCCAAACACAACCTCCGTACATACCATCCTCGATGGCGTGAAAGGTAAGGGACACTACGTCGGCACCTATATGGGCGTTGGAGTCAGAAATAATGGCTGGTGGGGGGAAGGTGAACGGGCACTGAAGATTATTTCTGCGGCTCATACAATTTCGAGAACCGGGTAACCAAACAGTACCAGGAGTTTTCCACAGCTTATGCCGGATTGCATCAGGTTATCCGCCCCGATGGCATGTACCGGTCGCAACAACGCTTTGGAATGTACCGCTGGCATATCCAGGATCCGATCCGGTTCGACAGAGATCTGAAGGTCACCATCCAGGACCTGGGGTGGCGTCAGGGTGGCTATCTCCCGCAAAAATCGGATGTCATTACGGTGGCATTCTGGTACCAACGCGAGCCGCATGCACCCTTCCCAAAGTTGCCCAGTCATCAGGAACTGGATATAAACTGATAGTTTTTTGGGTTGGGTAATTTGCTCTACACGTTGGTTGCCGTGCATAACGGCGTGGGCCTGCTTTCGCGTTTTTTGCTATGAAGTTGTTTCAAGGGGCGTTAATTTGAGTTGATCTCAATGAAACTACAATTAAACCCACTTGCAATGAGAACAACCACTACTTACAGAATTGCCGGCTTAACGCTTGGCCTGATCCTCGGATGCACTATGGCATTCGCCCAGGGCGACAAAGCAAGCCGCCCAAGTCCCCCGGCTACCGCATCAGGGAAAGTTGGCCCTGCCACGATCACCATCGAGTATAGCAGCCCCGCTGTAAAGGGGAGGAAGATATGGGGTGAACTCGTTCCCTACGGTAAGGTTTGGCGCGCTGGTGCCAATGAAGCCACCGTATTCAAAACGGACAGAGAAATAACAGTGGAAGGGAAGCCGTTGCCGGCAGGAGAATACAGCCTCTTCGCTACACCCGGCGAGAACGAATGGACTATAATCTTTAACTCGCAAACCGGACAGTGGGGTATCAAACGCGGCGGAGACGCCAACCGTGACCCTGCGAACGATGTGCTTGCCGTTGCAGTGAAACCGAAAAAATCGGCAACCATGAATGAACGGCTCACTTACACCGTCAACAATAACGGCTTCTCACTGAATTGGGAGAACCTCGAGGTGCCTGTCGCTATTAAGTAGCACAGCGCAACCGACTTGCATACCAGGCGGCATTTTGCTGATTAGCGGAATGCCGCCTGTGTTTTTTCGTTGCTTTCTATCCGCAGATTTTCGCATTTTGGCAATTCAAAAGAAAAGCGACACCATGGCTATCCACGACTTCAACATCAATCGGCGCCGTTTCATCAAGGGGGCGGCTGCCTCGCTGGCGCTCAGCTCTTTCGGGGCGTACGGCCTCGACATCATTTATCCTGAAACGCCGTATCGTGTTGCCCTCATTGGCACAGGCTGGTACGGGAAGAGCGACTTATTTCGACTCATACAAGTCTCGCCCGTGGAAGTCGTCGGCCTAAGCGATGTCGACGCGAACATGCTCAAAGCCGCTGCCGACCTCGTAGCCACACGTCAAAAGTCTAAGAAGGGGCCACCGGTTTTTGGCGACTACAAGAAGATGCTGGCCGAAACCAAACCGGATATTGTACTCGTCGGCTCGCCTGACCACTGGCACGCCTTGCAAGCCATCGATTCGATCAGGGCTGGTGCGCACGTGTACCTGCAGAAACCCATTAGCGTGGATGTCATGGAAGGGGAGGCGATCCTGGCTGCTGCACGGAAACACGGTCGCGTTGTTCAGATCGGGACACAGCGGCGCAGTACGCCTCACCTTATCGACGCGAAAAAGAATATCGTCGAGGCCGGGCTGCTCGGCAAGATCTCCCATGTCGAGCTCTGCTGTTACTACCACATGCGCGGCAATACCAAATCGCCCCAGGAGCAAGTGCCCGATTTCTTCGACTATGAAAACTGGACGGGCCCGGCGCCGATGCGTCCGTTTACCGGCCTTCCGCACAGGCGGTGGCGTCGGTTCATGGAGTACGGCAACGGCATCGTAGGGGATATGTGCGTGCACATGCTCGATGCCGCGCGCTGGACGCTAGGCCTCGGATGGCCTAAGCGCATCACTTCTACCGGCGGAATTTATGTGCAGAAGGAGGGAGACTCGAACATATCAGACACGCAAACGGCGCTCTTCGAATTCGATGAACTTACATGCGTCTGGACTCATCGCACGTGGGGAACACCAGCTGATCCTGAGTATCCGTGGGCTTATAAATTCTACGGAGAAAAAGGAACACTTTCGTGCAGCACGATGCAATACGATTTTGTGCCTGTGGCTCGCGATGGAAAGAAGATCCACAAGGACGTAGTGTTTGAAAAGGAAAAATACCCGGAGGACCTGACGGAGGAGGGCATAGAGCTCAACGCTGCGCCCGCTACCCGCAGGCAAATGCTCGACTTCCTCGGTGCGATCCAGGAGAAGCGCCGGCCCGTCGCCGATGTTGAAGAAGGCCACATCTCCACGGCGAGTTGCATCCTCGCCAACCTATCCATGCAACTCGGTCGACCGCTCGTTTATGATCCCGCCAAGCGGGAAGTCACAGGTGATGCCGAGGCGACAGCGTTGTTGCGCAGGGAGTATAGGGAGGGGTGGGAGCATCCTTGAATGTGTTGAAGTGTTTGCCGTAAAGCAGGCCGGTGGCCGCTTTACGGTTAGTGTTGAAGTGTTGAAGTTGTCTGAACTCGAAGGATTCTGCGAGAAAAAACCGGTATCAGTTTTCTTTTGGTAATCTGGAGTAAAGAAATCTACGCTTGGACAGATACACTGCGTACTGCAAACTGCGTACTACTGTCAACTGCCTACTGAAAAAAATAATTGCAGGTGCAGCGGCGCCTCGCACCACTGCACCTGCATCTGCATCTGCAACTCCTATCCCGCTGCCGGAGCGGCTCCCGTTTCACCTGAAGTCACAACTACCTCACGATCGCGGCGTGCGAACACGCGTTGCTTGAGGCGGTATACCATCAGGTACATGACGGGCACCACGACGAGCGTGAGGAACGTACCGAAGATGAGTCCGAAGATCATCGTCCAAGACAGCGGTCCCCAGAATGCCTGGTTGTCGCCGCCGAAGAAGATGTGAGGATTTAACTCGGTGAACATCCTCACAAAGTCGATGTTTAATCCGACAGCGAGCGGGATCAATCCGAGTGTTGCCGCCATGGCCGTAAGAATAACCGGTGTCATCCGGGTCTTGGCTGCTTCTGCGACGGCCTCTTTCGCTTCAACGCCTTGTTCAATAAGCAGGTCGGAAAACTCCACCAGCAGAATGCCATTTCGAACTACGATACCAGCCAGCGCCATAACACCTACACCTGACATCACTATGGATATCTCCATCTTGAACAGCGAGAATCCGATCAGCACGCCAATAAGGCTAAAGACAATCTCGGCCAGGATGATCAGGGGCTTGCTCGTCGAATTGAACTGAGCTACCAGGATCATGAAGATCAAGGCAAATGCTGCCATGAAGGCAATGCCCAGGAAGTCTGACGTTTCCTTCTGATCTTCCTGCTCACCGGTCATCCGGATCTCCACGCCGTCAGGAGCAGAGAAGCCGGCCAGGCTCTTCTGAATGTCAGCAACAACTGCGTTCGCGTTGTAGTCTGTCAGTACGTTGGACGACAACGTGATCACGCGCTTTTGATCAATCCGCCGTATCCCTGCATACGAGTTGGAATACTCTACCGTGGCGATGGCGGACAACGGGACCTGACGCACTGCACCACCCATGGCCATATCCCGATACGTGATGGGGATGTTCATCAGCTCATTGATGTTGTTCCTTTGTTCTTCCTTCACGCGAAGTTGAATGGGATAATCATCGTTCTCGTCGCGGAACTTTGACACCTCCCAACCGTAGATGGCAGTCCGAAGCGTCCTTCCGATCTGTCCGGTGGAAATGCCTTCCCGGTTTGCCTTTTCCCGATCAATTCTGATCACAATCTCCGGTTTATCGCTTTGGAAGTCAGACTTCAGCTCTTCTACACCGGGAACTTGCAAGGAATCCAGATAACGTTTGACCCTGTCGGCGGTCGTAGTAAGTATATTGAAGTCCTCTGCGGAAATTTCGATGTTGATCGGCTTACCCGTAGGAGGCCCGTTTTGTTCCTGGCTCACCGAAATTTCCGCCCCCTTGATACCCTGTACTGCCTCGCGGATTTTGTCGAGATACACGCGCGTCGACTGCCCGTCGCGTTCAGCGAACTTGACAAAGGCCACCGTTACCTTTCCAAGGTGAGGACTTGCCTGAAGGCCCTGATCGAAGGGATTTTCACTCGCCCCGATGGCGACGTTGGAAATTACCGACTCTACAAGCGGGTTGTCGTCGCCCAACGTCTGGATGACGCGGTCCTCCACTATCCTCGTGACGGAATCAGTGACCACCTGGTCCGTCCCGATAGGCATGCGGATAAAGGTGTAAATAAAGTTGGGATCACCGTTAGGGAAGAATACAACAGGTGGTTGCCGGATCATCGTAAACACAATCGAAAAGATGAAGAGTGCGAACACACCGGCGAAAATACCTGCGGGTCTCCAGCCTTCAAGGCACCAGCTTATCACGCGCTTATAGCTAGCCTGGACGCGCGGCCAAAAGCTGGTTTGAAAACGTTCGATCACGCCCTTGAGATAGAAATGGTGCAGGCAATAAAGGCCATAGAGGAATACCGCGAGGTTGCCTATGCCAAACGATCCACTCGCGTACGCGATGAGCGCGATTGCTCCAAAGACTATTGCCGTGGTTTTAAACCCTCGCGTAATCTTCGACCTGCTGCGATTCGGAGCGTGCGGCTTCATGAAGTCGGCAGCAAAGACCGGGTTGATGATATACGCCACGAGCAACGAAGCAAGGAGCGCAACGATGAGGGTCACGGGCAGAAAGTACATGAACTTCCCGATGACGCCCGGCCAGAAGGCAAGCGGAACAAAAGGCGCAAGCACTACCAGCGTTCCAGACAATACCGGCAGGAAGACCTCGCCAGCGGCAATTTTTGCAGCCTTCCGAATAGGCACCTTCCCGTTGGCAAAAACGCGGTGGGTGTTCTCGATGACCACGATAGCGTCGTCGACAACAATGCCGAGCGCCAGCAGGAACGAGAACAACGTCATCATGTTTAGCGTGAAGTCGAGGGTAGGGAAGACCAGGAACGCTATAAAGCTGGATATGGGCACGGACAGCGCCACAAACATAGCGTTGGTTGCACCCATGAAGAACATGAGAATAACCGTCACGAGGACAAACCCGATGATGATCGTATTGATCAGGTCATGCAGGGTCATCCTGGTGTAGTCCGACTGGTCATTGGTGATGGTAATGTCCAATCCCGCGGGGAGGATATGTGCTTCGAACTCGTCGACGATCTCGCTAATCTTGTCGGAAGCATTAATAAGGTTCTCGCCACTCCGCTTGATCACGTTGAGCGTGATGACATTCTTCTTATTCAGCCGTGCAAAGCTTTCCTGCTCTTCAAACGTGTCCAGCACTTCAGCAACGTCCTTCAGATATACCTTGCCTCCCATGATGGAACCCACCACGGTATTGGCAATCTGATCCGCGTTAGTGTATTCACCGTTTACGCTGAGGGAGCGCTTCATGCCATCGACAGAAAGCTGGCCGCCGGATATGATAACGTTCTCCGAGGAAATGGCCTGAGTGATGTCATCCAGGCTTACCCCGGCCAGCGTAGCCCTATACAGGTCGACGTTGATTTGTATTTCACGATCCAATGCACCAATAATGTCTACCCGCCTGATTTCAGGTAAGCCCTCAATGCGATCCTGCATTTGCTCAGCATAGCGCTTGAGCGTCTGCAGGTCGTAATCACCAGCAAGGTTGATGTTCATAATCGGCACTTCGGAGATATCGATCTCCATTACCTCGGGATCGTTTTCCAAATCAGTGGGAAGATTCTGGCGCGCCCGGTCAACGGCGTCCTTCACTTCCTGTTTGGCTTCTTCAATGGTAATCTTAGGATCGAACTCAATGATGACGTTAGAGAAGTCCTGCACCGAGTTGCTCGTCACCTTCTTGACACCGTTGATGGACTTTACCTCCTTTTCGATCTCTTTGGTGATGAGATTTTCAATGTCAGCAGGCGCCGATCCCGGATAGATGGTGGCGACGTAGATCTGAGGGAAAACCACCTCAGGAAAGTTTTCCTTGGGGAGTCTCATGTAAGTCAAGATTCCCGCCAGGCATATTATAACTGTCGCCACGTAAATGGTGACTTTATTGTCGACCGCCCAGCTGGTCGGCTTAAATTCCTTTTCGATATCCTTCATACAGACGTTACTTAGAAGATTTACACTCGTCGCCGCGATCGGTTAATCAGATCCTGACAACGTCACCGTCGTTAAGACCCTGGTATCCCACGATGATGATGGAATCACCTTCCTCCAGTCCATCTACCTGCGCCAGGTTGCCATACACGCCGTGAACGGTTACCACCTTTTTACGTGCTACCGTATGCTTGTCCTGCTTTTCAGCCACATACACCACCTTCTCACCGTTCACATCCTGCACCAGGTTGACCGGAACAGCCAGCGCATTCTCTTCGGAGTGGAAGATGACGCGGATGACGCCGGTCATGTTAGGCCTGAGATTTTCCAGGGAAGGAAGTTTGACCTCGACCCTGAACGTCCGGGAGAGGGGATCGATGGTTCTGCCCACGAATGTGACCTTTGCCTCAAGATCCTGCTTGAGCTCAGGAATGTTGACAAACACCTTGTTGCCTTTCTGGATGCGCGTAACGTACGCCTCCGATACATCTGCGGTGAGCTTCAGGTCGGCGTTGTTAACGATGCGAACTGCAGGCATGCCCGGCGAAATACTTTCGCCGATCTTTACGATCATTTCATTTTGCTCCTGCAGGGAAGCGAGCTGCTTTTCGAGGCTTTCTTTGTTGGTCTTGGCCTGGAGGTACTGCACCTCCGTTCCGATCTTTTGGTCCCACAGATTTTTCTGGCGTTCATAGACTGAGGTAGCAAGCTCGAGTTGGGCCTTCATCGCCTCGATGTTACGCAGGATGACGGAGTTGTCCAGTTGGGCCAGTGTCTGACCCTTGGATACACTTTGCCCTTCTCGCACGTACACGGCAGTTACGAAGCCCATGGTCTGCGCGCTTACCATGATGTTGTATTCCGATTCGACGCGACCCTGCGTCTGCACGTAGTGATCGAAAGGACGTGCTTTAAGCACAGACACTGAAACGCTCTTGGCTCTCACACTTAGCGTGTCGGGATTTTCTTCAGCAATCTCGGCTTCAAGCTTCCGTATTTGGTCGCTGAGCGCGGCATGGTCTTTCCTAAGCTTCTCAAGCCGCGCCTGTTTTTCGTTCTCCCGGGTCGTGGCGCTGCACGCCGCTACAATGATTGCCATTGCAATGACAGCCGTAAGGGAAAGTAAACTGGACCTATTGTTGAGATTCGTTTTCATGGATGTGATGAGCTACGTTTAGTTATTTAGTGTCGGTTGTGTATTGTGCGGGATCAATCTTTGCGTACGCCTTATCCAGGTCGATCTTCGCAAGGATGGCATCATAGAGTGCGTTGTAATAGTTGACCTGGGCTTCGCGCAGGCTGCTTTCGGCGTCCGTGACTTCTATACTGGAGCCAACGCCCTGTTCATATTTGATCTTTGTCACGCGCGCCACCTTTTCGGCCAACTCCATGTTCTCCTCTTGCGACTTCAGCGTCTCCAGCGAGTTCTTGAACGTGGTCGTGTTCTGCTGGATACTCAGATCGATGCTCTGTTTCAGCGACGTGTAGCTGTTTTCGATCTTCAGCAAGTTGAGTCGCGCTTGTTGCATGCGATAGTTGCGCTGAAGTCCACTGAAGATCGGCACGTTCAAAGTGAGTCCGAAATTCGAATAGTTGTACCACTTGTCGGGTCCGTACAGCGCAGTAGATGCGACGCCGGACTCGGTTTTGAACAAGCCCCCGATGTCGGGTGATTGCGTCGTGTAGCCGAAGTTGAAGAAGGCCGAAAGACTCGGCAGCGACGCAGAGAACTTGTTTTTTATGTCAAGTTCCTGGAGCCGCCGCTGAACATCGAGCAACTCGTACTCGATACGGTTGCGATGGTCCCATCCGTCTTCATACTGCTCGAAGAGGTCCTCTTCAACGGAAAGTTCACTCAGACTTCCCTTAATGGTAAGAGGCTTGTCAATCGGATAGTTCATTTGGAACTTCAGCAATCCCAGACTCAGCGCCTGCAGGTTGAGGAACTTAAGGCGCTCCGACTTAAGGTTGTTGAGGGTTACCCGCACGCGGTCGACATCGATGTCTTCTGCAAACCCGTTCTCATTCATCGCGCGTGTTGTGCGCAAAAGGGAATCAACCCGTGCGATGTTGTTGTCGAACAGTGCGATCCTTTCGTTATTGACCAGCACCGCGTAGTACGCCTTTTGTACATTCTCGATAATCTGTATCTGCGTTTGTTCGGTCGTTTTGTACGCGAGTTCCCTGTACGTATCAGCCGCCTTCAGCCCTACCAAATAGGAGGCGTTAAAGATCAACTGATTGACGTGTATTCCGGCGTCGCCACTGCTGGGCAGCTGGAAGAAATTGCCAAAGGCCACGACATCACCCGGCTCGATTCCGGGAATGTCGCCGGGATCGAAGAATCCGATTTGGTCGGGATCGTATTGCATGAAGAACCGGGGCAGTTTTTCGTTGTGCGTGAGGTTGACACTACCGTCAATTTGCGGCAGGCCGATGCCTACCGTCTCTTTTACCCTCGCTTTCGCGATCTGTTCGTCGATGCGGGCGTTCTGAACCTCTACGGTGTTCTCCAGCGCATAACGGATGCAATCCTCCAGGTCGAACGACGTGGCGTCGTCCTGCTGAGCGCGGAGCTGAACGATTGATGTGACGAATACAATAAGGAACAGAAGGCTGTGTTTCATATCGACAAATCGTTTTGGTACGAGGTTTCTTTGAGCTTTTCTTTCAGGTACTTTTGGTACAGCTTCCGACCCTTGTCGGTAAGCAGGCCATGAACAAAGTGTTCCAGGATGGCTGTCTGGACCTGCGTAAGGTTGTATCGGTCGCGGGGAAATAACTGCTCGTCAAACCCCAACTGAACACTTTCAATGCGAACCACCGCAAGGATCTCCGGATCGATGTCGTCCCTGTAAAGACCCTGCTCGATACCCCGTTTCAGGTTGTTGATCACCGAATTCCGGATGAACACATTCTTGAATTCGGTCCAGATTCGCCAGGCCTTGTGATGGTACTTCTGAAGGTCAAACAACAGCGACGGATTCATTCCCTTCAGGTTCTCCTTCATGCACAGGGAAAGGTTCACCAACTCCTCCACTGCGTTGCGGGCCGTGCTGGTGTTCGCCAGGTATTCCTCGCGCTCCCGGTTCAGGTGCGTTTCCGTTACCGAAGCCACGATGTCGTCCTTGTCGGCGAAATACTGGTACAGCGTCTTCTTGGAAATCGACAGATGCCGGGCTATCTCGTCCATGGTGATGCTCCTCACCCCATAGCGCATAAACAGCTCTTCGGCTCCTTTAAGTAACTTGTGTCGGGTCTCTAGGTCTTCCATAAGGGACGCAAAACTATGGAAACATTTTAGATCCCAAAAGTTTCCACGGTTTCCTTTAACGGCCTTTTTTGGCCCAGGTTGGACTTTTCCCCTTCTTTTTTTGATTTTTTTTCACCCACACAGCCCATTAGTCGTGCGAGGACGCCGAATATTTTGGCGTGGTAAAAAAATAATTGCCCGAGACCGGGCCAGGTCTCGGGTAGGGTATACGTGCTATGAATTGCTACAAGGGGAAGCTTAAAGCTTCAGCGACCTGAGAAAGGCGATGCTCTGGGGAACCTGCTCAAGGGCGCGCGACGACTCGTCTTCGATGAAATAGTGCTTGATCCCCAATTCCATGGCTGTTTTCATGACTTCGGCAATGCCCACATCACCGGTACCCAAAACGACATTGCTTTCCTTGTCCTGCCGGCCGTTGGGGTTGTTGGGCGTACCGATCCGACGGTCCTTCAGGTGGAGCATCTTCCAGCGATCGGGGTACTTCTTCAACAACGCAACAGGATCCTGACCCGGGTTTTTGATCCAGAATACATCCATCTGGTAGCTCACGTACTCCGGATTGGTGTTGTCCATCATGTACTCGAACATCGTGCCCTTGCCTCCTTCGTACGGACGGAACTCGTACCCGTGCGGGTGATAGGCAAAGGTTAGTCCGTTCTCCTTGAGCGTCTTTCCGGCGGTATTGAAAACCGTCACTGCGCGCTTCATGTCTTCGAACGTGAAATTATCCCCGTCGTGGGGAATCCAGTAGCATACAACGTACTTCGCGCCGAGATCCTTTGCGTTGGCAATGATCTTCTTGAGGCTGTCGGGCTGTTCCAGCCGCTCAAAGGCAGCTCCTGTAGCCACGATGGTTATGTCGTATTCCTTTAAGAGCTTTTTGTATTCCTCCCGGCTCATCCCGCGAGCAAAGCCACCTTCGAGTTCGCGGATACCAAGTTCTTTCATTCGGGCAAAGGCCATGCGGACGTCCTGACGCAGGAGATCGCGAAAGCTTCCCATCTGCAACCCAATTTCCTGGGCGGAGACAAGGGGTGCCGCGATCATCATCACTATCGCGGCGAACGTGATGGTAAGTCCTTTGACCGTCGTTTTCATGATATCTGGATTTTGGGAAGTTAGATAATCCAATTCACGGGAAAGTCCAACAAAATTTTGATAGGCGCGAAAGCCCGTTTTGCATGTCTCGGATAAAAAACGCGCCAGAGATCAAAGGGCCATTGGCAAAAACACCACTTCTTGACATATTGGGAATCAGTATACTTTAAATTTGATCTGAGCCAATCGCAATTGATCCAAATCCCCTTCCTTACATTCTTATGATCTTACCCGCTTTACTGCGGCGCGCTGCCGTGCTTTTTCCGGTCCTGCTCGTGTACATCTCCTGTTCGCGTGACGGCCGCGAAAAGTGGCCGGTGGTTACGCTGCCCGAAGGCGCCGACACGACGAGCCCATATTGGAAAGGTATCGACCTTGAACCCAAGCCTCCCGTGCTGCCGCTACCAGTGGAAAAACAGGCAGAGAAGTTTCTGCTTCAGCCGGGCTTCCAGATGGAACCCGTACTCACCGAACCTCAGGTACAACAGCCTGGAGCCATTGCATTCGACGGCAACGGCCGAATGTATGTGTTGGAGCTGCGCACCTATATGCTCACCGCCGACTCGGACGGTACCCTGGATCCGGTCAGCGGCATCTCAAGATGGGAGGACAAGGATAACGACGGCATCTATGAAACGGGCGGGCTGTTTGTCGATAGCCTGGTGTTCCCCCGCTTTGTATTGCCCTACGGACCAAACAGCGTACTGACCATGGAGTCCAATGCCGACAACGTCTACAAGTATACCGACACCGACGGCGATGGGAAGGCCGACAAGAAAGAATTCTTTACCGACAACTTTGGCCGTGCCGGAAACGTGGAGCACCAGCAAGCTTTTCTCTACTGGGGCATGGACAACTGGCTCTACAGTACCGTTAACCCCTTCCGCGTCCGGGAGACGCCCGAAGGTGTGATCCGGGAATCGACAGGCTCTAACCATGGCCAATGGGGCGTGACACACGACGATGACGGAAAGCTCTGGTTTCAGGGAGGAGCAACGGGGCTGCCATCCTATTTTCAGTTTCCTATCCACTATGGAGACTACATCGTAGAGCAAAATTTCGCTGAAGGATTTGACATCCCCTGGGGCGCACCGATAGGAATTGCCGACATGCAAGGCGGTATGGCGGCTGTCCGGGTGCCCGACGGGAGTCTCAATCGCGTTACGGGTGCCGCCGGAAATGATGTGTTCCGCGGTCATCGGCTGCCCGAAGCACTTAGGGGCCAGTACTTCTATGGTGAGCCCGTGGCGCGTATCGTACGACAAGTCAACCCCGTGGTCAACGAGGGCCTCACGATACTTCACAACGTGTACCAGGAGGAGCAATCGGAATTTATCCGCTCAACGGATCCGTTATTCCGCCCGGTCGATATGGCTACTGCGCCGGATGGTACCATGTACATCGTCGACATGTATCACGGCATCATCCAGGAAGGTGAATGGACGCCGGTTGGATCCTACCTGCGGGTGAAGATCGAACAATACCAGCTCGACAAAATTGTCGGACTCGGCCGTATCTGGCGCCTGACCCACAAAGACTTTAAACGCGATGCAACACAGCCGCGCATGTACGAGGAGTCCACTGCTGAACTCCTGAGGCATCTTGAACATCCCAACGGCTGGTGGCGTGATATGGCCCAGCAGGTTATTGTTCAGCGCCGCGATAAGTCGGTCGCGCCCGCGCTCGTCGACATGGTGCGCAATAGCGACAACCTTCTGGCGAGGTTTCACGCCTTGTGGTGCCTGGAGGGCATCGGCGCCCTGGAATCCTCGCTTGTTAAAAGTCTGATGAACGACCCCGAACCCCGCATGCGCATTCAGGCGATGTGGGCGAGTGAAACGTTGTATAAGGCGGGCGACCTGTCGCTTGCCCGCAACTACCTGGAGTTGATGGACGACAAGGATACCGAAGTGAAAATGCGTGCAATGATGACTGGCAGGCTGCTGAAAATTCCCGGAACGGAAGCCCGCGTCAGAAAGGTGATGACAGCTGACTCCTCTGCAGGTGTTCAGCTTGTTGGCGCCCAGGTACTCGACCCGCCTGTGGTTACTGCGTTCTTTGGTCGTCCCGATCCCAACTTCAGCGAGGAAGAGAAGGCTCGTGTAGATGCGGGAATGGATATCTATAACAGCTTTTGCTCAACGTGCCACGGTCCGCTCGGCACGGGAACTCCGGTTGGTCCGGGCCAGCTTATGGCGCCATCGCTGGTAGGATCGCCTAGGGTTCAGGCGCACCCCGACTACGTCATCAAAACTTTACTGCACGGGTTAAGCGGAGAGATCGGGGGCAAGTCGTACGCCGGAGCCATTATGGCGCCTATGGGCAACCAAAGTGATGAATGGATTGCGTCAGTCGCATCGTTTGTACGGGCGAATTTCGAGAATGAATCACCGCTTGTGACGCCCGCCGATGTAGCCCGCGTCAGGAAGGCTACGGCCGGACAAACTCGACCCTACACGTTTGACGAACTCTGGGCATCCGTCCCGAAGGTGCTCGAACCGGCGCCTGCATGGAAGATTACTGCCAGCCATTCCGGGGAAGTCAGGAAGGGAAGTACGGCTTCGCCCACCGGTGCTTTCACCTATGAAGGTTGGACGACCGGAGTCTCACAGAAGGAGGGAATGTGGTTTCAGGTTGAGTTCCCATCGCCCGTAACCCTTTCGGAGATTCAGTTCAGGTCGCCACCGATCAACCGGGGCTGGGGACAAAACAGGCAGCCACCGATCCAGACGTCGCCACGCGGCTTTGATGTTGAAGTGTCGGCCGACGGAAGCAACTGGGAAAAGGTCGTCGCCAACGGAGAAGGGACGGGTAGCTTCACACAGATTCGTTTTGATCCCCGCACGTGTCGGTTTGTCCGGCTGGTCCTAACACGCTCGGAATCGGTTATCCATGGCGAAAGGAGAGGACGGCCGTTTGATTACGAGGTGACATGGACGATGAGGGAGTTGAGACTATTTGGTCATCTTACAATGTAAGTTTCATCCTTACGCAAATGGTGTTGGACAACAAAATTATCGACTATGCCAACGCCATTGGAAATTCTACTCGATCCTATTTCGCTGATTATCTTGTCGATTTATGGGGCCTTGATGCTGTGGGAGGCCGTCTTTCCTGGCAGAAAGCTTCCGAAAGTTAGAAACTGGAGAATCAGAGGTATCCTCGCATTTCTCTGCTTCTTCTACCTGTCGTCGTACCTGCCGATCTTCATCAACCCCTTGCTGGAGCCGTACCGGCTTTTTGACCTCACATCATTGGGGACGGTATGGGGCGGACTCTTCGCCGTGCTGCTGTATGAATTCGGCGTCTTTGTGTGGCACTATGCCCTGCACCGGAGCAACTTTCTCTGGAGAACATTCCACCAGATGCATCACAGCGCGGAGCGCCTGGACACCTACGGTGCATTCTATTTCAGTCCGTTTGATATGCTGGGCTGGATCACGCTGGGCAGTGTATGCTTCAGCCTCATCGCGGCGTTAACACCGCAGGCAATTACGGTGATGATCCTGGTGACCAACTTCTTCGCCATCTTCCAGCATGCCAACATAAGAACGCCGCAGTGGCTCGGCTACATTATCCAACGTCCTGAGAGTCATACGTTCCATCATGCGCAAGGCATCCATAAGTACAACTATTCCGATCTGCCCTTGTTCGATATCATTTTCGGAACCTTCAGGAATCCAAAAGACTTCGAACATCAAACGGGATTTTACACCGGCGCCTCCGCAAGAATTTTGGATATGCTCCGGGGAAAAGATGTCACTACTCCGGTTGAAGAATCTGCGGGCGTATTGAAGCCTGCCCAGGAAAAATAGAGGCAGATGCAGATGCAGTTGCAATTGCATCTGCATCTGTTCACTCTTACGCTTCGGCAAGTTCTTTCACCTTTTCAAGCGACTTTGGGAAGGTCTTGTTGAAGTAGTCAGCGTATTCATCGGGGGAATCGAGTTCGACCTTGAGTCTTGTTACCGATCCGTCTTCTTCCAGGAAGTACGATTCGCGCGTCTCGCCCCAGCCGGCCTTAGGATCGCCAGGTTGTTCGACTCCCTTGATGATTTCTCCCTGATGCAGGAAGATCATCTCCTTGTTAGGTACTTTCTTTTCGATAATGGCATACATGCCGTTGTCGTCACCATCGACGAACAAAATTCTGCTGCCCTCATTCCAGTCGCTAACCGCCCTGGAACCTTCGTTGAATACGCTGGTCCATTTCCGGTACGAGTCGTCGTTCCATAGCACGTCCCAAACCTTCTGGGTGGGAGCGTCGATCTTGATGTCAAATTCAAGTTTTTTCATGGCGATAGTTTTGTCTTTACACATTCAAACATACGGTCAAATCCCCAAGACAGCGATGTACCGCTGCGTCAATTTTAGGGGCGTATTGCGACAATTCATGATTCCCTGATACATGCATTACAACGATGATACAATGGTTAGACAGGGGGATTTTCTTCCCTAACGCGTCGTGTTGCACTGGTTACATGCGTGGCTACCGATTCCCTCTTTCCTTCCCCTCAAACTCCGCCAGGACCTCATCAAACCTCACCAGAGGCTCCTTGAAGTTCCGCCGGTTCTCCCGGGCAATGGCCCATGCGCAGGAGGTAAGGGTAATTAGCAGTACGACGAATGCGTTCCATTGATGTTCAGCCACGCCACCGGGAATGTATAGTTCGAAGACAATGTACACGCCGATAGCGGATGCCAATGGGATCAGGATGAACTCATACCACCTCTTGAACCGGTAGAAGCTTGATAACAAATCCCGGCGCATCATGATGTATTCTTTCAATGGAGCGCCGCCCACAAGGCTTTCGTGAGAAGCCCCCGGACGAGCCGTTGCTATCGCCTTGAATTTTTTCATCAATACGATCGTAAAAGGGATAAACGCCAAGACACCGAGGATCGCGGGCAGTACGATGCTGCGATCGGACCAGTACCGTACGATAACATGGCTTAACAATGCGTACACAATCAGTTGGAGGGTGAACGACGCCCAAAAGTATTGCATTGCGGTATGCGTGTGCTTCTTAACACGGGACCGGATAATCTTCGAGAACGTTGCGCTATCGTATGCGACTGTCGTACTGCTGTGGGCAGCCGACCAGTCTTTTTTCAGTTGATCCATGGTTGACATTCAGTTTACTTCCATTTGCTTCATTTCCTTTTCCAGTTCGCTTTTTATGCGTACCAATCTCACGCCTACGTTGGTTCGGGTGAGGCCGGTGATCGTGGCAATTTCTTCATAACTCAAGTCGTCGAGATACAGCATAATAATCGCCCTGTTCAGCGCTGACAGTTTCTCAATCGCTTTGTACAGCCGGGAAAACTTTTCTTGCTGATTGTCTGTGACCGGCTCCGCGATTTGCAGGTGTTTCTCTGAAAGACGGTCGCTTTTCCGTCGACTGCTCTTCCGCACATAGGTGAGCGCCGTGTTGAGACAAACACTGTACATCCACGTCGAAAACTTGGAACGCCCGGTGAAGCGTGGATACGACCGCCAGAGTTGGTACATCATTTCCTGCATGACATCGTCGCGCTCATCCGCATCATTGAAATACAGGCGGGCCACCTTATGGGCAATACCGAGGTTTTGATTCACCTCGTTGAGAAACGCCTGATCCAAAGCTTCCTTCATGGGAATCTTCTCATTTTTACCAATGAGTGACGCTAACGACGGAAAAACTACAGGAATTTCAGGATTATTTTAGATGGGGCTAACGCAAACACATCAAATCCTCGCCGCACGCTCTTTGGTTCCCCAAAGGGATCCTACGCGCGTGTCCAACCATAGGGCCCTTGGCCTCACTGAAGTCCGTTTTTTTTTGCACACGTTATCGAGTTCCGACAACTTCAACACTTCAACACTACCGTAAAGCGGCCACCGGCCTGCTTTACGGCAACACTTTAACACATCTATATCCTCGCCTGATACGTATACAAATCAAAATACCTCCCTTTCGCTGCGATGAGCTCATCATGCGTTCCGCGTTCGGCGATTCGCCCTTGTTCGATGACGAGAATCTGGTCGGCTTGCCGGATCGTGCTGAGGCGGTGGGCAATGACGAAGGTCGTGCGTCCTCTCATGAGTGCCGAGAGGCTTTTCTGAATGAACGCCTCACTCTCCGTGTCGAGGTTGGATGTCGCCTCGTCGAGGATAAGTATTCTAGGGTCAGCGAGGATGGCGCGCGCGATGGCGATGCGCTGGCGCTGTCCGCCGGAGAGTTTCACGCCGCGCTCGCCGATAACTGTATCGAGTCCGTCTTGAAAGCGCGAAGCGAATTCGTTGACATAGGCGGCGGTCGCAGCACGTTCAATATCTGCATCCGTGGCATTGGGGCGCGGGAAGCGGATGTTCTCGCGGATGGTACCTTCGAAAAGGAAGTCGTCCTGCAACACTACACCCAACTGACTGCGATAGCTGGAGAGTGACACTTTACTGAGATCGTATCCATCCACGGTAACTGTGCCTGACGTTGGCGTGATAAAACTGGCGACAAGTCCAGCAATTGTCGTCTTACCCGAGCCCGACGTTCCCACCAGCGCGGTCACCGTTCCCGCAGGCGATTTGAAGCTGATGCCATGCAGAACGGGTTTTCCTTCTTCGTATGCGAATTCGACATTTTGAAATTCAACGTCACCGCGGATGGGGCCGATAGTGAGCGTGCGCTCCGTGCCGTCGTCCTCGGGGTCCATGTTCATGATTTCTTCCGTCCTGTCGAGGCCCGCGAACGCTTCTGTAAGCTGACTTCCAATGTTGCTCATCTGAACGATAGGAGCGATCATGAACCCAAGGAACAGGGTGAAGGAAAGAAAATCACCGAAAGTCATGTTCCCTTCCATGATCATGTATCCGCCGATACCCATAATGCCCGCGCTGGCAATCCCGAGCAGTAAGGTTGCTGAACTGGTTACCAAACTCGTGCTTGTCAGGCTCTTCTTCACGTTGAGGAACAGCCGGTTCACACCTTCTTCAAATGTCTTGATCTCCTGGGCTTCGGCATTAAACCCCTTGATTACGCGCACGCCGTTCAGTGTTTCTGTGAGCCGGCCAGTGACCTCTGCGTTGAGCTTGCCCCGCTCACGAAAAATCGGGCGGATGTAGGCGAAAGCCTTCATCGAGATGAACGCAAAGATCAGAACGGGGACCAGCGTATAAAGGGTCATCATCGGGCTGATCCGAATCAACAATACGAGCGATACTATGGATGTGAGCACGCCGCCAATAAGCTGCACGAGGCCGGTTCCTACAAGATTCCGGACTCCCTCGACATCGGTCATGATCCGCGACACAAGCGCGCCCGACTTGTTATTATCAAAAAAGCGTATCGGCAGCCGCAGGATCTGTTTCTGTACGCGAGCGCGAAGTATGGATATCAAACGCTGAGCCTCCACGCTCAGGATTTGTGTCAATGCAAAAGATGTGATGGCCTGCAGGATGATGGCACCTACTACCCCCGCGAGGAGCAACCGCAGCAACTCCATGTTCTTGTTCGCAATCACCTCATCAACAAGATATTTGCTGGCCCAGGGAAGAACGAGTCCCGAAAGACGGCTGATAACAATAAGGATGAGACCGATAAACAGTAGCCCTCGGCGCGGCCAGACGATTGTCCGGAAGACCTGGGCTACGGTGACACGCGATTTCTTCTTCATACGTTCGTATGACGAATTTAGGCCAAAAATATTTCAACGGGCTGCGATGTCCCTCCCGTAGCCTGGATTCTGTAGATCGCTATCTAACCTTCCAATGAATGAACGACCAGCCCGCTCCGGAGCTTGGGCTCGAACCAGGTGGTTTTGGGTGGCATGATGTTCCCGCTGTCGGCGATGTCCATGAGCTGTTTCATAGTGACGGGATACAGCGCGAATGCGACCTTCATTTCGCCACTATCAACTCTGCGTTGAAGTTCTTGCAGTCCGCGGATACCTCCAACAAAGTCTATCCGCTTGTCTGTACGGAGGTCGTGAATATTCAACAGCGGCTTGAGTATTTGTTCCGAGAGGATGGTGACGTCGAGGACACCGATGGGATCGGTATCGTCGTAAGTCCCGGGTTTTGCCATAAGCAGGTACCATTTGCCTTCCAGATACATTGCGAATTCATGAAGACGCGAAGGACGGACGGCGTGGGTAGTAGGAGGGCTAACCGTAAACGATTTCTCGAGTGCTTTGAGAAAGGAGTCCGCACTGTGGCCATTCAGATCACGGACCACCCGATTGTAGTCCATGATATGCAGTTGATTATCCGGAAAATGCACGGCCAGGAAATAATTGTATTCCTCCTTTCCCGTATGGTTCGGATTTTCAAGTCGAAGTTCGTGGCCAACCAGTGCTGCGGCTGCGGTACGGTGATGGCCATCGGCGACGTAGGTGGCAGGCAGGGTGGCGAATGCCGCTACGATCTTATCGATAATGCCAGGGTCGCTGACAACCCATAGCCTATGGGTGATACCGTCGTCCGCCACAAAATCGTACTCGGGGCGACCCTTTTTTATTTTCGTTACCAGCGCATCGACAGAATCGAGTGCGTGATACGCGAAGAAGACGGGCTCAGCATTCATCATCGCCACGCGGACGTGATTCTTCCTGTCGTTTTCCTTATCAGGTCGGGTGAGCTCATGCTTTTTAATCCGTCCCTCCATATAGTCATCCACGGCAGCACATGCTACGATGCCGTCTTGTGTCCTTCCATCCATCGTGAGCTCGTACACGTAAAGGCAGTCTGTTTCGTCCTGGCGGAAGACTCCGGACGAGACCAGTTTCTCAAAGTTTGCGCGGGCGGCTTCGTACACTGCGGGACTATACGGATCGGTGTCCGGCGGAAGCGTAATTTCGGGCTTGACGACGTTAAGAAAGGAGTAGGGGTTGCCCTTGGCTTCCTCGCGTGCCTCATTTGAATCCAGTACGTCATACGGCCTCGACGCTACCGCCTTGGCGTGTTCCGGAACCGGTCGATATCCTTTGAATGGTTTGATGGTCATTTAAAAGCGTTGAAATATTAAACTGTCTTCCCACTGCCTACTGCCCACTGGCTACTCCCCACTGCCTACTTCCTTAGGCAGCAGCCTCACTAATGTGACGCCCTCAATATCGCGAATGCCCGCAACCTGTTCCTCCTTGACGTCGCCATCCACATCGATGATGTTGTAGGCGATTTCTTCGCGGTGGTGGTTGATCATGTCAGCGATGTTGATGTGTTGCGCGGCGAGCACACTGGTGATCTTTCCGACCATAGCGGGCACGTTGCGGTTTGCGATAATGATCCTGGCACCGCCGTTTCTCGGCATGTCTGCAGAAGGGAAGTTCACTGAATTCCGGATGTTACCGTTTTCCAGAAAGTTACGCAGCTGATCAACGGCCATTACGGCACAATTCGTTTCCGACTCAGGGGTGGATGCGCCCAGGTGGGGTATGGTTATGATCTTGTCGTGGCCGAGCAGCGATTCGTCGGGGAAGTCGGTGACGAAACACGCAACCTTTCCCGTATTGAGTGCCTCGAGCAGGTCATTCGTATTAATAAGCCCTTCGCGCGCAAAATTCATGAGGCGAACATTCGGCTTCATGATAGCGAACTTCGACTTGTCAATAAATCCGCGTGTGGAATCCAGCAGCGGGACATGTATGGAGATATAGTCGGAGACCGACAACAGCGCATCCAGACTACGTGCCTTCTTCACATACTTGGAGAGCTGCCATGCGGTATCAACGGAAATGTAGGGATCGTAGCCGATCACCCGCATTCCCAATGCTTCACCGACGTTGGCCACAAGCATACCAATGGCGCCGAGTCCGATGACTCCAAGGGTCTTTCCCTGAATTTCCGGTCCTACAAAACTGGACTTTCCTTTTTCTACCAGCTTGGGAACTTCCGCTCCTTTGCCCTTCAGGCTCTGAGCCCAGCTGATGCCCTGCGCAATCTTCCTGGAAGAAAGGAGCATTCCGGCAATTACAAGTTCCTTTACGGCGTTGGCGTTGGCACCGGGCGTGTTGAAGACAACGATACCAGCTTCCGTACAACGCGCAATCGGGATGTTGTTCACGCCGGCACCCGCACGTGCGATAGCCTTTACGGAGGCCGGAAACGAATACTCGTGAAGCGAATGACTCCTTAATAATATAGCATCGGGCGACTGGAACTCAGAAGCTACTTCGTATTGGTCCAGAGGAAACCGGGCAAGACCTTCAGGAGCGATCTTGTCGAACGTCTGAATCTTAAATGACATGGTTATGCGTTTGCTTTCTCAAATTCTTCCATGAAGTCCACCAGCGCCTGCACGCCTTCGCGGGGCATGGCATTGTACAGGCTCGCCCTCATACCGCCGACGGACCGGTGTCCTTTCAGTGTTTTGAGGCCTCGCTTGGCCGCTTCCGAAATGAATTTGGCATCGAGCTCCTCGCTTCCCGTTACAAACGGGATATTCATGATCGAGCGGGACCGTTTCTCAACGGTTCCCTTGAACAGGCTCGAGCGGTCGAGGTAGTCGTACAACAGCTGCGCTTTTGCAACGTTTTCCTTGTGCATCGCGGCAACGCCGCCTTTCGACAGGAGCCATTCGAATACCAGTCCCGCCATGTAGATGGCGTAGCAGGGAGGTGTATTATAGAGTGAATTTTCCTTGGCGTGTGTCTGGTAGTTGAGCATGGTAGGTGTTATGTCAAGCGCCTTGCCCAGCAGATCCTCTCGGATGATGACGATCGTGAGGCCTGCCGGCCCGCTGTTCTTCTGTGCGCCGGCATAAATCACTCCAAAGCGCGACACGTCGTACTCCTGGCTCAGGATGTTGGACGACATATCGGCAACGAGCGGCTTGCCTCCCGTGTCCGGAATGTTTGGATACACCGTACCATAGATGGTGTTGTTGGTTGTGATGTGGACGTAGTCGGCATCTGGCGAGATCATGCTGGCATCCACTTCGGGTATATAGCTGAAGTTTTTGTCTTCGGAACTGGCGATTACGTTCACCGTTCCGTATCGTTTTGCTTCGGCAATGGCCTTCTTCGACCACGAGCCGGTGTTTACATAGTCGGCCTTGCGGGCCTGGGAAAACAGGTTGAGCGGTACCATCGCAAATTGTGTCGACGCACCCCCCTGAAGAAAGAGAACCTTGTAGTTGTCAGGAATATTCATAAGCGTCCGCAGGTTACGGATGGCGTTCTCGTGGATGGATGAATACTCCTTTCCGCGGTGGCTCATTTCCATTACGGACATGCCCGATCCCTGCCAGTCGACGAGTTCTTCCTGCGCCTTCTTCAAAACTTCAAGGGGCAACACAGCCGGCCCTGCGGAGAAATTATAGCATCTGCTCATAGTAGTGTGATTAACCTGGGGGATTACCATTTGAAATCGCTGTTGCGAGGCAGCGAATATGAAGGTAATTCACGAAAGAGCCAAAAGTTGCGCATTGGATTTTGACGCGGGATTTTGGTTCGAAATCGACGTAGCTCTTCACGTTGGTCAAAGCCCCCATAACGCCCCGTTCAATCGTATGCGAAAGACCTTGCCGACATTGGCCTGATTCGATGCTGCTACAACTGACCGTAATGCGATCCACCGGGCTCAACCTCGAGTGGGGTTGGCCAGCGGAACCAATTTAGGACGATACCGATTATTACGTTATCTTGCAGACTGAAACGACCCGGTCATTCCGGGCCGCAGTATTGCGGCACAGTAGCCGAAAATCATGAGGATACGGGTCCTCCGGCCACTTTTGAATTAATGAGTATCCACTTTTTAGTCTTTGTCCGTTGAGTTTTTCCGATTTTAACTTCGATGAACGCCTGATGGAAGGCCTCGCCTCCATGGGCTATGTGAGTCCTACCCCCATACAGGCTGAAGCCATTCCTGCCATACTGGAAGGCCACGACATAATCGCTTGTGCCCAGACCGGCACAGGCAAGACCGCCGCGTATATCCTGCCGATTCTCCAGAAGGTTCTCCATATGGAACATCGGCACCTGACCACGCTCGTGTTGGCTCCAACCCGGGAGTTGGCGCAGCAAATAGATCAGCAGATCGAGGGTTTCGCCTATTTCATGGGCATCAGCTCAATTGCCGTCTACGGTGGGGGCGACGGCGCCGCGTGGGATAAACAGAAAAGAGCACTGGAGTCCGGAGCGGACATCATCATCGCGACACCCGGCCGGCTCATCGCACTGCTTGCCGCGGGAACGCTGAACCTCCAGCACCTGCGATACCTTGTGTTGGATGAGGCGGACCGCATGCTCGACATGGGCTTCTACGCCGACATCATCCGCATTATCACATACCTTCCCGAGACACGTCAGACGCTCCTGTTCTCAGCAACGATGCCGCCGAAGATCCGGGCGCTGGCAAACCGTATTCTTAAGTCGCCGCACGAGGTAAATCTGGCAGTCTCCAAGCCGGCAGAAGGTATTCAGCAACAAGCCTACATCTTGTACGAAGCTCAAAAGATCCCCATGATCAAATGGATCCTCGGACAGCAGGACCACAGCAGCGTACTGATATTTGCTTCAACGAAGGAGAACGTGAAGAAGCTTACTACCCAGTTGAAGGGCAAAGGCTTTTCCGTGAAGGCGTTTCACTCCGACCTTGAGCAGCATGAACGCGATGAGATTCTTCGGGAGTTCAAGAGCAGGAAACTGCCGATTATCGTCGGAACAGATATCCTGTCCAGAGGCATTGACGTCGAGGGCATCAGCCTGGTCATCAATTTTGATGTTCCACCCGATGCGGAGGACTATGTGCATCGCATCGGTCGCACGGCGCGTGCCGACCGGACCGGGACGGCAGTCACGTTTGTGAATGAGAAGGATCAACGCCGCTTTGCGGACATCGAACGCTTCCTCGGCAAGGAGGTTCCTAAGCTGGAGATGCCTGCCGACATCGGTCCGGGTCCCGAGTACCGAAAGACCGGTTCCAATCATAAACCCTGGAAGCAACACAACGGAAAAAAGCGGCACCCTGCATCTTCGGGCCGGTCGCGCAAAGGCAAATTCCGTAAATCGCGTCGGTCGACGTGATGCCATGCATGCTGGTGAGACTTGTTCTTGCCGGCGTCTTTGGTATCTTGCACCTGAGGGCCACCAATGTCACCCTGCCTACTTAACGACCTGTGATGAAGGAAGTTGAACATCCCCTGTTTCTCAGGGACATCTGGTATTATGCCCTGCACGGAAGTCATCTGCGGGCAGGTAAGCTAGTCAGAAAACAAATCGCCGGCGAATTTATTGTCATGGGACGGGATGCGGACGGTGCGCCGTTTGCGCTTAAGGACAATTGTCCGCACCGCGGCGTACCCTTGTCGAAAGGATGGTTCGATGGCGGTACGATCACGTGCTGTTATCACGGATGGCAATTCGATGCTACCGGAACGTGCCGGAAGATCCCCGCACTTGCCGACGATCGGATCGATGTTTCCAAGATCAAAGTATTCCGTTACCCCTGCCGTGAGGTCAACGGCACCGTGTGGGTGTACATCCCTCAAAACAAATTGAAGCTGGACGGGGCGGACCGTCATTTTCCCAACCTGTTGCTTGATCCGGCAAAGAAATTCTGGTACGTCGACACAGTTACGCTGCCCACTAACATTGATCATGCGGTCATTGGTCTGATCGACCCCGCGCACGTTACGTTCGTACACCAGTCGTGGTTCTGGCGGTCGGCAAAGAATCTCAAGCTCAAGGAAAAAACCTTTGAGCCATTCGGATTGGGGTTTCGCATGGTGCGTCACAAGCCATCAACGAATTCCAAAGGATACTCCGTATTGAAGGGGGGAACTTCAACGGAGATTGCCTTCGAGTTGCCCGGAAACCGCATCGAGCACATACGGGCAGGTGAGCGTCACGAGGTGATATCCATAACCACGCTGACACCAGTTGATGCATCGCATACCGAATTGAATCATATCTTTTTCACTACGCTAGGGCTTGCACGCGCCTTGTGGCTGCCTCTGCGACGGCTTGGGCGCAAGTTTATCGGTCAGGATCTTGATGTCTTTCGCAAACTCGCTGAAGGCCTCGAGACCAATCCGACGCTTATGCTCCTGGGTGATCCAGATACCCAGGCGCGCTGGTATTATGAGCTGAAGAAGCAATGGAACGTATCCATAGCTGAGGGCACGCCTTTCGAAAACACATTGAAGGGGCAGACGTTGCGTTGGATTACGTAACGTTCAGAGCAACGGGGCCAGGATGCGGGCAAGCCCCTCCAGGAATATTCGAAACTTGTTGCGTTTGCCCCACTCGTCGCCGTCGAGCATATAACTGTGCTCTAAATCCTTCCAGAAGATGTCTTTCATCTCCGCATTGACGCGCTCGCTGTATATGATCGCGTTGATCTCGAAATTCAGTTCGAAGCTCCGCAGGTCCATGTTGGCGGTGCCGATGATCGAGAGCGTGTCATCAACAACCATGGTCTTGGCATGGATCAGACCTTTCGTGTACAAGTGGATCTTGACACCCGCCTCAAGCAAAGTGAGAAAATAGAAGCGGGACGCCGCGTCGACAAACGCGGAATCGGAGCGTTCGGGAATCAGTACGCGGACTTCTTTGCCGCTGAAGGCAGCCTGCTTGATCGCGTTCATCATCGTCTCGTTCGGGATGAAGTAAGGCGTGGTTATGTACACGCTTTTTTTTGCCATCATGATGGCAGTGAAGTACGAGAGCATGATGCTGGGCCGTGGGTAGTCGGGACCACCCGTAACGATCTGCACCAGGTCTTTGTATTCCGGCAGGGGTGGTGTCTCTGGGAAAAGGTCCGGACTGAATCCGAGGCTTTGCCCGGAGCAAAAGTTCCAGTTCGACAGGAAGTGGTATTGCAGCGTGAGCACAGCGCCCCCTTCAATCTTCACGTGCGTATCCCGCCAGTACTTGTTATCGACGAGGCCGTTTACGTAACGGTCGGCTATGTTCATGCCGCCAAGGAATCCGACGTTTCCATCGATGATCACCACCTTTCGGTGGTCGCGGAAGTTGATCCGGTTGGCGAAGAGTACGAAATGGATTCGAAAGAACGGGTAGATTTCCACGCCGTTCTCGCGAAACTCATCGACGAAGTTTCTCCATAACCGGTGGCTTCCGAAGTCGTCAAATATGATACGCACTTTCACGCCTTCACGTGCCTTCTTTATCAGGGCGTCTTTGACACGCGCGCCGGTAGTGTCTTCTTCGAAGATGTAGTACTCCAGGTGGATAAACTTCTTTGCCTTGTCGATCGCTTCGAGCAGGGCCGGAAACTTTTGTTCACCGTTCAAGAGCACGGTGACCCGATTCTCTGAAAGGGGGGAAAGCGATTCACCGAGCAGCAGGTTGATCAGGTCGTCGTTCGCCCGCGACAAATGCGGATACCGTTCCCGCACAGCGAGAGAGTCCTTCTGGATCGTGTCGCGAACCTGGTTGAAAAGGGTAGTGTTGCGTATGAGCTTCTTGCTGTAAATGCGCCGCTTTCGGTAATTGACGCCGACGAGAAAATACAACAGCGGGCCGCCTACAGGAAACAGGATGATCAACAGCAGATAGGCAGCCGTCTTGGAGGGGCTTCGGGTCTCCAGCACGACCCTAACAGCGGCGAATAGGCCGAATGCGACTACACCTAGCCATATCAACAGACTCTGGTCTTTCAGGAACAGCCACATGATTGCAATGTTGGAAAAAAGTATCAAATAATAGAATAGGGACGTCCCATCATGGACCGGCCGGCCGACGGGCCGGGGGGGTTCCGCAGTTTCAAAAAAATGCTTACATTTAATGGGCCCATCTCCATCCGCCGGGACTTTTTTGCGGATGTCATCGATCGAATTTTTTTAATCGCATGTATCATGATCCGCTACATCAGAGGTAACTTCTTCAATGCGACCCTGTTCGTGATTATCCTATTGGTCGTGGGTAGTTTTGCGTTCACCGTCTATAACCGTCAGGTTATGATTTACAACACCGAACTCAAGCATGAGACGGAGGCGGTCAAGGAGAATTTCAATTTCATCTTTAGCAACACCCTGCAGCTTATTGACCTTGGATTGCGGGGATACGTCCTTACCGGGAACGAACAGTTGCTCAGTCCTTACAATTCGGCGATGCAAGGCAACGATCAGAACCTTTGGAGAATCGACAGCCTTCTTCGCAAGCAGAATCTTGACACGACGATCGAACAATTCGCAGGATTCAAGAAAGAGCTGTACGCCTATCTCGATCATTGCAGGACGATGAAGGACATTGCTCAGCGGGGAGATACGGAAGAGTTCGTACGGCTCCTGGAGATGGATAAGGGCTATGATCTATGGTTGACCTTTGCCCCCATCCTTAGTAGTGTGATTGCCTACGAAGATCAACTGGTCGCTGAGTCCGAAAGGCGATACAAGGCGGCGTTGAACGGCAACGTTGTTTTTCAACTCTTTCTCGTTCTGCTTTCCGTCCCGATGCTAGGGATGATCATATACCGGACGTCAAGAGAGGCGCAGGAACGAAACCGCCTGCTCCTGGAATTTGCAGCGAGCAACAGGAAGTATGTCTTCGATCCGGGCGGTACTGAAGAGGACGCCGATGCAGACCCCGGTAAGATCATCGCGACCTCGACCGCGAATCTCCGGCAGGCGTCGACGTTCATCAACCAAATTACTCAGGGCAATTACGAGGTGACGTGGCGAGGACTCGATGAGAGCAATCAACACCTGAATGAAGACAGCCTTGCAGGACACCTCCTTAAGATGCGCGACGAAATGCGTCGCGTCAAGAAGGAGGATGCAGAACGCCTATGGGTAACCGAAGGCTTGACAGAGTTTTCTGAGATCGTCCGCAACAACCAGCACGCATTGAATGCCCTTAGCGATGCGGTGGTAAGTTATTTATCGCGCTACCTGAATGTTCAGCAGGGCGCATTCTATATTCTCGAGGATGCAGGCGGCGCTGACCCTTACCTGCGACTGGCCTCA
Organism: Cyclobacteriaceae bacterium; assembly: GCA_032907565.1. Lineage (GTDB taxonomy): Bacteria > Bacteroidota > Bacteroidia > Cytophagales > Cyclobacteriaceae > ZC4RG29. The sequence goes on along the minus strand of JAJJPK010000199.1, from coordinate 712 downwards.
TGCTATGCCTTCAACAAGAAGAAATACATGGAGAAACGTATCGAACCAGGTGCCGGTGTATTGGGGCAGGTGTACCTGGAAGGCACAACGACGCTTCTGAGCCAGGTGCCTGACGGGTACACGACGATCACGTCGGGTCTGGGAGAGGCAACGCCTCGTTTCCTGGCGCTGATTCCTATGAAGCACAATGATCAGGTCGAATGTATTTTGGAACTTGCCGGCTTTTCGCAGCTGGAAGCATATCAGATCTCATTCCTGGAGAAGGCTGGCGAATTTGTCGCCTCAGCAATTTACTCCGTAAGAAACGCTGAGCGGACCGCAGAACTGCTGCGGCAAGCACAGGAAAACACCGAGTTGATGCGATCTCAGGAAGAGGAGATGCGTCAGAACATGGAGGAACTACAGGCCACACAGGAAGAGATGGCAAGAAAAGAGCAGGAGCTGACTCAACTCCTTGAAGAGGCTCGCGCTAATGAAGAGGCTATGCGGCGCAAGTTGGCCGACATTTAGGGTAGGGGAAAACCTCCACCCCTCATCACTTCGGAGGGTTGATCATAATATGTGCGCGGTGTGTTCCTGGATCCATTATCCAGGGCATACCGGGCACGTCCGGCTTTAGGGGAAGTCCCGTGCTCTCGGCGGTTGCGTACGGGATATACACCACGTAACGAAGATAGCCCTCTTTTACTTCGCCGGTACTCGCGTTGACATT
>JAJJPK010000198.1:0-10744 GCA_032907565.1 Cyclobacteriaceae bacterium | reverse complement strand
CTTGCCGACGAACAATTGCTTTTGGGCGAAAGCTCCCCCGCCGGATACCGCATTGTATTCGTTCCGTATTGCGGCAAGTGGGCTGCTATCAGAAATATATTGCGGAATGACAAAGCCATATACCCGGTTTCCGATCTTTAACGCCCGCGCAAGCAGCTTGATGTGCAGGTGATTCTCCCGCGCGTACCGCAAGTCGAGATCCGAAATCCGGTCGATGCCAATATTGATCACGTCGTCCGGGGAGATGAACAGTCCGTACGTATGCGCGATAGCGATGACAAGCTTGTACTTGGCGTCGAATCCCTGTACGTCCAGGCTCGGATCGCTTTCAGCGAAGCCGAGCTCCTGGGCAGTCGCGAGCGCCTCCGGGTAGGTCTTCCCTTCTTCAAAGACTTTCGTGAGGATGTAGTTGGTCGAGCCGTTGAAGATGCCTTCTATGCTCTTGATGAGATCGTTGTCGTAGTATTCTTCCAAATTGCGCAGGATGGGTATGCTGCCACAAACGGCGCCTTCGTAGAGCACGGAACGTTGGTGCTTCTGTTGCAGGTCGTAAATTTCCTCAAGGTGCTCAGCCAGCATTTTCTTATTGGCAGTTACAACGTGTTTGCCCTTTTGCAAGGCTGCCTTTACAATCTCGTAGGCCGCTCGCGCGTCATCTATGAGCTCGACAACAACGTCTATTGCGGGATCTTCCAGCACATCGGCCCTGTCATACGTGAACAGTTCCGGAGGTAATGGTCTCTCCTTGTTCCTGTTCTTGACGCAGATCTTGCGTATGGTGGCCTTCACGCCTGCCGATTCCTCGAGGACGTGATACAAGCCTTGCCCCACGCATCCGAATCCAAACAGGCCGAGTGTTAGTTCCTTTCTCATGATAGAACGCTGATTTTTTCCCTGTAAAAGTGTTTCAATATTGTGTTGAGTTGATCGAATTCCACCAGGAATCCGTCGTGACCATAGGAGGAGTTAATAACTTCCACTTCGGCCTGCGGAATATGACGGGCCAGATAACGTTGCTCACTGAGCGGGAACAACAGGTCACTTTGTATGCCAATCACGAGGGCACGTGCCGTAATCTGCGATAACGCGTCTTCAATGCTTCCTCGTCCTCTGCCTACGTGATGGCTGTCCATCACCTTCGTCAATATCCAGTAGGTGAAGGCGTTGAACCGGTCGGCCAGTTTCTGGCCCTGGTATCGTTGATATGATGCCGCCCGAAAATTGTCGAGTTTGTCGGAGGTCTTCTCCGACTGGGTCTGAGCAAAGATCTCGTACTGGCGGTAGGAGATCATGCCGATGGCGCGTGCAGCCTTCAGTCCTTCCGTTCCGGCGCGGCGTTCACTTTCTTTCCATGTCGGATCGGCCTCTATGGCCAGGCGTTGCGCTTCGTTAAAGGCGATGCCCCACGGCGAATGCTGCGCGTTGCACGCGATAGGTACGATATGACGGAAAACGGATGGTTGTTCGATCGCCCATTCTAATACCTGCTGGCCACCGAGCGAACCACCGATCAGGGTATGGATCTGGTCGATTTTGAGATGTTGACGCAAAAGGTCGAATGCCCTGACGACGTCGCGGTTGGTGAGCGTGGGGAACGTGTGGAAGTACGGTTTGCCGGTAGCCGGATCGGTCGATAGCGGTCCGGTCGAACCGTAGCATCCTCCCAGTATGTTAGCACAGACAATGAAGTAATGGCGCGGATCAAAGACGCTTCCTTCGGAGAAGAGGTCCTTCCACCACGATGTAAAATCGGAACTTCCCGTTAACGCGTGACAAACCCAAATGACATTGTCGCGCGCGGGACTGATCTTGCCCAACGTTGAATAACGAAGCTGGAAGCCGTCGAGTGACCCGCCGGCCTCCAGGGGAAAAAGCTGATTGTAGTGAAATGTACTGTCTTCTCTCTCCATCGTTAAAAACTTGTGCGGCCGTCTTATTGAACGGCGTGATTCTCTACGGCCTGTTTGCTGAACACGGCGGCAAAGGCCTGCTCAAAATCTGCCTTGATGTCGTCGATATGTTCGATGCCCACCGACACGCGCAACTGGTTAGGCAGAACGCCTGCCGCCCGCTGCTCTTCTTCTGATAGCTGCTGGTGGGTAGTAACCGAAGGCTGAATGATGAGGCTTTTCGCATCACCTACGTTTGCGAGGTTGCTCAGCAATTTGAGGTTGTCAACGAACTTCGTAGCCTCTTCGCGGCTGCCCTTAACGGTAAAGCTAAGCACTGCGCCAAAGCCGTTCTTGAGATACTTCTTCGCCAGCTTGTGATACGGGCTGCTCTTCAGACCAGGATAGCTCACCGACTCGACGTGAGGATGCTGCTCAAGCCATTCCGCCAGGGCGAGCGTGTTTTCGCACGAACGTTGCACGCGCAACGACAGCGTTTCGAGGCCTTGCAGGAACAGGAAGGAATTGAACGGACTGACGGCCGGTCCGAAGTCACGCAAGCCTTCTACGCGCGCCCGGATGATGAATGCAATGTTGGGAAGACCCAGCGGATTGCCTTCACCAAAGACGTCCCAGAATTTGAGACCGTGGTAGCCTTCTGAAGGTTCAGTAAACTGAGGGAACTTGCCGTTGGCCCAGTTGAAGTTACCGCCATCGACGATCACACCACCAATTGATGTGCCGTGTCCGCCGATCCATTTCGTAGCAGATTGCACGACGATATGCGCACCATGTTCGAGCGGGCGGCACAGATATCCGGCGGCGGCAAACGTATTGTCAACGATCAGGGGCAGGTCGTGCTTCTTTGCTATCGCAGCGATGGCTTCGAAATCAGGAACATTGAACTCAGGGTTTCCAATGGTTTCGACATAAAGCGCGCGCGTCTTGTCGTCGATTTGTCGTTCAAACGATTCCGGATCGTCACCGTCGGCGAATCGTACTTCGATGCCAAGGCGCTTGAACGATACTTTGAACTGATTGTACGTGCCCCCGTAGAGGTACGAGGTAGATATGAAGTTTTCGCCAGCGTTGACAATGGTAGTCAGCGCCAGGAACTGTGCAGCTTGTCCGGATGCTGTAGCAAGAGCCGCTACACCCCCTTCGAGTGCGGCGACGCGCTTCTCGAACACATCCGTGGTGGGGTTCATGATCCGGGTATAGATGTTACCGAACTCCTTCAGCGCAAACAGGTTCGCCCCGTGTTCGGAATTGCGGAAAGAAAACGATGTGGTTTGGTAGATGGGAACAGCGCGGGAAAGGGTGGTGGGATCAACTTCCTGTCCAGCGTGTACCTGGAGGGTTTCGTAGCGTAAGTTTGACATGATCGTAAAGTTTTGGTTGTTTGATAGAAATTTGCCCCATTATTCAACCAGAAACGGCACACATGTGCCGAATCGGCGCATTGAAGCTGAAAAGTCTGGTAGCGTGAGAGTCAACAGCTCCGATGCGAACAGAGTCGCATAATTCGACACCACATTGGGGTGGGCATAGGGGTGTCAAAAACGGCATAAGCCCCCAGGGCAAATGCATGCGCCAAAATTCTGATTAAAGTGTTCATTTTTAATCGGTTTATATTATCCCATTTCTGGGATCAGGAATTAGCACCTTTTCCCTAGCGGGAAGGTTGCTAGCGCTTCATAGAGCCTGTCTCTCAGCGCTTCTTTATAAATCGATTAAGCGACGGGCTTATTCGACTTTGAACTGCAAACGTAGGCCATAGCGGCATAGTTTCCAAAAACGCCAGCTTTTTTTTCTGTCGCTAACGCTTACAAATGTTCGTACCAACGAACTTCAACGCCACCACAGCGTCATGAAAAAGAGCAACTTGCATCAAAAAAGAAAAGTAGCGGCCGCAGGTCAGGTTAGCATGCCCCCGTCGACCTGGAGTACCTGCCCGGTAATGTAAGACGACATATCACAGGCCAGGAACACACACGCGTCTGCAACGTCTTCCGGCTTGCCTCCCCGTTTTAAGGGAATGCCGTCGCGCCAGGATTGCACAGTCTTCTCATCGAGTTTGGCCGTCATCTCGGTTTCGATGAAGCCGGGAGCTACCGCGTTGGCGCGTATTCCGCGTGAGCCCAGTTCCAACGCAACAGATTTGGTGAACCCGATGATGCCCGCCTTGGAAGCAGCGTAGTTGGTCTGTCCTGCGTTTCCTTTGAGCCCGACTACAGACGTCATGTTGATTATGGATCCGCTCTTCTGCTTCATGAATTGTTTTGTCGCTGCCTTGACAGTATTGAAGCAGGATTTGAGATTGACGTTTATCACCTGGTCCCACATGGCCTCCGTCATACGTAAGAGCAGGTTGTCCTGCGTGATGCCTGCGTTGTTGACCAACACGTCGAGACTTCCGAAATCGGCGATCACCGCGTTGACGAGTTGCTCGGCCTGGAGGAAGTCGCTGGCGTCGGAGCGGTACCCTTTTGCTTTCACGCCTTGCGTGGTGAGTTCCTGTTCCAGCGCCATGCCCTGTTCTACACTCGACAGATATGTAAATGCGATGTTGGCGCCATGCGCCGCGAAGTGCAATGCAATAGCGCGCCCAATGCCTTTCGAGGCGCCCGTGATCAGGGCATTTTTTCCTTCAAGTAGTTTCATCGTGATTGTGCTTAGGTGCTAAAATTAGTTAATTCTGCCAAACCCGCGTCACGCTCGCCTCGGCCTTGCCCTGGGCTACAAACATACAGCCCCGCTGGGGCTGGCCATTCCTCACTCTCACTCTCACTCTCACACTCCCTGCAACTCCCTCCTTACTCTGAATTCAGGACTTTACTTTTTGAAAGAGCGTCCGCCCGTTTATCTTTGGCCTGCAAATCTCAAATCCCAAGGGTATGTCTAAATACGATATTGTTATCATCGGGAGCGGACCTGGCGGTTATGTAGCTGCCATACGCGCTTCTCAGCTTGGAATGAAAGTGGGAGTCGTCGAAAAGGCCGAGCTGGGCGGCGTGTGTCTGAACTGGGGCTGTATTCCCACGAAGGCGTTACTCAAGAGCGCTAACGTATTTGAATATATACAACACGCGAGCGACTACGGTGTTGAGGTGAAAGGAGCGAAGGCAGACCTTGCCGCGATGGTGAAGCGAAGCCGTGCTGTTGCCGACAGCAACAGCAAAGGCGTTCAGTTCCTCTTCAAGAAGAACAAGATCGATCACATTCCCGGCTTCGGAAAGGTCAAGAAGGGAGGCAAAGTCGAAGTCACGGATGACAAGGGTAAGAAAACCGAGCTGGAAGCAAAGCACGTTATCCTTGCTACGGGCGGCAGATCGCGTGAATTGCCCAACCTCAAGATCGATGGCAAGAAGATTATAGGTTATCGCGAAGCGATGATGCTGGACAAGCTTCCGGGCAAAATGCTCGTGATCGGCTCCGGTGCCATTGGTGTCGAGTTTGCCTACTTCTATCAGGCCCTTGGGACGGAAGTAACCCTTGTTGAATTCCTGCCCCGCATTGTTCCGGTGGAAGACGAAGAAGTATCGAAAGCGCTCGACAAGTCCTTCAAGAAGCAAGGCATGAAAATTCATGTCAACTCTGAAGTCACGGCGGTTGATACGAAAGGAAAATCTTGTGTCGCCACCGTCAAAACACCCGATGGACAGATCAAGGTCGAGGCTGATGTGGTACTGTCCGCCGTAGGGATCAGCACGAACCTCGAAGGCATTGGCCTGGAAGAGACCGGAGTTAAGACCGAGAAGGGAAAGGTTGTTGTAGACGATTTCTATCGCACGAACGTTCCGGGCATCTACGCTATTGGCGACATTGTGAAAGGACCCGCACTCGCTCACGTCGCATCGGCCGAAGGAATTATATGCGTTGAAAAAATCGCCGGGAAGAACCCGGAACCACTCAACTATAACAACCTGCCAGGCTGTACCTATTGCTCACCTGAGATTGCGTCCGTTGGATATACGGAAGAAGCTGCACGCAAGGCTGGATACGAGATTAAGGTTGGCAAGTTTCCCTTCAGTGCATCTGGTAAGGCCAAAGCTGCCGGCGCCACTGATGGTTTCGTGAAGGTAATCTTCGACGCGCGATATGGGGAATGGCTCGGTGCGCACTTTATCGGTGCCAACGTTACGGAAATGATCGCTGAGGTGGTCGTTGCCCGCAAACTGGAAACGACTGGCCATGAGATCATCAAGTCAGTGCACCCGCACCCGACTATGAGCGAAGCCATAATGGAAGCGGTAGCTGCCGCCTACGGCGAGGTAATCCACCTGTAGGCGCACGCGATCCCGGAACTACATGTCACCGGGTGGTAGCGGTCGGCCCAGCAAACCGGAGTACTTCACGTAATCTGCTTCGATCCGGGCAGCCAGTTCTTCTTCTCCGTACTCGTACATGATCCGTTGGAGTTCACCGAGCACGGCGTGGTTGAGTCGAAGGTCACTGTGAAGCTCATTGCGCCCGAGGTAATAATCAAGCATCTCCTTCGACCGGCGATAATTGATCTCAGCGATCGATAACGCGCGCTCCTTTTCCCCGAGTTCCAGAAGAAGCTGTATTGTAGGTAGCGACGTAAACCGATCGAAAGGCACGGCCTCGTCCGGCATCTTTTCCAGGCTGAACAGTATTACTTCACGCGCCTTGTCATCCTGGCCTTCCGCCAGCAAAGCGTTCGCCAGGCTGATCAGTGCATTACGCTGATTCAAGACGAACTTCCGATAGTCTTCGGAGTGATACACCCTGGGATTATCGAGCCCGCGATACTGGAACTTGGTAAGCATGTTCTCGTAGGCGACTTCAGTGTTGACGAGTTCCTGTTGCGGCCTCGGATTTCGCACCGGCAGGATGCGGTAAGCATTGCCTTCCTGCACGACATAAGGACGAAGGTCTACCTTGAACTGCGCGAGTGACGTTTGGTTTACGTAGAGGGGCCGCTCCCAGTTCGACGTAGCGAGAAGGTCAAGCATGGCAAGATCCTTCTTCTCCAGGCTGTTACCGATCACCCGGAGACGCATCTGCGGGACAATCAGGCTGTCGAAAGATTTCGGAACGATGCCCATTGAACGGACTTTATCGACATCCACATTCAACACAAGCTCTTTCGCAGGAAGCATGTTCGCGCTGCTCATGTACGGGTGTTGAAGGCCCGAGTAATTGCGCTTGATAAGGTCGAGGTATTCAACGAGGTCGATGCTGCTCAAGCCCGCGTCGTAATACATCAGGTAGTCGTTCGGACCTCCCTGCTGATAGTGTTTCGCCGTGAGCGTGTAAGGGAATGGTTCGGACTCATACGTCTGGCGCATCGTCTGCTTGATATACCAGTCAGTGTTATAGTAGCTGAGTACCACTACCCGCATGTCGGTGCGCACGCCTTCGACTTCCTGCGCATACCACAACGGGAACGTGTCGTTATCTCCGCCGGTAAAGAGGATCGCATTTTGTGTGCACGACTGAAGGTAATTGATCGCGGAGTCGACCGAGAAATACCGGTCGCTGCGGTCATGGTCATCCCATCCCTCGGCCGCCATAATGCCGGGTGCTGACATGCAGAGTAGTGTCGAGACGATCGCTACTGTTTTGCCGTTCTTTATAAAGCGACGCAACAGGTCGGCAATGGCGAGGACAGCGAATCCGATCCAAATACAAAAGGCATAGTATGAGCCCACATAAATATAGTCGCGCTCACGCGGCTCGGATGGCGGTGAGTTCAGGTAGATTACCAGCGCCACACCCGTCAGAATAAATAATAAGGCTGTCACTGAGAAGTTCTTCAGATCATAGTTGGCCTGATACACGAGCCCAAGTAACCCCAGGAGCAGGGGGATCATGAAGTAGTTGTTTCTCCCCTTGTTTCTCGCCAGTTCTTCAGGAAGGTCCTCAAACCAACTGCCGGGCCGGAGCCAGGAGGCATCCTGGATATCGCTTTCTCTACCCGCGAAATTGAACATGAAGTATCGCATGTACATGAAACCGATCTGGTGCTTGAACATGAACCGGAGGTTGTCGGCGAACGTCGGCTTCTCTCCTTCCCGCAGTCCGAGGATCGCCCGATAGGTCTGTTGGTGATCAGGCTGCGTGCTGTAGATGCGGGGCAGGATGGTCATGTCCGCGGGGTTGTAGCGGTATTCAATGCGGCGGTCCGTAATCTCGTAACGTGATTCTCCCTTTGTATAAATGGGAACGCCATCGGTATATCCTGAAACCTCGGCTGTAAAATACTGGCCATACCACAAGGGGCGGCTTCCGTATTGTTCGCGCTTCAGGTAGCGAACGAAGCTCATCACATCGGAAGGATCGTTCTCGTTGATTGGAGGGTTGTCATTCGAACGAATGACAATGACAGCATACGAACTATATCCGATGAGGATAAAAGCCGTGGAAATGAGAAACGTGTTAAAGAGTACATTTCCTTTTTTCTGTGTCCTGATGATTCCATAGATCAGTGAGCCGATGAGGATCGCGCTGAATACGATGACTCCCGATCCGAAGGGAAGCCGAAGCGAATTCACGAAGTATATCTCAAAGGCACCCGCTACTGACGGGAGTCCGGGTATAATAATGTCGTTGATAAAGAATATGAGTGCCACACTAATGACCAGCGTCCAGACGATACCCCAGAATGTTGGCTTCTGGTATTTCTTGAAGTAATAGATCAGGCCGAGCGCGGGTATGGTGACGAGGTTGAGAAGGTGAACGCCGATCGATAACCCCATCATATAAGAGATGAGGATCAGCCATCGGTTTGCCCGCGATTCGTCCTCAATCAAATCCCACTTCAGCATCGCCCAAACAACGAACGCCGTAAAGAAGGAAGACATGGCGTAGACCTCTGCCTCAACGGCCGAGAACCAGAAGGAATCCGAAAATGTGTAGGCCAGCGATCCCACTAACGCAGAGCCGAAAAGCAACCACGCCTTGTCGGAAGGGATTTCACCGGACACCGGTAGTTTCAAGAGTTTTCGTCCCAACAGCGTGATGGTCCAGAACAGGAAAAGGATCGTGAACGCGCTGGCCAGCACGCTGGAGAAGTTGATCCAATAGGCTACGCGCGTGACATCGCCCAGAGCCAGAAATGAAAACATGCGGCCGATAAGCAGGAAAAGCGGAGCGCCTGGCGGGTGAGGAACCTCAAGTTTATAGGAAACCGATATGAATTCACCACAATCCCAGTAGCTGGCAGTCTCTTCCATGGTAAGCCAATAGGTCACCAGTGCGACGGTGAAGACGGCCCAGCCACCGATATTGTTGATCTTTTGAAAATTCATGAAAAGCAGGTTTTCGGAAAACTCAAGACGCGAAAATACAAAAAACCTGACAGCCCCCGCCCCCTGCGAAAAAAGGCCAGGTCGCCACCAGGCCTATTTGTATACAATGACATAAAAGCCCAGCCATAGCAGGAAAATCAGGATGTAGGAGCTGGCAACGATCAGCCATACGACGCGCTTGTCCTTTCGGGCATGAAAATGGATGCCGTTAACGAGGGCAAACCAGTACGCCACCTCGAAGAGATTCAGAGCGCGCAGCGGATACGCCCATTTCCGGTCAATTGCATCGTAATCGAAAAAGTGCATTAACGACAACGGATAGAAGGCGCGTATTTCGTGCAGAGTTGGATCGGTGTTCACTGCCATGAACCACAGGATCTTGATCACTTCCGGGACCAGGAAGATGAATTCACAGGTAAGCACCAGTGCCCAGCACTGCCCGTACGTAACACGATAGCCGTACATAAAGCACCCTACCCAGATGACAAAAGCGATCACCGTAAATTTCCAGAGGTAGACCAGCGGGACGGAGAAAAGCTTCAGGGCGCCCAGAAGTCGCAGTATCAATCCCTCAGGTCGGTCCTGGAGGAACTCAAACGCCGCCGTTTCGTTTTCGATAAAAGCGATCTTTACATACAGGAGCAGAATGCTGAGCACGCACAACAAAACAAAAAGGAGCCTTTTGTCTGCTGCGAATATTGATTTAGTTTCGTGCGGCTGGGAGGTGTCCATTTTGCCCGTGGAATGGTTAAGAATGATTCGGATTTACCAAATTAAGCGACTGCTTCCAACAACAACCTTCGCGTTGCTTTTTTTTGTATTTGTCGCCAATCCCGGCGCTCAGGCACAATTAGTTGAGAAAAATGACACGACCATCATCCTGCTGTCGGATATCCACATTCAATTGGAATGTACCCAGGCGCTGAACGATTTGTACAATTTCAAATTCGATCGCGCCGAGCAGCAGTTCAGATACCTCAAGAGCCGGTACCCGTGGCACCCGCTGCCGTACTTTCTTATGGGACTCATTGAATGGTGGAAGATCATGCCGAACCCGTCCGACAAGTCGCACGACGAGATCTTTCTCGCCTACATGGACAGCACCATTATGGTGGCGGAAAATCTGTTCGAAAATCATCCCGCCTATAAGGTGGAGGCCGCTTTCTTCCTGGCGGGTGCGTATGGATTTAAGGGAAGGTTGTATTCAGACGAGGATCGGAAGAGCTGGCGCAAGGCGGCAACCGCTGGCAAGAACGCCATTCGATACATGGAGGAAAACAGGGGCAACACAGACCTGAGTCCCGAGTTGCTCTTCGGCGATGCGCTCTACAACTATTTTTCCGTATGGGTTCCGGAAAATTATCCTGCCGTCCGACCGCTGTTGTGGTTCTTTCGCAAGGGCGACAAAGCCCTTGGTCTCAAACAGCTTCGGGAGGTATCGTATAACGCGTTTTATACGCGCACCGAAGCCATGGTGTGGCTCATGCGGATCCTCAACAGTTATGAGAACGATCAGCCTCAGGCATTTCAGATCAGCGAATACCTGCATCAAACATATCCCGATAACCCGTACTTCCA
>JAJJPK010000197.1:0-10780 GCA_032907565.1 Cyclobacteriaceae bacterium | reverse complement strand
CGCCAGGCCGCAGCCCTGGGATGAGAGTCGTGTGATGGAGGGCGCGCCACAGGGAATGTGTTTTCGAGGTACACCTCGTCCTGGCGCGCAACGGGATGATTGAGGATCGGGAGAGGACAGTGTGAGAGTGAGAGTGAGAGTGAGTGTGAGTGTGAGTGTGAGTGTGAGGAGTAATTCGATCACCCAACAAGAATGGACCACCGAGGGAGTAAATTTTTTGTTTTCAATCCCCAATATTCCGCGGTCGGTGGCTGAGCCTGGTCAAAGCCCGGATTCATAAATTTTCCCCGAACAACAACGATCGAAAATCGATATTCGATAATCGATTGATATATTTGATCGTGTACGAAAAATACATCAAACGTTTGATTGACATCGTTGCGGCGGTTGTAGGACTCGCGATACTTTCGCCGGTGTTTGTGCTGCTGACGTTACTTTTGTGGATTGACCATCGCGGTTCACCCTTCTTTGTGCAATTGCGTCCGGGAAAGAACCTGCAGCCCATCCGGGTGATCAAATTCAAAACGATGAACGACAACCGCGACGCGAAGGGAAACCTGTTGCCGGACGATCATCGGCTTACCGCCGTGGGCAAGATTGTCAGGAAGACATCGCTGGATGAAATCCCGCAGTTGATCAACGTGCTCCGCGGCGACATGTCGCTCGTGGGACCACGCCCCCTGCTCATGGAATACATCCCCCTCTACTCTGCCGAACAAACGCGCCGCCATGACGTGCGACCAGGCATCACCGGCTGGGCTCAGGTGAACGGCAGAAATGCCATCAGCTGGACAGAGAAATTCAAATACGACGTCTGGTATGTCGACCACCTCAGTTTTTGGCTTGACCTCAAAATTTTGTTTATTACCGTCGTGAAGGTTATCAAAGCAGAAGGCATCTCCGGAAACGGCATGCTCACAACAAATCGGTTTGATGGAACGAACTAAGTTAGCAGTAGGCCTCCCGATAGCTATCGGGAGACAGTGGGCAGTGTGACCGTCTGTTCACACATTTGCTTATTCATTCAATCATTATGGTATTCTACGGCGCGAGTGGACATGCGAAAGTGGTGATTGAAGCCTGGCTGGCGTCCGGGGGAACGGTTACTGCCATTTGTGATGACAATGAATCGATAAAAAGCCTGCTGGGATACCCCGTCTCGGGCAAGTACGATCCTAGCCGGTTTCCAAAAACGGATGTCATCATTTCCATCGGTTCAAATCAGATCCGGCAAAAGCTCGCCCCCTCGTTGTCGTGTACCTTTGGTACGGTCGTGCATCCTTCTACTGTCATCTCTCCTACCTGCAAAATTGGAGCAGGCACCGTGGTGATGGCGGGCGTTGTGGTCAACGCCGACACCGTTGTGGGGCAACACGTCATTCTCAACACGTGTGCATCTGTAGATCACGACTGCGTGATAGGTGACTTTGCCCACATCTCTCCTAATGCTACCTTGTGCGGCGGCGTGACCATCGGTGAGGGTACGCATATCGGCGCGGGGGCAACTGTAATACCGAATGTCTCTGTCGGCAAATGGGCGACTATTGGTGCGGGGAGTGTTGTGACGAGAGATGTGCCGGATGGAGCGGTGGTAGTGGGAGTACCGGGAAGGGAAGTGGGCAGTGGGCAGTAGAGAGGCAGACGCAGATGCAGATGCAGTGGTTTGGGGGAAATTTTCAGATTTACGTAAGCCATTGCATCGGCATCTGATCAGTAGGGATTAAAATTTTCAATGACACCAAACTCCAAACATAAACGCATATACCTCTCCCCTCCTCACATGGGCGGTGAGGAAATAAAGTTTGTTCAGGAGGCATTTGATACGAACTGGATATCGCCTATCGGGCCGCATCTGAATGCTTTTGAAGAAGAGTTGGCGGCGTATTGCGGTGTTGAACACTGTGCGGCGCTGAGTTCGGGTACTGCTGCGATTCATCTAGCGCTCATAATATTGGGCGTCGGCCAGGGTGATGAAGTACTTTGCTCGACGTTCACGTTTTCGGGTTCGTGCAATCCGATACGATACCAGGGTGCCATTCCCATATTTGTCGACTCGGAGCCGGAAAGCTGGAACATCGATCCCAACTTGTTTGAAGAAGCCATAAAAGACCGCATCCGAAAAGGGAAAAAGCCGAGCGCAGCCATTGTCGTTCACCTGTACGGGATGCCTGCACGCATGCGTGAGATCATGGACATTGCCCGGCGCTATGAGATCCCTGTGATCGAGGATGCGGCCGAGGCATTGGGAGCAAGTTATGAAGGCAAGAAGCTCGGCGCGTATGGTGACATCGGAATACTCTCGTTCAACGGCAACAAGATCATCACGACGTCCGGTGGTGGCGCGTTCCTTTCCAACAACGCGGAGTGGGTAGCCGAAGCGAAATTCCTTGCCACCCAGGCGCGTGACGATGCACCGCATTACCAGCACTCCCGAATTGGTTATAACTATCGCCTCAGCAATGTCTGTGCGGGCATTGGCAGGGGACAACTCAAAGTCATCGACGCACGCGTGCAGAAACGCAGGGAGATCTTTGAGCACTACAGGAATGCACTTGAGAATAAAGGCAATATCTGTTTTCAACCTGAGACACCGAACGGATATTCCAATCGTTGGCTGACATGCCTGCAAATTCATGAATCCAACGGCACTACGCCCGAACAGATCCGGTTAGCGTTGGAAGAGGAAGACATTGAAAGCCGGCCGCTATGGAAGCCCATGCACTTGCAGCCCGTATTCGAAGGCTGCCCGTGTTATGGAGGAAGCGTGAGCGCGGGCCTCTTTGAGCGCGGTTTATGCCTGCCGTCGGGAACAGCAATGACAAACGAAGATCTTTGTCGGGTAGAAGATATCGTACAGAACGTATTGAAAGCCTGATGGGTTAGCACACCCTTAACTGGAAGGCGCGTAGGTTCGTCGGCACCAAGGTCCCTGCCTCACCCCACACTGTTGCCTGTTTCTCCAAGTTTGTGTAAATTGCTTTTTTACCCCAAACCGAATGCAGTCTATTTTTTGCAGACCACTCCGGTTTCTGCGCATTGCATTAGTCTCCGGAGTTAGTCTTGTTGCTTCTCAGGCACTCGCCCAGACGGGTCCCGGCGGTGTAGGTTCAACAGATGGCTCAAGCAGCCTCTCGGCATGGTACCGTATAGATAACGGCGTAAGCACTGATGGTTCGGGTCGTGTAGACTCATGGACCAACTCGGCTGGTTTTGCCGAGCTCGACTTGACGGAAAGCGATAACGAACGCCCAACGCGGGTAAACAATCAGGTCAACGGATACCCCGAGATCAGTTTCAGTGGCACGAACCGTCTCAGGACTGCCGTCGGGGCGATGAACACCTCGAACTTCGTGACGGATCAGGCGTCGACCTTCGTCGTTGCGCGCGCCGACAATACCACGCAGGTATCCTGCGTCTATACAACTGACCCTCTTGTGCCCACAACACGGTTCTCAAACCATATTCCGTGGTCGGGAACTGTATACTATGACATCGGAACCTGCTGCGACGACCGCATCCAGGTCGCGAGCCTTTCCAATCTTACCTCCTATTCAGTTTGGTCGTACGACGCCATCAATACCAGCGCCGGAAAGCAACTTTACCGAAATGGTGCCCTGTTGCAAAGCGTGGGCGTGGCAGCCACGCCCTACACCAGTCACGACACGCAGCGGTTTAGCATCGGCGCCTATGGGTCAGGGTCCGCCGGCTTCCAGGGCGACGTGACTGAAGTAATCATCTTCCGCCAAAAGATCAACAACACGCAGCGGCGTATTATTCAAAACTACCTGGCTGCCAAATATGGGCTATCGCTTTCTGGCGATGAACTGTATACGATGGATAATTCAGGCAACGGCAACTTCGATCATGACGTGGCAGGTATAGGAAGAGTAAGCGCCACGGACCTTCACACAGATTCGCGCGGCACAGGCATTGTGAGGATATATAATCCCGTAGGCCTCGACGACGGAGAATACTTTTTCTGGGGCCACAACAACGGCTCGCTGACTACAATCACCTCTGACACCCCGGCTGGAATACAAAATCGGTATAACCGGGTGTGGCGCGCTCAGGAAATTGGCGACCTCAGTAGCGTGGACATCGAATTCGATCTTACCGGATTGGGGTCTGTGACAACGCATCGGCTCAGGCTTCTCGTCGACATGAACGACGACGGAAACTTCGCCGATGAAACCCCGATAGCAGGTGCTTTCTCGCTCGGAAGTAATGTGTATCGTTTCTCAAATGTTACCGAGTTGACCGCATCAGGTTCCGCCAGCCATCGCTTTACCCTGGCTATCGCATCATTGGCAGCACCTGGCGACGTATCCGGAAACATGGTGTGGTGGCTCAAGGCAGATGCGGCGGTCTTTAATGCATCATCAGTACCTGCCGCAGATGGCGATGCCGTGACGCTTTGGATGGATCAAACTTCGATTCCTAACGACGCAGCCAATAGCACCGGCGCCAACCGTCCGGTGTTCAGAGACAACATCATCAACGGCTACCCTGCACTGGAATTCGACGGCACGCGGTTCATCGACGCGACGGGCGCGATGGGTATCGGACCAACGGAGAGCTTTATCATCTTCATGGTGTTCAAGCAAAACTCCTATGTAGCCGGCGCAACAAACAATGGGGATGGGACATACATTATCGACAGGCCACCGCCGGAAACCGACAATCTTGCGTCGTTCAAAATAGTAAACACGGACAAGTACCATTACCAACGCCGCGATAACAACGGCAACAATCTCGGCGGCCCGGTGTCCGCAACGCCCGCGAACACCGAAAACTTTGTCCTCATCGATTACTTCAGGTACCTCAACGGGGGTTCTTCGACAGAAGGCATATACATCAACGGCAAGCTGGATGCCACCACATCGGGGCCTACGACCAACATGACAGCCCCCAACCTCCGTATCGGGCGACACTCCGTCCTCTCACCCGGTGGCCTGAATGGATACTTCGTTGAGATCGTTGCCTACGACAGGGAGTTGGGAAACCAGGATCGGCAACGGGTGGAATCGTACCTCGCCCTTAAGTATGGTATTACGCTTGACCCGTCAGTAGATTACCTGCGTTCGGGCGGATCGATAATCTACCCATCGAGCGGTACGAACTCCGGATATGTACATGATATCGCCGGTATTGGTCGCGACGACAACTCCGCCCTGTATCAGCCCACGTCACGAAGTCAGAACCAAGGCAACATGATCACGATGTCTAATCCCAGCGCCTTCGGCAACAACAGGTTTCTCGTCTGGGGACATAACAACGGGGACCTCACCTCTCCCACCAACGCCGACGTAGGCGGGAACATCGAACTGCGCCTGAGCCGTGTATGGAAGGTTAGCAAAACCGGAACCAGTTTAGGCACTGTGTCGGTTACCGTGGATATGAGTTGGGTTCCCGGACCCGAGACTGCTTCCGACCTGCGGTTGCTTGTTGACAGCGACGAGGACTTTTCTAATGCTACAGAATACTCAGTCAGCTCTTCCTCGGGCGACCTTTATACGTTCGACAACGTAACTTTCAACAACGAGTATTATTTCACGATCGGGACGGTCGACAAGTACAACTCAACACTTCCCGTAGAACTCACCTCCTTCGACGTCACCTACGAACCTCCCATCGTCGTGGCCACCTGGGAGACGGCAAGTGAAACGAACAACGACTATTTCACGTTGGAGCGCGCGGGTGAAGACATGAACTTTGCCGAATTGCTGCGCCAACCCGGGGCCGGGACGTCATCGGTGCCGCGCACTTATACTGCCGTTGACCCCCACCCTTTTGGAGGAAGGTCATATTACAGGCTGAAGCAGACGGACTACGACGGGAAGACATCGTACTCCCACATACGGAGAATGGATATCGATGAAACAGGTCGCGAACTCGTGCTCTACCCGAATCCGAACCACGGCCGCGACATGGAATTCTCCATGGGGAATGCAGTGTTCCAGTTGCAGGAAGTGGAAGTGATCAATAGCCAAGGCATTACCTTAGAACGACTGAGGATCGACGCACCCAGTGTAAACCGCCATACCATCCACCTGGACAAGGCACTAAGACCCGGATTTTACTTGGTGAGGGCCAAGTACAATGGGAAATGGAAGGCGTTCAGGGTGGTAGTTGAGTAGGATCACTTGGGATTTTTTCACCGCCGAGGCGCAGAGGTACAGTAAACACGTAAACACGTGAACACGTGAACACGTAAACACCTAGCCGGTCATACCCCACAAATAAAATACGGGTTCAACAAATTTTCCTTGTTATACTTCAAGGGTTCTCCTGTATACGCATCGACCGTTTTAAGTCCGACTTCACTGACAATCACATCCGCTGCGGCAGAATCCCACTCCATGCAGGGGACATACCGAGGATACAGGTCGGCGTCACCGCGGGCGACGGCCATGAACTTCAGGCTACTCCCGGCGGAGATGAGTTGCGGCTCTTTGAGCTTTGCGATGTACTCGCGGGTGGCGTCGTTCATGTGGGAACGGGAGGCGACGACCCGAAGCCCGGGTTGCGTAAGGTCCGCCGGTGCCCGGTGTTTTAGTCGTGTAACGGAGCTGTTGGAACGCAGCCAGGCGCCGTTACCGCGGGTGGCGTAGTAGATGTCGCGCGTGACCGGCAGCGCGACGACACCGAGGATGGGTGTATTGCCTTCGATCAGGGCGATGTTGACGGTGAATTCGCCGTTGCGTTTGAGGAATTCCTTCGTTCCGTCTAGGGGGTCGACCATCCAGAATCGTGTCCAGTGTCTTCGTTGTTCGTAAGGGATGTCTACACCCTCTTCGCTAAGCACGGGTAAGCCGGTGGCGGAGAGTTGACTGTCGATGAGGCTATGGGAGCGTCTGTCTGCCAGTGTCAGCGGCGAGTCGTCGCCTTTGCGTTCGGTTTCAAAGTCGGGCGAGGCATACACTTCAAGTATCGCCTCGCATGCGTTGCTGGCGGCGTCTATTGCTACAGTTAAGAGCGGCTGGAGGTCGATCTCGGTCATAACGGTAAATGTACGATCTTAGCCTCACCTGCCCCCAATCCGCGGTAGAACATACTCCAGCAGGGTCTTTACGGAATCGTCAACAGATTGTTTGGCGGTGCGGATTGTTATGTCCGGGTTTTCCGGCGGCTCATAGGGTGAGTCAATGCCAGTAAAATTTCGGATCTGCCCGGCGCGCGCTTTCTTGTAGAGTCCTTTCGTGTCACGCTGTTCACACACTTCAAGAGGACAGTCGACAAACACTTCGATGTGGTTCTCAGGACCCACGATCGTCTTAACCATTTCGCGGTCAGCCCGAAAGGGCGAGATGAAGGCAGACAATACGATGAAGCCCGCGTCCACGAACAACTTTGACACTTCGCCGATCCGGCGTATGTTTTCAACGCGCCCCTCGTCGGTAAAGGATAAGTCCTTGTTAAGTCCGGACCGAATATTATCGCCATCCAGCAAGTACGTAAGGTAGCCCCTGCCGTGCAGTAATGCCTCCAGGTGTATCGACAAGGTTGACTTACCAGATCCTGATAGTCCGGTAAACCATATCAGCATCGCACGCTGCTTCAGCAGGGCCTCACGTTGTGCGCGAGTTACTTTAGTTTGGGTGGGGTAGATGTACAACGTGTTTACGTGTTTAGGTGTTTACGTGTTTAAGTTGTTGCTGCGGCAATTTACAAAGTCTAACATCATACCTCATAATAAGTCAAAATAAACGCAATACACACAATCGCGTAAACCAACGTTAACGGTACGCCCACCCGCAGGAAGTCACGGAAGGTGTAGCCGCCGGGGCCGTACACCATAAGGTTAGTTTGATATCCGAAGGGCGTCATGAAGCTGCCCGACGCGGCGAAGGCGATGGCGACAAAGAAGGGGGTGGTTGGCAGGCCCGACTGTTCCGACATAGACAAGGCGATGGGAAACATCATCGCTACCGCAGCGGGGTTGGTGATGAGCGACGTCAGCAATGTCGTAGCGAGGAATATCAGCGAAATGAGGCCAGCTCCACCCAAGCCCTCGCCGGCGCTGATGATGAGGCTAGCGATTAGGGCAGCTACGCCCGACTTCTCCAACGCCACGCCTACCGCCAGCGAACAAGCCAGCACGAGGAATAAGGGTGCATCAAATTGCCGGCGCAGTTCAGCCGGGTGAAGTATGCCGGCGATCAGCAGCATGACGAGGATCGCAAGCGACGCGTGGAAGAGGGGTAACACCCCCGTGATGCCGCAGACCAGCAGCGCAAACGCGGCGATTCCGATCAACACATGCCACTTAGGCCGCGATTCGCCGAGGCGAGTAGGCGGAGCCAGGATGTATAAGTCTTTGTCGTGCGAGTTTATAGGGTTCTTTCCGTCCGACAAAAGCAAGAGGAAGTCGCCCCCAGCGAGCTCAATCTCACCCACGCGTCCCGGTATGCGCTTCCCATTGCGGTGTATGGCGACGATGGAGGCATTGAACCGGCGCCGGAAATCGGAGTCCTTGATGCGTACGCCGATGAGGCCGGAGTTCGCAGGAATCACGGCTTCCGTGAAATGAAAATGTCCAACATCGCCCAGCCGTTCCCGAAGAGGAAGTTGGAGCCCCCGTCCCTCGTTTAGGAAACGCAGGACGGCGCTGGTGTTACCACTGAAGAACAGGGTGTCGCGTTCTTCAAGGATGACGTCGGGTGCAACGGGCGTAATGACCCGTTCACCCCGGATGATCTCGGCAAGGAACAGGTCCTTCAAACTTCGCAGGCCGGCCTCATGCACCGTCTTCCCTGCCAGGGGTGAGCCTGCATACAGTTCGGTCTCTACAATATACTCTTTCAGCTGACCGCGCAGGGCGTCGATACGGTCTTCGCGTTCCGGCAGAAGGCGGTAGCCAACGAGGTACAAATACGCGATGCCGGTAATTGTGACAAGCAGACCGAGGTAAAGGAAGTCCGTAAAGTGCAACGGCGTCACGCCATATTCTGACATCAAGCCAACGAGTACCAGGTTTGTCGACGTTCCCACCACGGTGATCATCCCGCCCAACATTGTGGCGAACGAAAGCGGAATTAGAAATTTCGATGCCGCCTGTCCCGCTCGGTCCGTCCAGTCTTTCACATAGGGAATCAGGAAGGCGACAATAGGGGTATTGTTGATCAGTGCTGAGACGCCAGACGCCGAAACCATCATCCCCAGGAGGAATCTTTTCGGGTGGAGTGTGTCGGTAAAGAGGCCCGCAAAGAGACGTGGTCCGAAGATGGCGCGGATTCCGGCTGTCACCATCATCAGGAGAAAGATGACGATGATCTCCGGATTGGCAAATCCCCTAAGTGCTTCCAACGGCGTTAGAATTCCCGTGAGCAAGAATGCTACGACGCAGATAAAGAATGTGAACGCGGGATTAAACCATTCGCGGTACAGCGCCACGACGAGAAAAATGACGGCCGCGAGAACGAAGAAGGTGTTGAAGTGTTGAAGTATTGAGACCTTAATGTCGGATATCCCCATGATTCAGCATTGCCGGGGTAATTTACAAAGATTGGGGTATTGACGAACTCCGCGTTCTCCTGAGATGACTTAGGATGCTTGGCACAACGTTACCTATCTTGACAACCCTCAAAAAGTTACTCCGCGACCTCCGCGTTTCCGCGGTGAAAAACAAAATGCGCGTCAGCCATGAGCCTGTCGAAGAGCGGTCCCTGAGCCTGTCGAAGGGGTTGTCCAAGCCGCCGCAATCGTCGTACATTTGGAGTAGAATTCATCCAAGTTTCGTCTAACGGACTATTCAACTATTCAACCCTTCCTTATGGACAAATTTACTTTAGGCCTTGAACTTCCAACCGATCCGCGGTGGATCGATATCGCCAGCAAGAATATTGAAGAAATCCTCGTGGATCATGCCTATTGTGAACAAAAGGCGGCGTCATCGTGTGTGTCGTTGATTATACAGTATCACGACAAAGACCGGCTCGTCGACGTACTCACACCTGTCGTGGCCGAAGAATGGAGCCACTTTGAACGCGTGCTGGCGGAACTGCGGAAACGGGGCTACGGACTAGGACCGCAACGGAAGGACGAATACGTCGAGGCCCTGAACAAAGTCATACGGAAGGGTGGCAGTCGCGACCACCAGCTCGTCGAAAAACTTCTCATGAATGCACTGATCGAGGCGCGGAGCTGCGAGCGGTTCAAGGTGTTATGGAAGAATATCCCTGATCCTGACCTCGCGGAATTCTATCACGAACTCGTCATCTCTGAGGCGCATCACTACCGCAACTTCCTCGACCTGGCCAAGACTTACATGCCTGAGAATTATGTTATGCAACGGTGGAATGAGTTGCTGGAGGCAGAAGCGGAGATCGTGGAGGGGCTTGAGGTGAGAGGGGACAGAATGCACTAATGTGTTTGTGTCGCCTGGCGGCGACACGGAATTTTTTCACCGCTGAGCCGCGGAGGTTCGGAGATTTTTTTGTTGGCATCATCAAGATAGGTCGGTGTGTAAAAAACATCTAAGGGAGTACCTGCGACTTGGGTACGCAGAGCCGGGTCGCCTGGTCGGCGACGAATGTGTTCTTGGGAGAGGGAGTGCGAATATGAAGGGCATCAAAGAAATAACGGCGATGCGGTTAATTGTCTGAATTAGGATTTATAGGATTAGAAGATTGATAGGATAGTTATCCGAATCTGCTTAGCGGAATCGATGAATCTTTGAAATAGAATCCTTGTAACTCGGGGCAGATACATTGGCGGTCGCGCAAAATCCCCGTCGCCGTTTACGGCGACCCGGCTCTGCGGGCTAAAAAAAAGTCGGGGC
>JAJJPK010000196.1:0-10808 GCA_032907565.1 Cyclobacteriaceae bacterium | reverse complement strand
AAGCCGGATGGTTTACCAGCTGCAACCGTGAGTAAGTCGTGCGTTGCGTTTTCAGACTTCGATAAGGACGGCGACCAGGATCTTTTTGTCGGAGGCCGTGTGATCCCCGGAAGCTATCCCGCCACGCCGGAAAGTTTTCTGCTTGTCAACAACGGCGACGGATCATTTACGCGTGCCACAGCTTCTGTTGCACCGCGGCTTGAAAGGATAGGAATGGTCACCGATGCCGAGTGGGTGGACGTCAACAACGACGGATGGCCCGACCTGGTGCTGGCGGGCGAGTTCATGGCTATTGAAGTGTTTATCAATCGCAATGGAAAATCCCTTGAGCAGGCCACAAGCCGATACTTTGATCAGCCTCTCAGCGGATTTTGGTCGCGAATCGTAAGTGCCGACTTCGACCAGGACGGTGACATCGACCTGATCGTTGGGAACCTGGGACTGAATACGCAACTCCGTGCCAGCGACGACGAACCTGTCGAACTGGTGTACAAAGATTTCGATAAGAACGGATCGATCGATCCGATATTAACCTATTACATCAAGGGAACGCCGTATCCCTTTGCAAGCCGCGACGAGCTTCTCGATCAGATACGGAGCCTTCGCTCCCGGTTTACCGACTATGCGTCGTATGCAAATGCGCGCCTGGAGGATATTTTCTCCAGGAGCGACCTTAAAAACGCACAGCGTCTTCAGATCAATCGGCTGGAAACAACATATCTTGAAAATCGCGGTGGCAAGTTTGT
Source organism: Cyclobacteriaceae bacterium (assembly GCA_032907565.1). Lineage (GTDB taxonomy): Bacteria > Bacteroidota > Bacteroidia > Cytophagales > Cyclobacteriaceae > ZC4RG29. The sequence goes on along the minus strand of JAJJPK010000196.1, from coordinate 10,062 downwards.
CATTCGCGACTTACCGCCGGAGATACAATTCTCGCCTGTTCACGCTTTTGCCGTTATGGATGTGGATGGCGACGGAAGCCAGGATCTTGTCGTGGGCGGAAATCAGAGCGCGATCCGTATCCGCATGGGTGTGATTGACGCAAACTTTGGCCAGCTGTTCAAAAATGATGGCAAAGGAAATTTCAGCTATGTCGGACAGGCAAACTCCGGGTTGGTTACGACGGGTGATGTGAAGTCGATGGCAACGATCACAGTGGGAGAGGAACCCTACCTACTTATAGGGATCAACAACGTAGGCATCGAAACGTACAAACTACATGAGAACTAGCGTACTGGTTTTTGGGTTGTGCACGATCCTGGTCATGGCGGCTGGCGTATCGTATGGTCAGGCGGATCGGGACGAGACTGCCAAGCTCAGGGAAAACGTATTTCACCTTTCCGAGGTGATGTTGCGCGATGGCACCAACCCTCCGGCAGCGGCCCGTTTTTATGCCTATTCTTTGATGGGCGCTTACACGGCGTTGCTCATGGCAGAAGAACGGTTGCCCGACATCATGCCGCGATTGCATCAGAAGCCTGAATTCACGTACGTGCGAAAACCAAAATCCTTTGCCAGTGCATTCGCCGCGCAGTACGCCATGTTGGAAGTAGGGAAGAGGATCATGCCATCGGGCAAGATGTTAAGCGAACATCAGGACAACCTCATCAATGAGCACAAGGCGGCGTATGGATTGTCTGATCGGCAGATTGCGCAAAACGTGAAGTTCGCTGTTGAGGTTGCCGACCAGGTGTTGGCCTACGCGAGCAAGGACGGCTACGGCAAGCTGAGTACGTTTACCCGTTACACGCCGCTTAAGGGAGAGGAGTATTGGTACCCAACGCCGCCCGTATTTATGGAAGCAGTTGAACCCAATTGGGCTACGGTCAGGCCTTTCTTTCTGGAGTCAGCGGAGCAATTTGTGCCAGTTCCTTCAACACCGTACAGTACCGACACGACGAGTTCATTTTTCCAGCAGGTTATGGAGGTATACCATACAGGCCGGAATTTAGATGAGCAGCAGCGGCTCATCGCCAGCTTTTGGGACTGCAATCCGTTTGCAGTGAGGTTCTCGGGACATATGGCGATCGGGCTAAAAAAGATATCGCCGGGCGGCCACTGGATGGGCATCGCGGGCATTGCTTGTGAGACGGCGGGGCTTCCGCTCGATTCGGCGGTGCTGGTGCATACGGTCGTGGCCATGACGCTGCACGATGCCTTTGTGAGTTGCTGGCAGGAGAAGTTCGCCAGCAATCGCGTCCGGCCCGAAACCGTCATTAACCGCCATGTTGATCCGGATTGGCGACCCCTCCTTCAGACACCTCCCTTTCCTGAGTACACCAGCGGCCACAGTGTGGCGTCAGCTTCTGCAGCCGTGGTGTTAACCCATTTTTTTGGTGATGGCTTTAGTTTTCTTGATGATACGGAGGTCTATTTCGGCCTTCCGGAGCGGCGATTCGCGTCTTTTTACGAGGCTTCCGATGAGGCAGCCATTTCCCGGCTTTACGGAGGGATTCATTACCGCGACGCCTGCGAAGCAGGTGTTGTACAGGGCCGGAAAGTAGGGCACTTCGTAGTCCGGCGGCTGGCCGATTTCGACGGGGAATAACGCCTCATTTCAGCAATTCTTGTTGCGTAACATGACCTGCCAAATTGCAATGTGTTATCGCACACACCATCCCGTGTTCCTTTACGCAAACGTTTCCGGGAACGATTGCGTAAATTATGTTGCGCAATCGCGTGCAATAATAGGATGGGTTGGTTACATTTCAATTGTGTATCAATTCTTACGTGCATGCGAAGGATTGCGCACTCCAATAATTAACCCAACTAAACCCTATGAGAAAACTTTACCAAAGGATCTGGTTAACATCGGCGATTGCGCTGATTTTAACCTCCTCCGCCTTGGCCCAGGAACGCAATGTTTCGGGGACAGTGTCGGACGAGTCGGGCAGTGCTATGCCCGGTGTGAGTGTTGTGATCAAAGGGACTACGCAGGGTACGGCGACAGACGCGGATGGTCGCTATAACCTGAGGATTCCCGGCGATGACGCCGTTCTCGTTTTCTCTTTCGTGGGCTATGCGCCTACGGAAGTCCTTATCGGATCGAGGTCGGTAGTGGACGTGACAATGAATCCCGACATCCAAACACTCACGGAACTGGTTGTGACAGGGTACTCGGTTGACAACCGAAGGGATGTGACGGGAGCGGTCTCTACCGTGAAGGCGACCGACCTTACTGTAGTACCTTCCGGAAACATCGAGCAGCAGTTGCAAGGCCGTGTAGCCGGTGTCACCGTAGTAACGAACGGTCAGCCAGGCACGACCAGCCAGGTTCGCGTTCGCGGATTTGGTACGTTTGGTGACAACCGTCCCCTTTACGTTGTGGACGGTCTGCCTGTTGAATCCACTGACTTCCTGAACCCCGATGACATTGAATCAACCACCGTCCTGAAGGACGCTGCCACGGCTTCCATTTATGGTGCTCGTGCGGCGGGCGGTGTGATCGTTTACACCACAAAGAAAGGAACGAAGGGAGGCAAGCCCATGCAGGTCACCTTCGACACCATGTTCGGCTTTACACATCCGGGCCAGGGTCAGGATATGATGAACCCTCAAGATTTTGCTACCTGGACCTGGAACGCCGTAATCAATACCGCGAATGCAAACGGTGATGTACCGTCATTCAACCATCCCCAGTTCGGTACGGGATCTACTCCTGTGCTGCCGGAGTACCTCCTGGTTGGTGACCTCTCGGGCGCTCAAGTGACCAGCGTTGACCTTGCTGCAGAAAGAGAAAAATACAACGTAACGAATTTCGATCTCCCCATCTACCAGGTCGTGCGTGCTAACCACTCCGGTACCGACTGGTATGACGAAATCACCCGCGTCGCTCCGATTTTCCGGAACACACTGGGTATTCGCGGTAGTGGTGAGCGCAGCCGTTACTACTTCGGACTCAGCATGCAAGAACAAGATGGTATCCTGCTGCACCAGCACTTCCGCCGCTATGCAGCACGTATCAACTCGGAGTTCGACATCTTGAAGAACCTGCGGTTCGGCGAAAACCTCCAGTTCACCTATCGCCAGACTACACTGCTTCTTGGCGGTGGCGGTGGTGCCGGGGTTTCTGATGATGAAAACGACATCCTCGCCGCATTCCGTATGCCGTCGATCATCCCTGTATATGATGTGTTTGGAGGATACGCCGGTACCCGCGCGAAGGGATTCAACAACCCGCGCAACCCGGTGGCCAACCTCGACCGTCAGAAGGATAACCGCGGCTTTGAAGGTTCAGCCTTTGGTAATGTCTACCTCGAGTATGACCCCATCCCGAATCGTACCCTTCGCACCAGCATAGGTGGACGGTATGCAGCAACCTATTTCTGGAATTACTTCGCACGCCAATATGAAAACTCCGAAAACAACTCGGCGGTGACTTATGGCGAAGGAGCCGGATTTGTATTCGGTTGGACCTTTACCAACACAGCTAGCTATAAAAGGGAGTTTGGCGAACACAGCTTTGACCTCCTCGTAGGTCAGGAAGCGTTGGATACCGGTACCGGTCGTAACATGAACGGTAATGGTCTCAATCCCTTCTCTGAAGATCGCGACTTTGTGACACTTACTACGACAACGCCTGGCAACACACGCGTTGTGAACAGTAACTACTTCAAAGGCGTGAGATTCTCCTCGTATTTCGGACGCCTCAATTATATATACGCCGACAAGTACCTGGCGTCCTTCGTTATCCGCCGCGATGGTTCATCCCGCTTCGGTGCAGCGAACCGCTATGGTGTGTTCCCGGCCGTGTCATTAGGCTGGCGTATTTCTTCCGAGCCTTTCATGAGTGGCGTAACCTGGATCGACGACTTGAAGATTCGCGGGGGCTATGGCGAAATGGGTAACTCGCAGAACGTGCACCCTTTCAACCAATACAGCTTGTATGCGACCAACGTCGACAACTCGTCCTATCCGATCGACAACGCGAGCGGTGTTGAAGGATTCTACCGCAGCCGTATCGGTAACCCGGAGGCCAAGTGGGAAACTGCTGTGACATCCAACATCGGATTCGACGGTACTTTCTTTGATGGAAAGGTGGATGTAGTATTTGACGTGTGGAGAAAGGATACGGAAGACCTTCTGTTTGCTGTTCCTATCACGGTTGGTAACGGCTGGATGGCCGCTGCTCCGACAGTAAACGTCGGTAAGATGCGCAACGAGGGTGTCGATATCCAGGTGGTCACAAGAGGAAACTTCACACCTGAAGCAACCTTCGAGCTCACAGTGAACGGTGGATTCCTTCACAATGAAATCGTAGAGTTGAACCCGGGTGCTAACTACCTCACGACAGAAAACCCGAGCTATCGCGGTATCACCCCGATTCGCAACCAGCTTGGATACTCCATCTCTGCCTTCTATGGTTACAAGGTATTGGGTCTGTTCCAAAGCCAGGCTGAGATCGATGCTGCTCCGGATCAACCCGGTGTAATCAAGACGCAGAATGCGACTGATGAAAGCGTGGCGCAGGGCGTAGGGCGTTTCCGTTACGAAGACATCAACGGTGATAACGTGATCGACGACGATGACCGTACTTATCTCGGCAGCCCGGTTCCGAAATTCACAGGTGGTATCACCTTCAAGGTTAACTACAAAGGATTTGATCTGGAGACTTACATGTTCGCCTCTATCGGCAACAAGATATGGAACCAATCGAAGTGGTTTACCGACTTCTACCCGTCGTTTGCTGGTGCAGCCATCAGCGAAAGGGTAAAGGATTCCTGGACGCCTAGCAATACAGGCGCCAAGATTCCCATCTTCGAAAACGTTTCGAACTTCAGTACGAATGCGCAAGCGGATGGATCCTATTTCCGGATGCAGAACATCACGATTGGATACAACGTGCCTGAAGCCACCCTCTCCAAGCTTAGGCTGGAAAAGCTCAGGGTGTATGCCGGGATGAACAACATCTTTACGATTACAGGATATGAAGGCCTGGATCCCAGTGTGGGTGGCGACGTCGATACCCGATTCGGTATTGACGTGGGTAACTATCCCATTACGCGGAGCTTCACTTTTGGTGTGAACCTGGGCTTCTAGGATGCATTCAAATAAACTGAATTGACGCTATGAAAATTGTAAAAATATTAAGTACACTGTTGATCGTGATCCTGTGTACGCTATCCTGTAAGGATGAGTTTCTCGAAATCAGTCCGACGGGATCCATCACGGAGTCTCAGCTGACTTCCAAGAATGGTCTCGAAGGAGCCCTCGTCGGGGTTTACAGCATGCTGTCAGGACGTGGCAGCTTTTACGGTGGATCGACGAACTGGTTTTGGGGTGGTGTGCTCGGCGGTGACGCCAATAAGGGCTCTAACTCGGGTGACCAGGCCCAGGTGAACGAAATCCAGTCCTACGACCCGCAACCTACCAATACCTCGATTCTCGAAAAATACCGGGTTCCCTATGAAGGCATCGCCCGTGCTAACGCACTGCTCCGGATTCTGCCGGATGCACAACCGGATGTCTCTGAAGCTGACAAGCTCAGGATCGCTGCCGAAGCCAGGTTCCTTCGTGGTCACTACTATTTTGAACTGAAACGGCTCTTCAATAACACGCCCTACATCGACGAGAACGTCGACTACAAGGCGGGCATAGAAGAGACTGCCAACGACAAGGACCTGTGGCCGATGATCGAGGCCGACTTCCAGTTTGCCTACGACAACCTGCCCGAAACCCAGCCGCAACCCGGCCGGGCCAATAAGTGGGCTGCCGGCGCTTTCCTTGGCAAGGTGAAATTGTACCAGAAGAAGTATGCAGAGGCAAAATCCATCTTCGACGATGTCATTGCCAACGGTAAGACGGCCAGTGGCGACAAGTATGCACTGGTTCCTCACTTCGGCGACCTCTTCCGTGCATCAAATGACAACAATCCGGAATCGATTTTCGCCATCCAGTCGGCGGCCGGGACGGGGACCATCAACAATGCAAACCCCGACTTCGTGCTGAACTTCCCGTACAACGGCGGCCCGGCAGGTTGTTGTGGTTTCAACCAGCCCAGTTTCGACCTGGTGAATGCTTTCCGTACGGACGCCAATGGCCTCCCTTTGCTTGACGGTTCGGCCAATGATCCTGGAAAAGCTGTGAAGACTGACCAGGGCGTCGGATCTGCTGATCCCTTTACCCCGGATGCCGGCAACCTGGATCCGCGCCTCGACCATGCTGTTGGTCGCCGCGGTATTCCTTACCTCGATCATGGCCTGCACCCCGGTTTCGACTGGATCCGCGACCAGGCCTACGGGGGTCCTTTCACGCCCAAGAAATTTATCTGGACGAAAGAGGAGGAAGCATCCGGAGCGGTCGACAAGAGCTCCTGGACGCCAGGCTATACTGCTGTCAACGTTCCGATCATTCGCTTTGCTGACGTTCTTTTGATGGCGGCCGAGTGCGAAGTTGAAGTGGGCTCGCTTGAACAGGCTCGTACGTATGTTAACATGGTCCGGACACGCGCCGCCGATCCTACCGGATACGTTATGAACGGTGGTGTGCCCGCAGCGAATTATGTCATCAGCACCTATAATAGCACGTGGACAGATCAGGACTTCGCCCGCACAGCTGTGCGTTTTGAGCGCCGGCTCGAGCTGTCCGACGAAGGTCACAGGTTCTTCGATCTTGTTCGTTGGGGCGTTGCGGCTGAAGTATTGAACGCTTATCTGAATTACGAACGTCAGCAGGTGTCTGCTTCGCCCTTTGTCGGTGCCACCTTTACGGCTGGGAAGAACGAATATTTGCCCATACCGCAGAGTGAGATCGATATCCTCACATCCGATGTGCTTAAGCAAAATCCGGGATACTAAGTTGAGGTATGTTTAATTTTATGCAAAGGCCAATGTACATTGGCCTTTGCTTTTTCATGCCTATGGAAAGATGGTTAACCGCCCTGGCGGCCTCCGTGCTACTCGCAGTTGTGCTGTCCTCGTGTAGTAAAGACGAACCCGAAACGTTGTTGCGACTGGTTCCTGCAAGCCACTCGGGGATCGAGTTTGTCAATACGATCATTGAATCGGATACGTTCAATATCCTCACGGAAGAATACATCTACAACGGCGGTGGTGTCGCAGTGGCGGACTTCAACAACGACGGCCTGGACGACCTCTTTTTCACAGGTAACATGGTGTCTAACCGGCTCTACCTCAACCGCGGCGACCTGCATTTTGAGGATGTCACGAGCCAGGCCAACCTTATCGCAAACGACGTCTGGTGCAGCGGGGCCGCCGTAGCCGACCTTAACAGCGACGGCCTACCGGATCTTTACGTTTGCACCACCATGCTGACGGATCCAGACAAGCGCCGCAACCTGCTGTACATCAACCAGGGCGTCAATGAACAGGGCATTCCCACATTCCGGGAAGAGGCTGCCGCCTGGGGACTCGATGACACGAGCTATTCCATGATGGCCGGCTTTTTGGATTATGATCTTGACGGCGACCTGGACGTCTACATCCTCGTGAACCAACGTCTCACTGGCGTGCCCACAAACTACCGCAAGAAGGTGGAAGATGGGTCGTCGCCCAACAACGACAAGCTGTACCGAAACAATGGCGACGGTACCTTTACCGACGTCTCCGCCGAAGCCGGCATCACTATTGAGGGATTCGGTTTGGGATTGTCGATCGCCGACTTCAACAACGACGGATGGCCCGACCTGTACATTTCCAACGACTTCCTGTCCAATGACATCCTCTACATGAACAACAGGGACGGGACGTTCAGCAACCACAGCCGAACCTACATAGGGCATCAAAGCCAATTCTCCATGGGCAACGACGCAGCCGATGTGAACAACGACGGCCTTACCGACATCATTACCCTCGACATGCTGCCGGAAACAAACCATCGGAAGAAGACCACAATAGGAGGGATGAGCTACCAGTCGTACATAAACAATGAAAAGTTTGGGTACGAGTATCAGTACGTGCGAAACATGCTGCACCTCAACCAGGGTCTTGATGCCGGAATCGGTTTCAGCGAAACGGGGCAGCTTTCGGGCATTTATCAAACAGAATGGAGCTGGTCGCCACTATTTGCCGATTTCGACAACGACGGCTACCGCGACCTGGTGGTTACGAATGGATTTCCGAGGGACGTCACAGATAAGGACTTCGCGAAGTATCGCGCGGCAATGAGCAGCATCGCGACACCCGGACTGCTGGTCGATTCCATACCGATTATCCACATCACGAACTACGCATTCAGAAATCAGGGCGACCTCACATTCACTGACGTCTCGGCTACATGGGGCTTTACGACGCCCTCCTTTTCGAATGGCGCCGCATTCGCCGACCTCGACAACGACGGCGACCTTGACTACGTGGTGAACAACATCAACGAACTGGCGTTCCTGTACGAAAACACGCTTTACAGCTCCAACAACCGGCCCGATTCGGTTCACTACCTTCGCGTGCGTCTTGTCGGCAGTCCTTCAAACGCCGACGGCCTCGGCGCTAAGGTGATCTTGGTGGCGGAAGGGAAGACACAGTATCACGACCAAAACCTATACCGCGGCTATCTCTCCACCGTTGAACGCGCCATCCATTTCGGGTTGGGAAAAGCTTCCGTCGTGGATACGCTGCGCGTCGTGTGGCCTGACGGCAAAGGACAACTCCTTACAGCGATTGCTGCCGACCAGCAGGTCACGGTATCGTATGAAGATGCCGTTGAGCTTGATGCTCCAGGCAAGAAGTCGTTCTCGCCATGGCTCCGCGAAGTGTCGCGCGACCGCGGACTCGTCTATGTGCACGAAGAGGAGGACAAGATCGATTTCAACTACCAGAGGACCCTGCCGCGCAAGTTCAGCCAGGCAGGGCCAGGACTTGCGGTAGGAGATGTCAACGGCGACGGTTTGGACGACCTCGTGATTGGAGGCTCGTCAGGATATAGCGCCACGCTGTTTATCCAAACTGCACGCGGGACGTTCACACGCATGACAACGGCGTTTCCTGACCCCACGAAACAACACGAAGACGAAGGGCTCCTTTTGTTTGATGCCGATGGTGATGGCGATCTCGACCTTTACGCGGTCGGCGGCAGCATGGAATACCCTGAATCGTCGTGGCAGTACCAGGACCGGCTGTACCTCAACGATGGCAAGGGAAGATTTAGCCTGGCCCAGGATGCGTTGCCGCAACTTACGGGTAGCGGTTCCTGTGTGCGTGCTATTGACTTTGACGCAGACGGCGACCTCGACCTGTTTGTAGGCGGACGGGTAGCGACCATGGCCTATCCGTATCCGGGCAAGAGTTACCTGCTGAGGAATGACGGGGGCAAGTTTACCGATGTCACAGCTTCCGTTTTCCCTGAGTTGGCGGAAGCTGGTATGATCGTCGATGCGCTTTGGACCGATGTCGATGGCAATGGTCATCCCGACCTCGTGGTGGCCGGAGAATTTATGCCGGTGACTGTATTCAGCAACGACGGAAAGAATCTCAAACGCGTGATGCCCTCAGTTCTTGACCAGTACAGCGGCTGGTGGAACAGTTTGGCGGCGGCCGACTTTGACGGGGACGGCGACATCGACTTCATCGTGGGCAACTACGGATTGAACAACAGCTACTGCGCCACCCCCGAATATCCCCTCGAAATCTTTGCGAACGATTTTGACCGCAATGGCAGTATCGACCCCATCCTTGCCTGTCACCTGCCTGAGTCGTTTGAACAGCCGGGGAGAAGACTGTTTCCTGTACACTTCTGGGATGAACTCATCTCGCAAAGCCCGAAATTCAGACAGCAGTTTTCAAGTTACGACCAATACGGCCGGACAACTATGGATGAATTGCTCACTCCTGAGGATATGGCGGGCGGACTGCGGCTGACGGCCAACTATATGCAGTCGTCTTATATCGAAAACCTCGGCGGTTTTAACTTCAAAGTGTCCCCGCTTCCGACGGACGCTCAGGTGGCACCGGTTAACGGGCTGGTAGTGGAAGATGTAAACCGCGATGGACATCCCGATGTTCTTGTCGTTG
>JAJJPK010000195.1:0-10832 GCA_032907565.1 Cyclobacteriaceae bacterium | reverse complement strand
TACACCACCGAAATCTCTGACGGCGTTGTTACGGTGTTACACACTTGCGCGTGGGATCCTTTTAGGGAATCAAAGGGCGTGCGGTGGGGATTCAAGCGACTCACTATTCCCTTCGAAACCCACTCAGGTCTTTTCGCCCCACCCGCGCCCCTTACCCCTAAAGGGGCCCGACGCGCAGTACACCACCGAAATCTCTGACGGCGTTCTATAAGGAGTAAAAAAAGAAATCACACAAAAATCCCACCCGCAACCTCAATCCGCTGCGCGTTCACCCATTTGGAGTCGTCGCTGCAGAGGAAGGCCACTACGCCCCCTATGTCGTCCGGCAAGCCGACCCGTCCCAGGACCGTAAGCGACGAGAGCTTGTTCTTCCGTTCAGGGCGGTTGCGCACAGCCCCTCCTCCACTGTCCGTCTCGATAGCGCCGGGCGCCACTACATTTACCCGGATCTTTCGTTCGCCCAGTTCCCGTGCCTGGTATTTCGTGAGCGTTTCCACAGCACCCTTCATGGTGCCGTAGGCCGAGTATCCGGGAAATGAAAACCGCGCGAGTCCGGATGAGATGTTCACGATGCTGCCCCCGTCACTGACGAGAGGCAGGAGTTTTTGCGTGAGGAAGTACGGTGCCTTTACATGAATGCTTACCATGCTGTCAAACTGCTCCGGCGTCGTGTCCGTAAAGGGTATGTGCAGACCTGTGCCGGCATTGTTTACGAGTGCATCGATCGCTTCAGCGTCAAACACGGATTGCAACGCCGACCGGAGGCCTCCTGCAAATGCATCGAATGTTTCCGATTTCGCTACATCCAGTTGTAATGCGTGGCCTTTCCTTCCTTGTGATTGAATCTGCTCCACGACGTGGCTAGCGTCATCCTTTCGGCTATGATAAGTGATGACTACGTTGAAACCTTTCTCTGCCAACCGAAGGGCCATGTCTTTGCCCAGGCCCCGGCTGCCCCCGGTAACGAGGGCAATCTTGTTCTTTGTGGCTGTCATTTGTATTAGGGGTTAAATGATGCACAAAGGTGCGGAGGGAAGAAGCACCCGGCGTTATAAAATTCAAACCGATATTTGCGCGATTCAAATAATTTCCCTGAAGGCGGCAGGGGAGACTTTTGTGTGCCTCTTAAAGAAGTTGGAGAAATGAGCAACTTCTTCAAATCCCAGGCAGTACGCAATCTCGGAAATATTCCAGGTAGTCTGTCTGAGCAGGATCTTTGCTTCCTGGTTGACGCGGCTGGCAATGATCTCGGTCGTCGTTTTCCCAGTAGTATCTTTGAGTACTTTATTCAGGTGGTTGACATGTATCTTGAGCGTATCGGCAAAATCGCGGGCTGTCCTGAGTTGCAACACCTGGGTTGTATTCTCAATTGGGAATTGCCGTTCAAGCAGCTCTATGAACAGGCCGAGTATGCGCGTCGAGGCGTTGATGCTTCCATTCACTGCCTTGAGCGGTTTGAGTTTCTGGCCATAGTGAATGAGTTCCAGAAGATAGGTACGGAGCAGATCATACTTAAACGCATAATCCGACTCGATTTCTGAGTGCATTTTATTGAAAATCTGATCAATATCATTAAACTGATCAAATGATATTTGAAATACAAAATCACTCTGGGGGGAAAAGATGGGAAGCTTTTCCAGCTCAAATCCCGTCTTCGACTTCGGCATGAATTCGGACGTGAATACACAGAAGTGTCCTTCCTGGTTTCGGTCAAGGGGCACATACCGATAAGGGATCCTGGGCGTGGCGAACAGGATGGCGTGATCCTCAATGTTGAGGACTTTGTCAGCATACTCAACCCGGTTTCTTCCCTTGATGAGGCTTATTTTATAGTACAGTCGTCGGTTGTAGGGCATCGCAGCTTTCTTCTTCCCATTCCTGTATATGCTTGCGGTGTTAAACACGTTAAAATGACCGATATCGCGGGTACTTTGGTTTTCCAGAAATTGGTTGATTTCCGCGCAAAGCGTGCCGCAAATCTCAGTGTAGAAATCTTTTACCGTTGTCGTTGTCATGGAATTGCAAAATTCAAAGTTAAATAATTGATACGGAATAGTGGAGGATGTCTGCTAAATTAGGCAACTGCAGGGCGTTGGGCCCTCTCTGAAGCCGGTGTACAGCACAAAATTATGGACCTCGAGTCGTTACTGTTTGGAAACGAAGAGTGGCAGTTTCTTTTGAACGCCTTCATCCGTACGGTCATCATGTTCATTGTGATTCTCGTTGGCCTGCGGGTCATGGGGAAGCGGGGAATTCATCAACTGTCGGTATTTGAACTCGGTGTGATCATCGGTCTCGGATCAGCCGCGGGCGATCCGATGTTTTACCGCGACGTGGGCATACTGCCCGCGATAGTGGTCTTCGTCGTAGTCATTGCCTTGTATCGTCTTGTAACCTATCTCATCGCAAAGAGCGATCGGTTTGAGACGTTGATGGAAGGCCGCCCGTCGTACATACTAAGGGATGGGGTAATCCTTGAGGCGTTCAAAGATCAACCCCTGGGTCACGATGAATTCTTTGCCACGCTTCGGCAAAATCACGTGAGCCATCTGGGACAGGTCGAAACCGTCATCATCGAAGCCGACGGCACGTTGAGCGTATTCTACTTTCCTGACGACAAAGTTCGCCCGGGCCTGCCGATTTTGCCGGAAGACCTCGATCAACACAGCGACAGCATTGCAGTAGAAGGCCTTTACTCTTGCTTCCTCTGCGGCACAACGGAAAGGCTGTCCCCTTCACCGGCCTTTCAGTGCAGCCGTTGTGAACATGACAGGTGCGTGAAAGCGGCGGAGGGGAGGCGCGTGGTGTGAGGAGCAGGTTGGAGTGGTGAGAAGGCGAATCAGGTGTTGTGTGCGGGCTGTCGCACCACTGGTGTCACGCGCAATGGCGCGGGCTCTACCGTTATTACATCGCTTACATCACCAAGCACTTCGTCGATGAGGCCGAATTCCTTTGCTTCGACAGCGTTCATGTAGCGGTCGCGAAGAAAATGCTCTTCAATCTCCTTTCCTGTGTGGCCGGTATGTTTTGCGATGAGGTGGAAGAGTTGCGCCTGTATGCGCTCCTGTTCCCGCACCGAAATGCGCACGTCTTCCGTATACCCGCGTCCGCCGCCACTGGTGGGGTGCATGTGGATGGTGGCATGCGGCAGCGCATAGCGACGCCCTCTTCGTCCGCTGGTGAGCAAAGCCGTTCCCATGCTGGCGGTGACGCCCACGGCAAAGGTGCAGACCGGCGCCTGGATCATTTGCATGGCATCGTAAATGGCAAGCCCGGCGTAGACGTTGCCACCGGGACTGTTGATGTACAGGTTGATATCTTTGTTTGGATCAACGCTGTTGAGGTAGAGCAGCTGGGCGACTATCAGGTTGGCAGAAACATCGGATACCTCGGTACCTAAAAACACGATGCGTTCCTTCAGCAGCAGGCTGTAGATGTCGTACGCGCGCTCGCCACGGCCATCACTATCGATGACCATCGGTATCATACTGGCCTGTATGCTCATTGCCTGTGAAACAGTTGTTCAATACTTCTTCGATAGGCGGTCCGGCCGGGGTCGGTGAAAACGCGGTTATGAACAGACTGGATTTTCTCCTTAAGCTCTTTCCTTCCGTACCACCTGATGACGGCATGACAGCGCTGAAGCAGTGACAGGTTCCGCCGTAGTGCCGGGTCCAGCAGGAGCCGGGCACGAAAAAGGAGGGTTTCCCCGGGCTTCATGGTCCCAGAAAGAAATTCTTCCATTTCCTTTAACTCATTCAATGAAGTCCTCATAGTGTGCTGATCTTTGTTTGATGACGTCACGCACCTTTTCCAGGCACTTGAATTTGGCCACCGTGGCCGTGCGCTCATTGCGATATCCGAAGCGCTCGCTGATGGCCTTCATGCCGAGGCCCTCGTAATAGAAGGAGGAGAGCAGCTCCAGGCACTTTTTCCCAGCCCGTTCGAGAAAGGCGAGCAGCTCGGGATGTTCCGGCGGTGTATCGAAGTCGGCAGGTATAGTGAACCGTGTTTCCAATTCATCGAGTGGAACCAACTGCCGGTCGCGGTGGAACCTTCGTATCCACAGGTGCCTGGCCACGCCCATAATGTAGGCCTCGGGCGTGGCGGTGATCCCATTTGTGCCGGCGGCGGATTTCTCATAGTATACCAGGAGTGCGTCCTGGAAGATGTCTTTGGCATCCTGGAATGTTCCCCCGCGCCGGCTCACGAACCGCGCTACGCCGGGGAACGCCGACACATACAGCGCTTCGAGGTCTCGCACATCCGTCCGCGTTCCGGGCAGATTTTTGGGTTCTGCACAGGTGACCATATCTCTCTTATTGACGCTTACAATTAAACGAATGATTTTACTCCTATGTGCCACGGGGGAGTGAAACATTACCCGGGAAATCAAATTTTTTTTTTGGGGGGCGTGGCGGCAGAGCTACTGACCATTCCTGTTTCCACTGTGGTGCTACCAAAAGGCTCGAGCCCTCGTGGGCGTTTCGATGTCGGAATTGCGGTCATGATCGGGGTGTGAAAGCGGTGGAGGGCAGGAGAGTTGTGTGAGTACAGGATGCTATATTAGACCTGCCTTTATAAACAAGCAAGTGTCCGCCCTGCAGGAGAGGGCGGGGCCAGTAACCCCAATTGCGTACGCTTCCGTAGGCTTTGATGGGGATGGGCTGCTTGAGGCCATCGATAGCCTTTTAAGATGATTCCGCGACGCGGCCTACTCGTGCCGTAAGGAGTTCACCGGATTCGCGCGCGCAGCGCGCAATGCCTGGGTACTTACGATCAGCAATGCGAAGGTCAGTGCAATAGCGCCCGTAGCTGGAAATATCCACCACACAATTTCCGTCCTGATCGTATAGCGTTCAAGATACTTGTCCATAGCCCACCACGACAAAGGCGCCCAGATCACGAACGCGACGATGACAAGCAGGGAAAAGTCGCGCGAGATCAGGTTGACAACACTGGCTACAGAAGCCCCCAGAACTTTCCGGATGCCGATCTCCTTTGTGCGCTGTTCTGCCGTGAAAGCGGCGAGTCCGAACAATCCAAGACCCGTGATAACAATAGCGAGAACGGCAAACAAGCTTGCAAGCCTGCTCGTCAGGTTGATGGTCGTGAATTTCTTCTGAAACTCCTCATCAACGAAAGCGTATTCAAAAGGGTAGGCCGGTCCGTATTTTGTAAAGATAGCTTCGACCGTCTTGAGTGAACTTTGCAAATCGTCGGTTGGTCTCAATCGTACGGTTATAGAACCTCCCCAGTCGTCGAGTACCGCAAACATCGGCTTTACCTCCTCATACGGAGAGCCCATGATCACATTGTCACACACGCCAATAAGTGTACGCTTCCCTCCCCAAAGCTCCAGTTCAGTTCCGATGGGATCCTCGAGACCCATGACGTCGATGGCGGCCTTATTGACAACGATGGCCGTGCTGTCGGACTTAAAATCTTCGGAGAAGTCGCGACCTTCCAGCATTTTGACGCCCATCGTTTTGGCCCAGTCGTAGTCCGTTACGATCGTAGTGAAAATCACCTTCAAATCTTCCGGCTTGCCGGGCCATCCGACAAAATTATTCGAATTGATGTCAGTAATGGCGCTGTTGGCCCTGACCATCGACTCTACAACGCCGGAGGCCAGGAGTTCGTTTTTCAGTGGACGAAGGTTATCAGCATAGTCCTTGTTGAGTGGAACGGTGATCAGATTTTCCTGGGAGTAGCCGATATCCCGGCTCTTGGCAAGCTGGATCTGATTGTAGATCACGAACATGGAGATGATCAGGAGAATAGAAAAGCCAAACTGTAGCGTGACGAGTATCTTTCGAGGGAGGCTGGCCCCTTTCCCGATTGTCGGTTTGCCCTTCAAAACCTTTACCGGCTGAAAGCTGGATAAGTAGAACGCGGGATAGCTTCCGGCGACGACGCCGGTAACTAATATGAGCCCCAGTGCACCCATCCAAAAGGATGGACTGGCGTAATCGATATATAATTCCTTATCGACTAATGTATTATAATACGGCAGCAGCAGCTGGGCCGCAAGGATGGCTATGATACACGAAATAGAAGCCAGGAGCATGGACTCACCGATGAACTGAAAAATGAGTTCACGGCGACGCGAGCCAACGCTTTTCCGGATGCCAACTTCCCGCGCTCTTCGCTCGCTTCTCGCTGTAGCCAGGTTCATGAAGTTAATGCATGCTATGGCGATGATGAAGATCGCTATGATTGTGAAGAGTTGAACATAATCGCTCATGCCGCCCTGTTCCACACCATTTTCGAAATTGGAATAAAGCCGCCAGCGCAGGAGGGGGTAAAGGTAGAACTCGTGCTTCATTTCCTCGTCCTGACCGTGTTCGCCAAGCATCCCCCGGATGCTGTTCTCAACCGCCGCCTTGTTTTCCGGACTGTTGAGTTCCACGAATATCTGGAAGGAGTAGTTGCCCCAGTTGGTTTCATTTCTTCTTACCCATTCATTGGTACTATGCCAATGTTTGTAAGGCAAAAGAAAATCGAACTGGAAGGACGAGTTGGGAGGAACGTCGTTGAGTATGCCAGCAACTTTGAGGTCGAACTGGTTGTCGACACGTATTACCTTGTTCATCGCATCCTCATCGCCGAAGAGCGCTTTCGCAGTCGATTCTGTGATTACGATGTTACTGGCGTCGTCGAGCACCTGTTCAGCACTTCCGGCGATAAGGGGAAACTGGAACATCTCGAGGAATTCTTCGCCGACATAGAATCCCCTTTTACTCAAGCGTGTTTCCTCGGACGCGGCTAGAAGGTGGTCGCCGCCCCAATCGGTGACTGTCGCACGGGTAATGTTGGCATCGGCGGTTTTCATGGCCTCGTACGTGGGCAGCGGCACGGACGTCCACGAATTTATCTTTCCGTCGAAATAGGCGTTTATCCACACCTGGTAAAGGCGGTCGGCCTTGGGATGGAATTTATCGAAGGAGGTTTCATCGGCTACCCAAAGGATAATAAGGATGGAGCAGGTGATTCCGAGACTCAGTCCTGCTATATTGATAAATGTGTAGAAACCGTTCTTGCGGAGGTTTCTGATAGCTACGATCAGGTAATTTCTGAGCATGGCGGGGTGGTTTCAGGTTTTGGACTCGCTTTTTTGGATGGAGGTTACAGAAGGCCTGGAGCAATTTCGAGGAAAAGACGACGACAGGATACTGGAGGTTGCACGGTGAATGTCTGAATTAGGATTTGTAGGATTCTTGGGATGAATAGGATGAGGATTGGGGAGGAGGGTAGGAGAATGTCTGAACTAGGATTTGTAGGACTTTGGGGATAAGTAGGATGAGGATAGGAAGGATTACGAGGATAATGTCTGAATTAGGATTTGTAGGATTCCGAGGATGGAGAAGATGATGATTAGGACGGATTAATAGGATGGGGTATGACCATTTATGAAAGTATTGGTCATCCTCCCCATCCTTCAAATCCTCATCCTACCCATCTTGAAATCCTACGAATCTTAATTCAGACAATGAGCGAGGCGGAGCATCTGACGAATCCAAATCAAGCAGAGCGCGTCGGATAGGAGTATGGTCCGCGGCTCAAATCACCGACGGCTTCGCCTTCGAATTAAATAGACGGTACTAATTGTCATAATTAGAAAGCCCACAAACCCAATTGCTGCGAGGACAACTCTCCAGGGTTCGCTGTCACTCCTCACCACGTACATGAGAATAAGAAATGACACCAAAGTTATCAGAGGTAGACTAACGGGTATTTTCATAACAATAGTATTATCATTCACAAGAAGCTGCCGCACCAGCCAATCCTCCAAATATCGCTGTACCGGACAATTCTTTCTTGAATCCGAGTTCTGTTGTCCGAAGATTGCCATAAATTAATTTGTGGAGCCCACTCTTGACGATTTTCGGCATAGCTCGCTGTTGGTGATTTTTCACACCTGTTCTTAACACATGTTAAGCAGGAATGCATGTTCCCATTGATTGCCGGCAACAAGCGATTTTAGAAATAGATTGTTTACGAGTCAAGAAAAAAGTGCAAAATACGCATAGCCATATAGTTACTATATTTTATTTTTAGCGGTAAATGTCTGAATTAGGATTCTTAGGATTTTGGGGATGGATAGGATGAGGATTAGGAAGGATTATAGGATTGGTACAATCCTCTATAAAAAGCCTATGTCATCCTCCCAATCCTTTAAATATTTCCAATTACGCACAGGAGATCAAACACCTCTCGAATGTTCTGTGCAATCTGGATGGTTGGCGCAGGTGTCCCGTAGGGACACAATGTTTGTAGCACCGAAAGGAGGAGAGGACCAAGAGTCCCGTAGGGACTCAATGTTTCCTCGGTGGTAGACTCAATTTTTCTAAAATTTTCATCCTACCCATCTTCAAATCCTACGCATCCTAATTCAGACAATGTACGGGGCGAGAGACCTGTCCAGCGTTTGCAAACACGAGCAGGTGCAAATAACCAACTTCACATATCATGAAACACGAGACCCTCACTCACAAAATCATCGGCTGTGCCATGAAGGTGCACACCGCCCTTGGCAGTGGCTTCCAGGAAGTCATTTATCAACGAGCTCTGGCAATGGAGATGACCAAACAGAAACTACGGTACCAACGCGAACAGGAAATGCCTATATTTTACGATGGTCGTGCCATTGGTACGCGAAGGGTGGACTTTTTCGTTGAGGACACGATTATGGTAGAATTAAAGGCTCTCGCGAAGCTTGAGGACGTACACCTGGCGCAATCCATGAACTACTGTCAGGCGTACAATCTTCCCATGGGCCTGTTAATTAATTTCGGAGGGAGAAGTCTTGAATTCCGGCGGGTATATAACGTCAACCATCCCGAGAATCGGGAGTATGTTAACGCGAAGAAGGCAAATGTCTGAATTAGGATTTGTAGGATTCCGGGGATGGATAGGATGAGGATTGAAAAGGATTGGTAGGATAATGTCTGAATTAGGATTTATAGGATTTTTGGGATGAGTAGGGATGAGGGTTAGGAAGGATTAGTAGGATTGGGATAACCTGCTATAAAGACCACTTGTCATCCTGACCCCAATAGAGTCGAGATTAAGCGGTGGAAGCGCGCCGGCATATGCGAGCGAAGGAGCTCCAGGACAACGCACAATAGAAGTGGTTTGTACGCTAAATCCTTAAATCCTAAAAGTCCTACTTCAGACCCCACGCCCCCGTCATGGCGGCCATTCCAAAAAACTTATTGCTCTCAGGATACTCAACGCGTTCCCAACATCCCGGATGGAAGACCAGCTGCTCCGCCCGCGGGGCATAGGGTTTATTGGCAAAACATCCTGCTCAGAAAACACAAAATATCAGAGCTGGTATGCCCGGACAACAGGTCTGAGGGAGTGGCTGGGGGAGAATGCCGGTAGAGTATCGGGAAGGCAGGGAAAATGTCTGAACCTTGATTTGAGGCACTGAGGAATTCAATGACTCATACCGGAAAAATGGGATTGAGTTTGTCCCTATCAAAGTCAACATTTGTTGGTTAATGCACACAGACATGAACCTTAGGTACGACCGGAAAAACCATCCCATAGCTCCGCAAGGCAGAGCGATCCAAGTGGCCCTTAAGAAGGCGCATAGACTGCTGGAAAAAACCATAGGGAATTCGTCGACAGAGGGCGGCGATTCATTGACAGATTCGACTGTAATCGCAGAATTGATAGAGCAAACAACTCCGCTGTCTCCCGCAGTTCAGCGAAAGGCAAAGGTATTCGAATCAAGAGCAAAAAAAGTACTGCAACGCAGGTTTCTTCAGGACTATGACTATTCTTTTGATTTTGGCCAAGTCGTGTTTACGCCCATCACCAAGGATACACAATTTTTGACGCTGCCGTTCGACAGTGAATGGTTAAACGGCCCAGGTAAGGCCAATAGATACACCGGCGAGTTGGCCGTGGGTATGATCGGCGTCGGTGATGTCGTCTTCGGTTCGGGACTTGGATTGTTTGTTTCTTCTCCCAATAACGTTATCGCCTATGTCAGAGCCCTGATGCCGATTGACTATGAATGGAAACACATACTTTTTGCCAGTGGCTTTGCTGGAAGCTCTGGCACTGTGGGGATTCTGGTGTACGAGACTAGCTCGGGAAAAATTGTTGTGGACAAAAGGGCAACCCTTTGGAATGAATCCATGTGGGCGGCCGCGGCTACTACGAGGCAAGGATCGAATCGCATTTACTTAACTCAAACTAAGGTGGCTGAAGTCTCTTTTTACATGTCGGCAGGAAAGAGCTATCAAGTGTGGTTTTGGCTTAATGTTGGGCTTAGAACAGTGGGCTTGAGTCTCTCATCTGCAGTAATACACGCCAAAATCCCTTTGGTAATCATGAACACCGGAACGCCACCGATAGTTAAGTGATACGAAGGACCTTTTTATGGGATTGTCATGTGAGGGGATAGGAGATTCGTGTGCGGAAAGAACCATCCTCCGCTCAAGGGCGACAGTTGGGCTCGGCATGACAAGCGCCTCGAAGCTATCACCTCCGGCTCTCTTTCGCAGCAAGTAGATTGTACCAATGGAGTCACTCAACGCGCAGCGGTGGGTAACTACGTGCCGAGGCCATTCTCAGATACCACACGAACAACGACGTTCCCCCTTTTGCGGAAAGATTCAACATAGGTATGGGCTTCCCGAATTTGCTCCAGCGTATACTTCCTGTCGATCACGGATTTAAGCTTTCCGGACTCGATCAGGTCTTTTAGTTGGAATAAGTCGTTCGGGCCTGCCTTGGGTGTGGAGCTCACAGTTACATACTTGCCGCCTGGGTTCAGGATAGCTTTGCAGGCCGACTTGGAAGTCTTTCCTACC
>JAJJPK010000194.1:0-2532 GCA_032907565.1 Cyclobacteriaceae bacterium | reverse complement strand
AAAGAAGACCCTTTTCTGGATTGCGGTCCTCTTTCTCGTGTCGGCCATCGGCTCGGCCCTGGCGATTGACTGGTACAGCTTCCTGATATTCAGGTTTGTTGGGGGGTTAGCCGTCGGATGCTCTTCCGTGACGGCGCCGATGTATATCAGTGAGCTGTCTCCTGCATCGCATAGAGGTCGGCTGGTGGCCATGTTCCAGTTTAACGTCGTCCTCGGGATACTCGTAGCATTTGTTTCCAATTACCTGCTGCAGAATCTAGGCGACAACGCCTGGCGTTGGATGCTGGGAATCATTGCCTTCCCGGCTGCGATTTTCCTTGTCCTCATTCTCTTTATCCCTGAAAGCCCGCGCTGGCTTATCGTAAAACGGCGGCTGTATGAGGATGCTAAAGACATACTGCAGCAGATCAATCCCCAAACCGCCAATAGCGAATTCGAGTCCATTCTTGCAAGCAGCAACCAGAGTAACCGGATGGATGGCTCAGCGCGACTTTTCTCTTCGCGATATGCCATGCCTGTAACGCTGGCCGTGTTGTTCGCGGTGTTCAACCAGGTGTCAGGCATTAATGCCATCATCTACTATGCGCCCCGGATTTTTGAAATGACCGGACTGGGCACTGATTCAGCGTTGCTGTCAACTGTGGGGCTCGGAGTTGTGAACTTCGTTTTCACTCTCCTGGCGATGCTTGCACTCGTAGCTAGCGCATTCTACACTCAGAGTTTGTCAGACTACCTCGTACCGGTTCGCCGGTTTGCCTACATCGCATTCTTCGCGTTCTCTCAGGGTGCCGTGATATGGGTTTTCATATCTGAAATCTTTCCTAATGAGGTACGCGCCAAGGGTCAAGCCCTCGGCAGTTTCACCCACTGGATCATGGCGTCGCTCATCGCCTTTGCCTTTCCCTGGGTCACGGAAAGGCTGGGGGGCGGCAATACGTTCATGCTGTTTGCGGTGATGATGGTGTTTCAGCTGCTCTTTGTGTGGCGCATTATGCCTGAAACAAAGGGTAAGACGCTGGAGCAAATGCACGTCGCTGCCGTTGAGGCGCGACCCGGCAAAGTGACGATGGATAAATAGTGGCTACACGATAAACCTATCTATATGAAAATGATGAGTTACTCCAAACCAAATGATGTATGAAGGGAAAAGTTCTACTCATTCATAAGTACGCCAGAAGGCTACTGCTAATGGCGTGCTTACTGGCAAGCGCTGGATACGCCTATGCGCAGCAGCGTCAGGTCAACGGAACGGTGAAGGACGAGACAGGTCAGCCTTTGCCGGGTGCCAATATCGTCGTGAAGGGAACCACGACGGGTACTACTTCCAACTTTGATGGTTCCTATCAACTCATGGTGGAATCTCCTGAGAGCGTCCTGGTCTTTTCGTTCGTGGGCTATCAGTCACAGGAAATTGTGGTGGGCAATCAAACAACGATTGATGTGCAGCTTGCGATGGATCTTGGGACGCTTTCGGAGATTGTGGTCACGGGTTATGCGTCAGAACGAAAGGCGGACCTCACGGGCGCCGTCTCCGTCGTTGAACTGACACCAATCAAGAACAACGCAACTGGAAACCCGATGCAAGCGTTACAGGGTCGCGTTGCGGGCTTGTATATTGAAAAGAACGGCGGTGCGCCGAATGGTGAAAACAGCCGCATACTTATTCGCGGTTCAAACACTCTGGGTAATACCGACCCGCTGTACATCATCGACGGTGTGCCCACCAAGCGTCCTGAAGTGTTCCAAAGTCTTGCGCCCGGATCAATTGAATCCATCCAGGTGTTGAAGGATGCTTCCGCGGCTTCGATCTACGGATCGCGTGCCTCCAATGGCGTCATCATTGTGACCACTAAAGATGGTAAGTCGCAGACAGGCGAACGCCTGACGCTCACACTCAACTCAAATGTTTCAATTCTGACGGAAAAGCCTCAGCGCATAAATATGCTCAGTTCTGAGGATAGAGGTCGTGCACTATGGCGCGGTTCCGTTAATGATCGCACCGAACCGAACTCGGCGTTGTACACATTCGACTGGAATGGCAACTTCGACAATCCCGAACTGTACAGCGTTACGGTCAATCCGTTCGTCGGTGGAGATCCACTTGTACCGGCAGGGAATACCGACTGGCAGGACGAGTCTTATCAGACGGCATACGTTACTACCAACGATCTCACGATTGCGGGAGGCACGCCGAATAGTTCACTCCTGGTAAACATCGGCCACGTCAAGAACTCCGGCATGCTGGTGTATACCAACTATGAGCGTTTCTCCGCGCGGATCAATGCCAACGTAAGTCTGTTCAACAGCAAGCTCAAATTCGGTATGAACAGTGAGGTGGCTACTTCCAAGGAACGTCTGGCAGCCAACGACCTCGGTGGTACTGCCGTTCCGGCACTTGCTGTTACACTTGCCCCTACAATCCCGGTGTACAGAACCGATGGTGTATTTGCCGGTCCGCTTGGTGCGGGATATTCTGATAGGAACAACCCGGTTCACATGCAATACATCAATCAATGGGACAACGTGGGTAAG
>JAJJPK010000193.1:0-2550 GCA_032907565.1 Cyclobacteriaceae bacterium | reverse complement strand
CCAAAATTATGCTTTTGCCGAACACGCCGGCACTATTCAATACAACAAACGGCCCGTGTGTGAGTTCATCTGTTGGAATATCAGCGGGGATTTTACAATTTCCGAGGTGCAAAAAAAGGCTATGACTGCAATAGAGAAGATAAAGTTGTTGGTGAGCCTGGCGGCTATCGATGGGACGATAGCCGACCGGGAAAAGAGTTACATCATTAACATCGGGCTGGCTAATGGTGTGCCGGCCAATGAATTGGAAGAAATCGTGAATCGCAGGCATGACATTGTGGTCCCCGCCAACCTGAGCGACTCGGAAAAGTTCGACTTCCTTTTCCACCTCATTCAGCTCATGAAGATCGACGAGAAAATGTATCGCGAAGAACTCCTGTTTTGTTCGACCATAGCAGAAAAACTTGGCTACCGGAAAGAAGTATTGTTTGATCTGATGCTGAATGTGAAAGCACGCGAGATGGACGACAGCGAAAAGCAACAGCTCGAAGCAGAAACCAAGAAATACCTGACTAAATGATCCGACTTGCGTGCTTCCTTTTACTTTTCTTCGGAGGGTACTCCGCAACTGCACAGCGCACGTTGCTTCACTGCGGTAACCTATACGACGTTAAAGCGGGGAGACTGCTGCCGGAGAGAACGATCGTCGTTCAGGGCGATTCCATTGCAGCTGTTGAACGCGGGTATGTGTCGCCTTCGTCCGGCGACAGCGTTATCGATCTGAAAAGTCTGACCGTTCTTCCTGGTCTCATCGACATGCATGTTCACCTCGAAGGCGAAACGCATGAAGACGACGAACTGGACATATTCACACTCAATCCTGAGGACGTTGCCTTCCAATCAGCGTTGTTTGCCAAAAGAACCTTGCTTGCAGGTTTCACCACCGTACGTGATCTGGGAGGATCAGGCGTCAACACTGCCCTTCGCAATGCCATCAACCGCGGACTGATTGAAGGCCCGCGCATATTTTCTGCCGGTAAATCCATTGCGACCACAGGTGGACATGCAGATCCAACCAACGCCTTTCGGAAGGACTTGATGGGCGACCCCGGACCTGCACAAGGTGTGATTAACGGTCCCGATGATGCAAGGAAGGCGGTTCGTCAGCGGTACAAGGATGGCGCAGACTTAATTAAGATCACGGCCACAGGAGGAGTACTTAGCCTGGCAAAGGATGGATCGGGTCCCCAGTTTACGGATGCTGAACTCCAGGCCATCGTGGAGACGGCTCGCGATTACGGCATGCATGTCGCTGCACATGCCCATGGCGCCGAGGGAATGCGACGCGCAGTGCGTGCGGGGGTCACTACTATTGAACACGGCACCATGATGACTGACGACATCATGGACCTTATGGTGCAAAAAGGAACCTACTATGTGCCGACAATATCGGCGGGACAGTTTGTTGCCGAAAAGGCTAAGGAAGAAGGATACTTCCATCCGTTGGTGGTGCCCAAGGCGCTCGAAGTTGGACCACGGATTCAGCGAACCTTTGCGCGGGCATACAAGCGTGGGGTAAAGATTGCGTTTGGCACGGACAGCGGGGTTGGTCCCCACGGTCAAAACGCGAAGGAGTTTGGCTATATGGTAGAAGCCGGCATGCCGCCCGCCGAAGCGATCCGTTCGGCGACCATCACTAACGCCACGATCCTGGGAGTGGCGGACGACCTCGGAACCCTCGAACCCGGAAAATATGCCGACATCATAGCCGTCAATGGCAACCCGCTGGACAATATCCGCGTCCTGGAACAGGTCGTCTTCGTCATGAAGAACGGGGTTGTTTATAAGCGCGGAATTCTGCCCAAAAATCCTTAGAGAACGGTCCAAAATGGGCTATTTCATCCCCTCATGATCGGCAAATAATATCTACTTTTGCAGTTCTTAAATCCTGAGGAGTAGGACCGGGTATGGAAAACATCCGCAATTTCTGCATTATCGCCCACATCGACCACGGCAAGAGTACGCTGGCAGACCGCCTGCTGGAATATACTGGCACGCTCAGCGCGCGCGAAATGCAGGACCAGGTGCTCGACAATATGGATCTGGAACGCGAAAAGGGGATTACCATCAAGGCCCACGCGATCCAGATGAACTATCGACGCGACGACAAGACCTACATCCTCAACCTTATCGACACCCCCGGTCACGTGGACTTTTCCTATGAAGTGTCCCGTGCCATTGCCGCATGCGAGGGCGCCCTCCTGATTGTCGATGCCAGTCAGGGCATCGAGGCACAGACCATCTCCAACCTGTACCTGGCGTTGGAGCACGACCTGGAAATTATTCCGGTCATGAACAAGATCGACCTGCCCCACGCTAACCCCGACGCCGTGGCGGAGCAGATTGTCGACCTCATTGGCTGTAAACGCGAGGACATCATCGCGGCAAGCGCCAAAGAGGGAATTGGCATTCGCGAAATTCTCGATGCAGTCGTTGACCGCATCCCGCCCCCAAAGGGCGATCCCAATGCGCCGCTCCAGGCGATGATCTTCGATTCAGTGTACAACTCCTTTCGGGGTGTGGAGGTTTATTTCCGGGTGTTCAATGGTA
>JAJJPK010000192.1:0-10972 GCA_032907565.1 Cyclobacteriaceae bacterium | reverse complement strand
TACCTTACACAAATTTAAAAAATCCTCTATCGGACTAATAACGTACTTAGTCGTTCAAAGGTGATGCCAAAACGCCATCCTTTCATTGCAAAGCATAGTCAAACCTTACAAAACAGCTTTAAGTATAAATAATAACAACCTGACAATCAAACTGAAACAGAATTTTCTCGAAGTGCGTCGTTAAGTGATGTCTTTTTGTCGGTGCTTTCCTTTCGCTGGCCGATGATAAGCGCGCAAGGGACGCCAAATTCTCCAGCCGGGAACTTGCGCATCATTGAACCGGGGATCACGACAGCCCGTTCCGGAACATAGCCTTTATATTCAACGGGCTTGTCGCCTGTCACATCAATGATCTTTGAGCTGCCGGTAAGCACGACATTGGCACCGAGTACAGCCTCCCGGCCGACGCGAACACCTTCAACCACAATACACCGCGATCCGATGAAGGCGTTGTCCTCGATAATAACAGGGGCAGCCTGAACCGGCTCCAGCACACCCCCTATACCCACGCCTCCGCTCAGGTGAACATTCTTTCCGATCTGGGCGCAACTGCCTACAGTGGCCCAGGTGTCCACCATAGTGCCTTCATCGACATAAGCGCCGATGTTGACGTAGGAAGGCATCATGATAACGCCTTTGCTTACATACGACCCGTACCGAGCGATGGCATGGGGCACGACGCGCACACCGAGCGTTTTGTAATCGCGTTTTAGCGCTATCTTATCGTGAAACTCGAACGGTCCCACTTCGATAGTCTCCATCTGCTGTATGGGAAAGTAGAGGATTACAGCCTTCTTGATCCACTCGTTTACTTTCCAGCCGTCGCCCGTGGGTTCCGCCACACGGAGTTGTCCTTTGTCCAGCTTTTCAATAACGTCGCGGACGGCGGTTTGTACTTCGGCTTCCTTCAACAGCGACCTGTCGTCCCAGGCGCGCTCGATAACTTGCTGTAATTCCATTATTAGTGTTTAGTTTGGCTTCGGTTGATACCTCCTCAAATACTTGGCGCAAGTAATAAAAAAAAGGAAAATAGTCCTCGCTTCTGTGCTCAAGCCGGTCGACGACACCCGCATGTTCGAAAAGATGGCTCAGACGCTCGCCGACACCGGGCGGTATGAAGTCCACGTGATAGGATTTCCCGGCACAACGAGCACTGAATATCCCGGCGTTACATTTCACCCTTTGCCCTATTTCCGGCGGATCAGTTTCGATCGAGTCCGCGCGCCTTTCCGCGTTTTCCGTACGCTCCGGGCGCTTAGCCCCGACGTCATCATCGTCACGACCCACGAACTGCTGCTTGCCGCCGCTGCCCTCCGGATGTTCCGAAAGACTGTCGTACTGTACGACATCCAGGAAAACTATTACCGCAACATCCTTTACCTACCCACCTACCCGCTTTGGGTGCGGCCGGTGCTCGCGCTGTGGGTGCGCGGATGGGAAAGGCTGCTAACGCTGTTCGTCCCGCGTGTCATCGCTTCCGAACGAGGATACATAGACGAGTTGCGCTTCATCCGACACAAGGCGCTGTTGATAGAAAACCGGGTGAAACGCAGTACCATCCGCCCGCGTTTAGGGCAGCCGCGACGCGCACAAGCCCTGTTATTCTCAGGCACCCTCGCGGAGTCTACCGGCGTGTTTACTGCCATACACGTGGCAGGCCTGCTGCACGAACACGATCCCACCGTGCACCTGACGATCATCGGCTATTGCGCCCATACGGAAACACTACGACAAATACGCGAGGCTATCGAAGGCCGAGACTACATCACCCTGATCGGCGGCGACCAACTTGTACCACACGACGCAATTATGGTCGCCATTGCGCAAGCCGATTTTGGACTCATTGCCTACCCCCCTAACCCATCCACCCGAAACACGATACCTACCAAACTCTTCGAATACATCGGCGCCGGCCTCCCGGTTCTGCTCATCAACCACCCTGCCTGGATGCAATTCTGCGATCCCTACCGTGCCGCCCTGGTGTTCGACCCACGCCACATTCACCCGGAAGAAATGCTCTACCGCATGCGCAACACCGACTTCTACGTCCGAACCCCCGGGGAGGAGATTTTTTGGGAAGCCGAAGGCGTACAGTTGGTGAAGCTGGTAGATGAGACGCCGTCCCGATTGGCGCAGACGCAGATGCAGATGCAGACGCAGGGGTGTTCCCAAAAGACTGGACGAGGAGAAAAAATATCGACGAATAATCCAAAGGCCCGATTGTTTAGGCTACCCCAAATGCCCCTTGTTCCTTAAGGGGTTGATCCTATCGATGATACTGCCAAAAGTCCAGTTTACACCAAAACCACTGCCTTTGCACCTGCCCCTTTGACCAACCGTGGCATGTCACGCTAAACTTTTCCATAAATATCATCTAAATAATTTTTTAGGTGAATCTAAATTTATATTTTTGTCGTAATAATTCATGAGATGCACCCAATGCTTAGCCTGGTCGAAGAAAACTACCTGAAAGCCATCTATCACCTGTCGGACGCGGGAAAAAGCGCTGTTACCACGAATGCGCTGGCGGATAACATGAACAACAAGGCTGCTTCCGTGACCGACATGATCAAGAGGCTTTCGTCGAAAGGGGTGATCTCCTATGAGAAATACCGCGGCGTAAACATTTCCGAGAAAGGGCGGCGGGCTGCGCTAAAGGTGATCCGGAAACACCGGCTGTGGGAAACGTTCCTGGTGGAAAAGCTCAATTTCAACTGGGACGAAGTCCATGAGGTGGCGGAACAACTCGAACACATCGACTCGCCATTGCTCATCGAAAAGCTCGACAGCTTTCTCGGCCACCCTAAGGTCGATCCCCATGGACATCCGATCCCAGACAAAGACGGCAGGATACAGGAGGTGAAGCAGGTTCAACTGTCAGAAGCAAAGGAGGGGACCAACGGCGTCCTCCACTCTGTCAACGACGGCAGTCCGAAATTCCTGCAGTACCTGTCCAAGATCGGCATACGCATCGGCGCTCGCATAGAGATTGTCGAACGCATGGAGTTCGATGGCTCGATGGAGATCATCATCGACGACAACGAACGTGTTTTCATCTCACGGCAAGCATCGGAAAACCTTTTGATCCGGGAAATGCCATGAAAACAGCAAACCCAAAACTCATCCGGATCGCCAGGATCGTCCTGCTATCGGTAGGAATCCTGATAGCCGCGCTGATCGTGGCCGACTGGTATGCCAGCTTATGAAACCAACGCTAACGATCCATACACTGCTGTTCAGCTTGCTCACGCTAAGTGCAGCGGCGCAACATACCCTTACCGGGAGCGTCGCTGATGCCGAGACTCGTGAGCCATTGCCCTTTACCAACATCATTGTCCAGGGCACCACGCACGGAACAAACACTGACGAACGCGGACGCTTTACGCTTACCTTGCCCGCAGACGCACCAAGTCAGGGAAACCTTATCATCTCGTTCGTCGGTTATCGTACTGACACGCTAAGGTTCTCACCCACCCGAACGAACTATACCTTCCATCTGTATCCCGACGCCGCATCCCTTAAGGAGGTTATGGTGATCTCCGGCACGATGAAGGAGGTGTCAAAAATGGACTCGCCCATACCAGTAGAGATCTATTCCCCTGCCCTCTTTTTGAAGAACCCGACACCCAGCATTTTCGAATCGCTCTCGATGATAAACGGCGTGCAGCCCCAACTCAACTGTAACATCTGCAACACAGGCGACATTCACATCAACGGGATGGAAGGCCCCTATACGATGGTACTCATCGACGGTATGCCCATCGTGAGCAGCCTGTCCACCGTCTATGGCCTGGCCGGAATTCCGAACAGCCTCGTGAAGCGTATCGAAGTCGTGAAAGGCCCGGCTTCCACGCTGTATGGATCAGAAGCTGTTGGCGGGCTTATCAACATCATCACGCGCGAGCCGCTGACGGCACCGCGACTGAAAGCTGACATCTCCGCGACTTCCTTCGCAGAATACAACATCGACCTCTCAACAAAATGGAAGGTCGGCCAGACCCACAGCCTGCTCGGCCTCAATTATTTCAACTTTCTGAACAGGATCGATGAAAACGGCGACAACTTCACGGATGTCACGTTGCAAGACCGGTTCTCCATTTTCAACAAGTGGGAATTTCACCGCCCTTCCAACCGCACGGCCACTCTCGCCACACGGTATGTGTATGAAGACCGATGGGGAGGCGAACTGAACTGGACCAAAGAACACCGCGGCAGCAATGAGATCTATGGCGAATCCATTTACACGAACCGCGTCGAACTCATAGGCGTGTACCAGCTTCCCACTGCGGAGAAGCTGACCCTGGACGTGTCGTACAACTACCACGACCAGGACTCCTACTACGGTATCTCGCCCTACATGGCACAACAACATGTTGCATTCGGTCAGCTGCGATGGGATAAAAAGGTCGGCAGCCACGACCTACTCGCCGGCCTTCCCCTCCGTTATGTTTACTACGACGATAACACCGTCGGTACGGCAACGCCCGCGGGCGTCAATGAGCCCTCGCACACATGGCTGCCTGGCATCTTCGTACAAGATGAATGGAACATAACGCCGCCGTTCACGATCCTGACAGGCTTGCGTTACGATCATCACAACCAGCACGGCCATATCGTTTCGCCACGATTGAGCTTCAAGTATGCGCCCAACCCGAACAACACCTTCCGCCTCAGCGCCGGCAATGGCTTCCGCGTGGTTAACCTCTTTACCGAGGATCACGCAGCCTTAACCGGTTCGCGGGAAGTCATCATAAAGAACGAACTCAAACCGGAGCAGTCGTGGAACGTAAACCTCAACTACACGAAGCAAATCGCGTACAGTGGTGGAAGTATCGGACTTGACGCCAGCGTATTCTACACCTATTTCACGAATAAGATCAATGGCGACTTCCACACCGATCCCGACCTGATCATCTACGACAACCTGAACGGCCACGCCGTATCGAAAGGGATCACGCTGAACACGGACTTCACCTTCACCAATGGTTTAAAGGTCATCACTGGCGTCACCGTGATGGACGTATACCAGGTTGAAACGATATCAGGTGAAGAACAACGCAAACCTCAACTCTTCGCGCCCGTTGTCTCCGGCACGTATGCGGTAAGCTACCTGTTCGAACGCATCGGGCTCACCCTGGACCTTACCGGTCGCCTCACAGGCCCGATGTACCTGCCCGTAGTGCCTAACGACTACCGGCCTGAGCGTTCTCCGTGGTTCACGCTCATGAATATCCAGGCGTCGAAGACCTTTAACAATGGCTTTGAACTTTATGGCGGATTAAAAAACCTTCTCAACTTCATGCCAAAAGACCCCCTCCTCCGCCCCTTCGACCCGTTCGACAAAAACATCACCGTCAACAACCCGTACGGCTATACGTTCGACACGAGCTACAACTACGCGCCGATACAGGGGATAAAAGGGTTCCTTGGTATGAGGTATACTTTCCAGTAGGCAACCATGAAGCACATCTGTGATGGCTTCATGGTTTATGCAGTGGGCATTGGGAAAAGGGAAATAAGGAAATAAGGAATGGGACGCGCGATCATGCGTCCCCAAAAAGGATCGAAACAATGGAGATTCAGATCAGTATGAAACCGTCAGATACAATAAGCAACCCGGGCGTGATGTCTTCCCTATTCAATCTTCAATTCTTCAAGTCTTCAATCTTTCTCTATGGAACGCACTCACGTTGACTCAAAATCCTTAAGCGAGGTTCATTCCTCCATCGACGCCCGGGGTCGTCGGGGATGGAGGAAAGTGCTCGCGTTTTTGGGTCCGGCATACCTGGTGAGTGTCGGCTACATGGATCCGGGGAACTGGGCAACGGACATTGCCGGCGGTAGTCGCTACGGCTATGCGTTGATATGGGTGCTGCTGATGTCGAACCTGATGGCGTTATTGCTGCAAAGCCTCAGCGCGCGGTTGGGTATCGTTCGGCAGCTCGACCTGGCCCAGGCGTCCCGCAAGACCTATCGCTCCGGCGTCAACTACGCGCTGTGGTTCCTGGCTGAAATTGCTATCGCAGCTACGGACTTGGCGGAAGTGCTCGGGATGGCTATCGGCCTCCAACTGGTGTTCGGCATCCCGCTGATCTGGGGTGTGAGTCTCACGGTTCTCGACACGCTGCTCATCCTCCTCCTCCACAGCTACGGCATGCGTAAGATGGAGCTGTTTATCATCAGCCTCGTAGCGATCATAGGCGGCGCCTTTCTGATTGAAATGTTCCTGGCCAAACCCGACATGGGAGAACTGGTAACGGGATTCATCCCATCACTACCGGATGACACGGCGTTATACATCGCCATCGGAATCATCGGGGCCACGGTAATGCCCCACAACCTGTACCTCCACTCGTCGCTCGTACAAACGCGACGCATCGACACGAGCGAACGCGGAATATGGAGCGCGATCAAATACAACTTTATCGACTCCGCGGTGGCCCTCAACGCTGCCTTCTTCGTGAACGCCGCCATCCTCGTGCTGGCTGCCGCCACGTTTTACAAGGCGGGTCTGTACGAGGTGGCCGACATCCAGGACGCCTACCAACTCCTCACGCCCCTGCTCGGATCAGAATGGGCATCGATATTGTTCGGTATTGCGCTGATCGCGGCGGGACAGAGTTCTACCATTACCGGAACACTGGCCGGACAGATCGTAATGGAAGGATATCTTAATCTCCGTATTGCGCCCTGGCTGCGGCGTCTTATCACGCGCATCATCGCCATCATACCCGCATACATTGTCATCCTCATGTACGGCGAAGATCAGACCGGCGAGCTGCTCGTCTTCAGCCAGGTAGTCCTCAGCCTGCAGCTCGGCTTTGCCGTCATTCCACTGATTCACTTCACGAGTGATAAATCGAAGATGGGCACCTTCGCTATAGGCACAAAAATGAAAGTTGCCGCCTGGCTGATTGCGCTTGTAATCGTGGCATTAAACGCCAAACTTGTCGTACAGGAGGTGGAAGTATGGCTCGCGGCTGCGGGCGACAACGCGTGGATGATTTGGACTTTCGTTGTCCCCGTTATTGCCGCGGCATTCGCGCTATTGGGATACATTACATTCAAGCCCGTGATCGACAAGAGAAGGCAAGAGAAAGCAATGCAGCTACCTCACGGCGAGGCACGAGACCTGCAGATCAAGACCGGTCCTTCGTACAAGCGCATCGCTGTGACGATCGACTTCAGCGACCTTGACAGCATCAGCATCAAGAGTGCGTTGGCACAAGGCGGCAAGGAGGCAAGCTACCTGTTGATTCACGTCGTGGAAACCGCAGGCGCTCTTGTTTATGGAAGCGATATTGCCGATCGTGAGTCCAGCAAAGACGCTATTGCGCTGGAAGATTACGCGAGACAGCTTCGCGAAGAAGGTTATGACGTGAGCATTGAAGTCGGGTACGGCAACCCCCGCCGCACGATACCTAAACTTGTAAAAGCCTTCAACGCCGACCTCCTCGTCATGGGCGCTCACGGACACCGGCTGTTCAAGGATCTTATCTTCGGGGCAACTGTCGATACCGTGAGGCACAGGGTTGGAATACCGGTGCTGATTGTGCAAAAGTGAGGTTACATGTGAATTAAGAATTGAAGAGTTGAAGAGTTGAATAGTTGAATGGTTGAATAGGGTATCGCGTAAATTTAAGAGTGAGGACTTGAATGGTTTTAATAGGGGTATCCCTATCGATACAACGAGGCTCGGCGCGTCAGCGCCTGTGCCCCTCCTTACACGTTTGGCGGAAAGTACAACAGATACGACTCCGCACGACGTTTTCTAAAGCACCTCAAAATGAACCTCTGTGAAACTCCGTGCCCTCTGAGCCTCTGTGGTGAAAAAATGAGGGAATAAGTGAATGGTTCTCTCCAAACTTATCGTTAAAACCTTTTTCTGCCTGCTAAGGATCGTGTAACTTCGATGGATACTATTCCCGAGGATACAAACGAATGAAATGCGCATTGTATTCCTTATCGCGGCCTTTGCAGTTTCCGTAACGTCACTTGCCCAGGAATCGAGCAAACTGTCTCCATCTGAAATCTGGCGCGCGGGATTGCCACCAATCACTCGATTCACACCGACCGACTACAAAGCGCACGCACAGAACTGGGATTCCGTTCAGGATAACAACGGAATCATCTAGATTCACTGATGCTAATTCCCGATGGCGATAGGTTATACGATATTCAACGAAAACAGTGCAGAAAGCGGAGGAGCCATGGCCAATGCTGAGAGTATGGCCTGGATCGTCAGCGTCGTCTTCGATAATAACGACGCTGGCACCTCAGCGGGAGGCATATTAAATTACAGGAGCTCCCCTGAACTTGTCAATGTTACTTTCAGCCGCAACAAGTCGGGCGCGAATGGAGGCGCAATGGACAACACTTTCAGCAGCGCGCCGAGTCTTCTCAACAGCATTCTGTGGGGCAATACAGCAGTGAGTAATGGAAACCAGATTCACAACACGGCGTCCAGTACTGCAAGGCTGAGCTACTGCGTGTACAGCGATGGGCCTGGCGATCTCACGATGGGAGGTAGCATCGAAGTAGTCGAAGACATCACGGAGGATCCGGCGTTTGCAAATCCCGATGACGGCGACTTCCGTCTTTCAGAAGGCTCTGCCGCCCGCGACGCCGGCGATCCGGCAACCGCTCCTGACGTCTTTGAGGAAGACGAAAATGGCGACCCTATCGACTTCGATGGCAACGCACGCATAACAAACGGTCGGATAGACATCGGGGCGTACGAGTACGGGGGAAGTGAGTGAAGAGTGAGAAAGAATTAGATTTTTAGGTCGATGTTAGCCATGCAGACAGGTTGAAGAATTGAACGGTTGAATAGGATGATGTGATTCTAAAGGCCTTTGCGCCATTGCGGTGAAACGGTCAGGACTCTCCGCTTCAAGCTACAACCTAGTTCCATCTGGAACCTGTAAGTACACGATCAGGTAACCCCTACTCAAAGGCGTTTGTCTAAACGTTCAGATGGCCCAACGTAAACACGTAAAACACATACACACCTAAACACGTAATTACTCGCCCTGGCGTTGCTCATGACTCCTCCATTCGCCCTCCCACCGGCATGAATCACCTGCATGATTGGCATGCGGGCCGAAGTGATGACCACGATGCCAGGAATGGTGTCTGGAACCAA
Source organism: Cyclobacteriaceae bacterium (assembly GCA_032907565.1). Lineage (GTDB taxonomy): Bacteria > Bacteroidota > Bacteroidia > Cytophagales > Cyclobacteriaceae > ZC4RG29. Next base: position 1,827 of record JAJJPK010000192.1, on the reverse strand, counting down.
AGCTCAGCGTAAGCGCGCCGAAGGTAATCAAAGCACTAAGCACGCCGATAAGAATATTTCTGGTATTTCGCATATTGTCTTCCTTATGAATTATCGTTTTGAATCGTCCTTTTCATTTCCTTCATCCGACATGCGGTGGCGGTCAAATTTCTTTTTGAACGCTTCGTACTCGTCATCGCTCATGTTGCGGATCGTATCCGCGAAGGCAGGATGTATGCCTGCGTGTCGGTATCCCCAGCGGCCATAACCCCACCTGCCCCAGAAGACAAACCGGAAGATGAGCCAGATGACCAGGAAGAAGAAAAAGCCCCGGAAGAAAAAGAACGGCAACGTGTAGAGGGCTACGCCCGCCAGGATGCCCATTGCTATAGGTCTCAATATGTCCCGTTTCATAATTTAGTTGATACTGTTAGTAGGCTAACGCACCGTTGATGACACGAGTTTTGAGCGGTGCCGTCCAAGCGATATACAGGCGCCTCACGTCTGCCAGTCATGCAATTCCCGCGATGAAAACGTTCGGCAGAAATGGTAAAGTCTGCCGCACGAATTTTCACCGCCAAGCGCGTCTCGCCCACAAATTTCTAGATCAAGGGGGTACACATTCAATCTTCAATTCTTCAACTCTTCAATTCTTTCTACCTTCGCCCCCATGTCAATCCGTATCGACGACACCATCGTAGCCCTCGCCACACCCCAGGGCATTTCCGCAATCGCCGTTATCCGGTTGTCGGGGAAGGACGCCATCTCCATCACCCAACGTGTGTTCCGCGGCAAACGGCTTGAATCACAGCCTTCTCACACGATCCACTTCGGGATGATATACGACGGCAACACCCCTATCGACGAGGTGGTGGTGTCGCTGTACCGGGGACCGAAATCGTTCACCCGCGAAGATGCCGTGGAGCTCTCCTGCCACGGCTCACCGGTAATCGCAGAGCGTATTATCAAGTTGCTTATGCGCAAGGGCGCGCGTTTGGCTGAGCCTGGAGAATTTACGAAGCGTGCATTCCTCAATGGTCGTTTCGACCTGGCCCAGGCGGAAGCGGTCGCCGACCTTATCAACGCGGAGACTGACAACGCACGGATGGCGGCGTTAAATCAGATGCGCGGCGGTTTTTCCAAAGAAATCAATCACCTGAGGGAGGCGTTGGTACACTTTGCGTCGCTGATCGAGCTGGAGTTGGATTTTAGTGAAGAAGATGTGGAGTTTGCGAGTCGCGACGACTTGCGCCGTCTGGTTGATAACATCCAGCAATACACGGGCTCCCTCATCAAGTCGTTCGACCAGGGCAACGTCATTCGCAATGGCGTGCGTACCGTTATTGCAGGCAAGCCCAACGCCGGGAAGTCGACCCTACTGAACGCCATCCTCAACGAAGAGCGCGCCATTGTATCGGAGATCCCGGGCACCACACGCGACATCATCGAAGATGAAGTGGTGATGGGTGGCATTAATTTTCGTTTCATCGATACGGCGGGGTTGCGGGAGACGGTAGACGTCATCGAGGCGATGGGTGTCGAGCGTACACGGGATCAAATGAAGAAGGCGGCATTGATCTTGTACTTGTTCGACCTGTCCGACACCACCCTCGAAGAAATCGAAAAAGAAGAGGTGGAACTGAAATCGCTGGGTATCCCCTACATCAAGATTGGCAATAAACTCGACAAGGCAAAACCGGAGCTTATCAAGGCGTTAAAGGACAAAGACTTCGTCTTCATCTCCGCCTCGAACCGCACGCATCTCGACCAGCTTAAAGAACGTATTCTCTCCCGCTACCACCTGGACGTCACGCCCGGTGATGTTGTCGTCACGAACCTCCGTCATTA
>JAJJPK010000191.1:0-11018 GCA_032907565.1 Cyclobacteriaceae bacterium | reverse complement strand
GGTGCCATGGACAAGATTGCCTCGTGTGGACGCGAAGCGATCATGTCTTTCGCGGAAGGTGACGAATTGCGGCGGATGCTGTTGGGGCTTAAGCGGTTTACCCGGATTGAACCCTATAACCTGGTCGCCGCACGGCGAAAGGTGGCCGACTTTACCATCGGGAAGGGAAAATATCCCTTCTGATAGAGGGTCTAAGTCTGAATACCATAAGGTCCTTCTGCGAAGAGGGCTTTTTTTGTTGTAACCGTTTTGGGTTAAATTCGTGAATGGTATTATAACCTTTACCCTATGACCAAATCTGCTGCCGCCCTCGTATTGGTACTGTGCCTAATCATCGGTTTTCCAGTCATAATTGCGATCGGAGCCACCTTTTTTGGGGTGATAGTTGGCCTTTTTGGTACGATCATAGGAGTTCTTGGCGGGGTTTTCGGCGCATTCTTCGGAGTAATAGGCGGGATTCTGGGGTCAGGGTGGGTTCCAGTGCTTATCGTGGCCGTGCTTGTCGCCCCAGGCGGCGTTAGCCTCAGGTCGTACTGTGCCGGTTGTACAGAGAAGGGTCCAGGAAGTACTTGCTGTAGACCGGGTAGCGGCGTACCTCGCGAAGTTCCGGGCGCTTCCCTCTTTCAAAAACCACTTTGTAGTAAAATTCGAGTCCCTTCTCGACGCGAATATCCTTCGTGACGATATAGTACCGCTTGTCATAGGGGTTCAGCACACGGACGCTCACGTGGAATAGTCCGGGAAGACTTTTTACCCGTACAAAGCTGTTCGGCGTCTTGTTATAAAGCTTTCCGTTTACATATACCTGCATGGCGGTACGGGCCTCAGAACTGATCGCGATTCCCGAGATGTAAGCCTCAGATGAGAAGGCTACGCATGACAAAACCAGGGAAAGAACTCCAACAGCAACTCCTTTCATATCACTCAAAAAATGGTTCGACTCACCTAATTTACATCAAGCATTGTGCCAGTTGTATGGACAAAAAAAATGCCCTGGAAGCACACCAAGGCATTTTTTGTGTGAGCAATGCCGGGCTAGGCGTTGCGGTACTTAATTCCGCATCCTACCGCCCGGGTCTTCTTTGTGGGCACCGCTTTGCCAGCGAGAAGCGCCTCTATAGCCTCTTCCACATAGCGCTTGTCCGCGGCATCTGCCTGCTGCGGATTGTTGTCGATGGCCCCGATATAGGACACGACAAAGGCGTTCCCGGATTTAGCGAGAAGAAACACATGAGGCGTATTTGTAGCGCCAAAAGCGCGGGCTACTTCCTGCGATTCATCGATAAGGTATGGGAACGTGTAGTTCCTGGATTTTGCACGTTGCACCATATGTTCAAAGGAGTCGCCGGGCGACATGCGGGGATCATTCGCATTGATCGTGACGACTGGGAATCCTTTGGACTGATAGTTCTGGTGGAGCGCAATGATGCGGTCGTTGTACGCCTTGGAGTAGGGACAGGTGTTGCAATCAAAAATCAGGATTACCCCCTTCTGGTCCTTGTAGTCAGCGAGGGATACCATTTTCCCGTCGAAATTTTTCAACCGGAAATCCTGGACGGTGTCCCCCACCTCATACCCTTTCGGTGAAGGAGCGAATGCCACGAGGGGCATAATCGCCGTAGCCAGCAGTAAGAGATTTAGCTTTTTTTTCATATACGTCATTATTGGGTGTCTTCAATTGAGCGTGCCCTATGGCCGTTTGCCTCATTGCCGAACCCGGGCCAGCATGTTATCAAGTTCACCCTCCTCGAGTTGCCCTTCAACAAAAATTCTTTTACCGGTTCGCGGATGAATTACCAGCGTTGCGGGCAGGGCGCCTGACCAGGAGGGCTCTAGCCTATTGATCCAGGAGTTCGGGTCGGGCTCGTTGAGAAGCAACACCTGCGACCGGAGTTGTCGCCGGGTCACAAACCGGTAAACTTTCTGGGGATCCGGGTCGAGGTCGAGATCCATACTAACCAGGATCACGTCGACATCCGGCGAAGACGCATTCACCTCCTCCAACAAGGGCAGTTCCTGGATGCACGGCGCGCACCAGGTAGCCCAGAAATTGATTACCAGTATGTTTCCCGATGTCCTGGACATGATGGTCATGAGCTCTGATAAGTTGACGATGCGTGCGTTTGCCGGCGCCTGGCTTTGAGACGAAAACCACGGCAGGCTCAGGGCGGCAAACCAAAGGATCTTCTTCATGTACCTGTGCAATAAAATCTGCGTTTTCTGTAACAAATTATCTATGATTCAAGGAGTTAATTAGCCTTCCGTTTTTCTCAAAAAGAATTCCACAATTAGAAGCAGTTATCCACATCGACAGGGGTGTTCTAGTTAAAGGTCTGATTATCAAGTTATTTGGAAGCATGCCGTCAATCATTTGTTTGTGGAAAACTCGAAAGGCCCACTTGCTTCGGCAAATTTCGGTCCCCTAATTCGTCCCCACCTGCAAGACGAATGCCATTATTCCGGTCAGATAACCAGCGTGATGTTCGGTACAGAAATTTGCAGGAGGTAATGGAATTATTCAGCCTGCGGTATCTGCTTCCATAGGCGGGCGATGCACCCCTTGCAGCGAGCGCTCAGCGTCGCGAAGTTGGGAGCGCGGCGTTTCGTTCGCTTCTCCTTGTGGCGTAACGGTTCGGCCGCCACCGGGATCCACGCTCTGGCCCCCCTCGCCGGTCTGCCGAGCTGCCGCCCCCGGCCGCCGGCACGGCGGCAGCAGGCAGTTCTGTTCCAAGCGCTTGCCGCTCGCCGGCGCCGGGCCGATGGGATATGACGGCGTGTCGGGAATGGACTTTATAAAGATCAAGGAAACGTGCCTTTACATCAACGACCTGGCAGCAGCGCGGGAGTTCTACGAAGGCAAGCTTGGGCTGCCCGTGATTGACTACCAGCCGGGTAAGCATCTGTTCCTCCGTGTCGGAACTTCGGTGCTGCTATGCTTTAACCCGGAAGACTCCCGGCAAAAGACAAGTCCACCGCCGCATTACGGTGGCGGGCGTCAGCATCTTGCGTTGGAAGTGCCCGAGATAGACTACGATCGGGCTAAGAAGGATATGGCAAAGCGTGGAATTCCAATCATTGAGGAAGTGACATGGAAGAGTGGCGCACGATCTTTTTACTTTGAAGATCCCGAAGGAAACGTGCTGGAGATCGTCCCGGAAAGAGGCATCTGGGACTGACTTTCCACACTAACCCTTTGCAATACTTACGTTCAGCGACGCAACCTTCGCTGGTGCGGTGTCCGGTGCGGTGGACTCCTCGGGAGTGGAGACACTGTAGACGTTCTCGTACCAGTGCTTGTAGTCCTTATACAGGATACAGTCCTGGTGAAGATGTCCGTCTATCAAGATCTTGATGAAAAGTTCACGATTCAACGACTGCGTAATCCTCTGCTGCTGATCCTCCGGGAGCTCCTTGAGTTGTACATACTCAATGCCCTTGTATAGTTTAGGGTTTTCCATCGCAAACGACTCCGGGTTAGTACTCAATTGCTGGCAAGAATTAACCGCGGAAATTAAAGACACTGCAATTTAGAAGAATTGTTTCAGGTGAGTTACCAAAGCTCTGCAAAAATTTTTTTAAGATTTGTTTCTTAGACATGGCGACTTTTTTTGATACGTCAGTTGAATTCCTGAAAGGCGTCGGTCCACAACGGGCAGCGCTTCTGAATCGGGAGCTTTCCATCTTCACCTACGGCGATCTACTGCAACACTACCCGTTCCGTTACGAAGATAGAACACGCTTCTATTCCATCAGTGATATTGGGGACGAAATGCCCTATGTCCAGATAAGAGGAACGATTAAGCGCGTAGACTTCCATGGAACGGGAAGAAGCAAAAGGATGACGGCACTCTTCGCTGACGGTACCGGAATGCTTGAGCTGGTTTGGTTTCAGGGTATACGGTGGATCGCAGAAAAAGTAAAGCCCGGCATCGACTATATCGTTTTCGGGAAACCCACCCGGTATGGGACGAAATGGACAATCGCACATCCCGAGGTTGAAGTAGCCGCCGGAGCCGCGGTTGAAAGTCGCGGGTCGTTTCATCCTGTGTATCCGCTAACAGAAAAACTCCGCGGGAGGCACATCGACAGTAGATTTTTCTCTCGGCTCATGCGCGAGGCGTTACAGCAGGCAGCTGGAAAGATTCGGGAAACTCTTCCACGGTACCTGTGTGCGGAAAAAGGTTTGATCTCGAGGAGCGAGGCGTTGCACGCGATTCATTTTCCTCCTGACCTGGAAACACTTAATCACGCCCAGCGGCGACTGAAATTCGAAGAGCTGTTCTTCACACAGTTGCGATTGATCCAGATGAAGCTCTTAAGGAAGGACAAATTCCCCGGTCAAATCTTAAACAACACATCGCTGGTCAACACTTTTTACAATGAGGTCTTGCCCTTTCCACTCACCGCCGCACAAAAGCGCGTCATCCGGGAGATATACTCCGACATGAAGTCGGGAAAGCAAATGAACCGTCTGCTACAGGGCGATGTGGGCAGCGGCAAGACCATCGTGGCCTTTATCTGCATGCTGATCGCTTGCGGCAGTCAGGCACAGAGCGCGTTGATGGCCCCAACCGAGATTCTCGCGCAACAACACTACAACAACCTGTCGCGATTTGCTGCTGCCATGGGCACACCCATTGCGCTTCTGACGGGCAGCACACCTAAAAAGACACGCGACGAAATGCACCGCCTGTTGCTTGCCGGTGTAATAAAAATCCTGATTGGAACCCACGCCCTTATCGAGGAAGAAGTTCGCTTTGATCGGCTGGGCCTGGCCATTGTCGACGAACAACACCGCTTTGGAGTCGCGCAACGCTCGAGATTGTGGTCGAAAAGCGACAAAGTTTTTCCCCACGTGCTCGTGATGAGTGCGACACCCATTCCGCGGACGTTGGCCATGACGCTCTACGGCGACCTTGATATATCGATCATCGACGAGTTGCCTAAAGGGAGGAAGCCGATTAAGACGGTCCATCGCGACGACTCACATCGGCTTCAGGTCAATCAGTTCATCCGCGACCAGGTCCGCGAGGGCCGCCAGGTGTATATCGTGTATCCACTAATTGAAGAATCAGAAAAACTTGACCTGAAGCATCTCATGGACGGCTATGAAAGTGTTCGCCGCGCATTCCCAGACTATGCGATAAGCATCGTCCATGGAAAGATGAAGGCAGACGCTCGGGCGTATGAGATGGACCGGTTCGTCCGGGGTGAAACAAACATCATGGTGGCCACAACAGTAATTGAGGTCGGAGTGGATGTGCCTAATGCTTCCGTAATGATTATTGAAAACGCTGAACGATTCGGGCTACTTCAGCTTCATCAACTTCGCGGAAGGGTTGGGCGGGGCGCTGATCAGTCCTATTGCATCCTGATGACGAACTCCCGCCTGTCTGCTGACTCGCGAACACGGATCGAAACCATGGTCCGAACCAACAACGGCTTCGAAATCGCAGAGGCCGACCTGTCACTTCGCGGTCCCGGCGACCTCATGGGCACACAGCAAAGTGGAGTGCCCGATCTTCACATTGCCGATCTTGCGCGTGATGGTGAATTACTCCGCGAGGCACGGGAGGCCGCGATCGAGATCCTGGACAAGGATCCGGACTTAAAGCAACCCGAGCACGAGGTTATCGCCGCACAGATCAGAAAGCATCACAAATCGTCCATGCAGTGGAGCCGAATTAGTTAACCGTGAAGCAGACAAGCCTGCGCTTGTCACTTCACGGCTTCATGGCCGAAATTATCCTGTTAAACCGGGCATTTTCCTTACATCGGCGCACCACGAGGCCATTAGGTTTGACCGGACCCAATGGCTACATTTGGTAGACGGCGTATTCCTATGAGGAATTTTTTATACGTGCTCACTCTGGTTTATACTTTTTGTCAGGCCCAGCCGGGGCACTATTTTCTGTCGCACTTTGCCCCGTCAGACAAAAAGATTGACCATGCCGCTTTCGACATGGTTCAGGATGCCAATGGCTTCATGTACTTCGCGACCCGCGCGGGCATTCTTCAGCTTGACGGGACCCACTGGAACCTGATAACAGCAGGCGGTGCAGTGTATGCTGTGGAGGCCGATCGTGAGGGCAATTTGTATTGGTGTGGGTCAGGTGGCTTCGGCGACCTACGGCCCAGCGCGAACGGGGTGATGCAGGCGCACACCCATCCCGAAAGTACCGAAGGCGATTTCTTCAGCGTCGTGGCGGGAACAGATGCAATGTATTTCCTCAGCGACGGCGCCCTGGCTATACTCAAGGGAGACAGCGTCCGTATCCTGAACGCGCCTGAGCAGGCCGGCGCGTTCACTTCTATTGCGGAAGCATTCGGCACAATTTTCATCAGCAGCGAGCGCTTGGGGATTCTCCAACTTGAGGGAACTGATGGATTCATGCCCACACGCTTCGGGCCTACACAAATTCCTGACATCGTATTCTCCTCGACAGCAGGAGGAAGGTGTCTGATGGTGACATCGGACGATCAGCTCGTGCTGTGCGACAAGAGTTTGCGACTCAAACCCGCGCTGCCGGATGAGCAGGACCTCCTTTCAGCCGGAAGCATTGTGGAAGCGCGATGGGTAAACGAGCGTCTCATCGCGATCGCAACCCTCCGCGCCGGAGTCATTTTTGCGGATCCCGTGTCAGGCCAAGTCACCGAAGTACTGAACTACAACACCGGCCTGCCCGACAATGAGGTGTACACGCTTTATGTCGACAGGGGTGGCAATGTCTGGGTCGCACATGATTACGGATTCACGCGTGTAGCGCCTGGAATGCCTTTTCGCGATTACAGCAGCTATGAAGGCCTTCAGGGAAATCTGTTGTGCGCTGAGACCTTCAAGGAAAGCGTTTATGTAGGCACGTCACTCGGGTTGTACAAACTCGCGAGGGAAGCAGTCTACGAAGAGATAACCTGGTATGGGCCCGTGGATACCCGGCAGTCTGAAACCTCCGGCGATGAGCCGAAAGGCGGGCGCAAGGGGTTATTCGCCTTTCTGCGTCGAAAAGACAATAAAAAGCCCCGGACGAGCCGGCCTGAAATGAAACAGCGAACGGCGCGCGTGCTTAAGTCCGAGCGCTTTGTTTACAAACCCGTGAAAGGCATTTCAGCCAAGGTTTCGGGCCTAACGCGCGTGAATGACCGGCTGATGGCTTCCGGCCTTGGGGGTGTATTTGAGGTGAATGGCAACGGCGCGCGCCAGGTTTTCAATGCTCCCGTGCGTTTTTCGTTCGCGACGGCCGACGGACATTTGGTCGTCTGCTCGTACGACAACAGTATAATCCTGCTTTCGCGAAATGGGAACAGTTGGAAACAAGTTGATGTGCTGAACCATGCGGACGACCTTATCTCCCAGGTCTTTGAACATGATGGCGTACTGTGGTTGTGTGGGATCAATACAGTATATCAGACGTCGATAGATGGCGACCGTTTTTCGACGCTCCGGGCTACGCCGGTGGACAATACCGGTTTGTCGCGAACGATTGGCTTTGCATGGCGCGATCGGCCGGTTTTTGTGAACAGAAGCGGCTTTTATTACTCAGAAAGCCCGGAAAAGCCATTGAGCCGGATCGATAGCCTCCCCTCGCCCTACGCTTACTTTGCTTCTTCCGGCACCGTCTGGTATTCAGACGCCCATTCATGGAAGACCCTTGGTGCGCGTACCGATCCGGGCATAAATCTGCTGCGGTTGCTGGACGACATACGCGCCGTAACCGAAATTGAGAACAGTCGGAATCTTTGGGTGATCAATGGAAACGACGCGCTGTATCGCGTGGCGCCGAATGCACGCAACTTTGCTCCTGTCTTTCCCCTCATACTGCATTCTGTCACACAGGGGGACCGGCGCTTCGATCCTGCCGGCGGCATTGCTGTCGATCAGGATGGGGGGCCGGTGGTGTTTCAGGTGGTAAGGCCTAACTATCTTGGACCAGCATCATCGGAGTACCGCTATTTCCTTTCAGACATCAGCGCCGACTGGTCGGAATGGTCCGTCCAGAACAACCAGGTCAATATTCCTTATCTGCCTCCCGGCACCTATACGCTGCAGGTGCAATCGCGTGACATCTTCGGCGGAATTCATGAGATGACGCCCGTGCGGTTTACGGTGAGACCACTGTTCTGGAAGAGCACGTGGTTTTACGCAATGGAGTTGACCCTGTTTGCGTTGCTGGGTTGGCTGTCGTTGAAGTTGAGTTTCAGGTATCGGCTGGTCAGCAGGCTGCTGGCGTTGCTTACGATTATCCTCCTGATAGAATTCATCCAGACCCTGGCCGGCTACTCATTTTCAACGTCCAGCCCACTTGCAGATTTTCTCCTTCAGGTTGTCATTGCGTTTCTAATCCTGCCTGTAGAGTCTTATTTACGACGGGTCATGTTCAGGGACGGCAAGAGAAGCAAACTTCTGGCGGTTATCGACGATCTCGACCGGCGTGAGAAAGAGCACGGGAAAAGTGCGTCGGGTTGAATAAGGTGAATGTCGCTATCTTCACCCCACTAATCCCCAAAAATCCCGATAGATGCAGTCGGCATTCAAGTACGTTCTGGCTTTGGCATTGTGCGGCTACGGATGCACTTTTTCATCGGAGCAGAACAATAATGAGTACGTGCCTGAACCTGGCTTTAATCTTGCCCATTCCGATCCCGCCGCTGTCGAGTTGGCCGACAGTATCATGGCTGCCCTCGGTGGAAGGCAAAGCTGGGACAATGTACGTTATCTGAGTTGGGACCATGACACCCTGCGCAGCCTTGCCTGGGACAAACGCGATGGACGCGTTCGTATTGAATCCCACGTCGACAGCACGGTGTACCTGTTTAATGCAGTCACGGGAAAGGGACGGGTCAGCGTCGGTGGGCGCGAAGTAACGACTCCGGCTGCGCTCAGGGAAAAGCTTCGTGTGGCAGCTTCTCTCTGGAACAGTGACTCATTTTGGTTACGGATCATCTATCAACTCAAAGGGGAGGGAATCACATTGCATTACCTTGGCGAAGCCCGTACCGACACCGCCCGATACAACCTGCTGAGCGTTTCGCTGGAACCCAACACGGATGCTCCGGTTGAAGAATTCCTGGCATACGTGGATTTGAAAGATAATCGTATCAGGTTGTGCACTGATTTGCGAAATTCAACCTTTGAGCCAGTATGGTATGGGTCCGGATACCGGCAACAGGGGAACATCATGCTGCCTTCGCGGGCAGGAGCCGCGCATAATATCCGCGCACACCGTACCTTGCCAGAAAAAGTATTCACCGAGTTCTGAGTACTCAGGACCTATTCCGAAAAATGACGGCAGAACATCCTCAACGCGATGAACGGTCCGAATTCGAGGCCATCATCGTTTTCAGCCGGACGGGCAAGATCGTATCTGCAAATCCGGTTGCCCGCAGGATTTCGGGCTACGGCAGTCGCCTGGCCGGGCAATCGGTCTCTGTCCTCGTTCGCCCGGATGACCGGAGGAGATTCAACCAATGTGTCAAGCAGGTTCGCGCCGGCAAACAGCGCCGATGTGAACTGATATTCACGCTTTACGATAGCAAGGGCAGAGAAGTACGTGTCCGAGGCGTGGTGGGGCAGCACGGAAAGGACCTTCGACTGAATCTTGTCGCATTACCGGCGAGCGACGGCACTGTAGCGAGTGCACTGGGCGCGTTAGGCGACGAGCACGGTCTGGGCGCATTCAGCGTTACAGAAGATGGTCGGATCGAACACGCGAACCGTTCTTTTCTGCGGCTGGTAGGGTATTCTTCGATAAAAAGCCTGCCCACCCTGGCCGGTCTGATTCCCTCCGCAAAATCCTACCGTGCCATCATGCGCCAGTTGAAACAGGAAGGGAGGGTAACGGGTGAGTCTACCACGGTAATCACACGTCGTGGAGAAGAGCTTGGCGTTAAACTCTCGCTGGCAGGCACTCGCTCAGACGACCCACCGCATCGTTACTTCGGTACCCTAACCGCTGATCAGGATGGCGTCCGGCACCAGTCGTTCGTGGGCAAGGTACTGGATAGTGCAAAGGATCAGATTCTGGCACTCGATCCTCAGAAGCGATACATCGTATTCAACCAGGCGCACGCGAACGTCATGCGGTCCTTGACAGGGCGGGACATACACGTAGGCGACAAGATATTGGATTCCATTCCCCGCGAGTTGATTTCGTTGGCACGCAAGGAATTGAAAAAAGCATTTGCTACAGACCGCTACCAATCTGAGGTGACCTTGCCGAACAAGATGATCCTCAAGACCTCCTCCTACATCATCCGCGATGAGCGAGGCCGCATCAGCGGCGTTGCGATTTTTGCCGAAGACATATCCGAACGCAAGAAGACGGAGCTAAAGTTAAAGGCGCTGAACGAGGAGTTGACCTTTCAAAACTGGCAACTGGCTGCCCGTGAAGAAGACCTCCGCATGGCCATGGATCAGTTGTCTGAGCGGAACTTCGAGTTGGATCAGCTGATGTACAAGACATCGCACGATCTCCGTTCGCCGTTGAGTTCAATCCTCGGGCTCGTCAACCTGGCCAATCTTGATCCAAATCCTGCGAACCTGGGACAATACTTGAAAAAGATCGAGGGGCGCATCAAGAAGCTTGATGAATTTATCAGCTCGATGGTAAACTATGCGCGGGTCAACCGTGGCGAAATCACGGTAGGCGAAATCGACCTGGAACGAATGGTGAAAGCTGCCATCCACGAGCTGGAATATCTCGACAACTTCCAGGCTGTGAAAACGTCTGTGATCGTGAACAACGGTCAGGTTCCTTTTCGCAACGATCACTTCCTCATGAACATCATCGTAGGGAATGTGATCTCAAACGCGTACAAATACTACAATCCTGAAGTCGACAGCTATTTGCGGATTACCATCGACGTCCGGGAGACGCAGGCAACGCTTGAGTTCGCAGACAACGGTATCGGTATCCGGAAAGAACACCAGGACAAGATATTTGATATGTTCTACCGTGCGACGGACCGGTCGCAGGGTTCAGGTCTGGGTATGTACATTGTCAGGCAGGCAATTGAAAAGG
>JAJJPK010000190.1:0-11068 GCA_032907565.1 Cyclobacteriaceae bacterium | reverse complement strand
AACCCTACCAAGGCGCACGCCACCGGATGCCCAGCCCGTCGCCGTCAGGCGACCCTCCGCGGTCCCCCACGAGACAATCTGTATTCATTGGCAAGACAGCGGATATTACGACGCCCGCCTCTGCGGTGAAAAAACTACACCGTCCTCAAAATCCGTAGCTGCTGCTTCAACTGATCCAAATGATCGCTGGCGGTGCGGATCTTATCGTTGAACTCTTCACGGTACTTCTCCGCATTCTCGGAACGACCAAAGAACTCCAGGTTGTTGCGCCATACGGCGATGTCGTTCTCGACTTTAGAAATCTTCTTGCGGATGGCGAGCTCTTTCTGGAATAATTTCTTGTCTGCATTGGGATCGCTGCGAAGACCGTCGATCTGACCTTCAAGCAGGATGATCCCCTTCTCTTCTTCGGAAACGTCCGGCAACGCAGCCACAAACTTCGACACCGCGTCGTTGTAACGCGATCGAAGTGACGCCAGATCTCTCCTCGGGACAAAGCCAATGTCGTTGAACTGCCGCTGCAGATCTTTCAGTATATCCACCGTTCCGGTACCCTCCTTCGCATGCCGCTCCATCTCTTCGCATATCGCGAGCTTGCGCTCCAGGTTGACCACCTGCTCTTCTTCTACCTTGCCGTGCTGACTTCTGCGATGTTCGAAGAAGTAATCGCACGCCTCCTTGAACTCCTGGAAGATCTTCTCCCGGAATTTTTCAGGAACAGGACCAATCTCTTTCCACTTCGCCTGCAACGCCTTCAATTCATTTGACGCCGTCTCCCAGTCGGTACTCTCCTTCAACTCATGCGCACGCGCCACCAACTCATTCTTGAGCTTCAGGTTCTGTTCACGCTCCTCGTCAAGCTTCTTGAAGAACGCGTTCTTATTGCTGAAGAATTGTTTGAAGGCCGACCAGAACCGCTTGTTCACTTCCTTCGCCTTCGCGCGCGGAAGTCCTCCTACCTCCTCCCAACGACGCTGCAATTCGAGGATCTCCTTCGTCTTCTGGTTCCATTCCTTGATGCGATCCGACTGGAACGTTGTGAACACCTGCACCTCATCGGCGATCGCCATCTTGCGATCGAGGTTGACGTTCAACTCCTGTTGTAGTGTCTGCAGGTATGCGTCGCGCCGAGCGTAGACGGCATCAGACGCTGCCTTGAAGCGCTGCCACACAGCGTCTTTGTCTTCCATCGGTACCGGACCGATGTGCTTGAACTCGTGGTGAAGTTCATTCAGCTCGCGGATCGCGTCTTTGATGATCTCTACCTCGGCAAGTCGCTCCGCACGAACGCAAAGTTCAAGCTTGGCCTCAAGATTCTTCTTGCGGTCGAGTTCCTTGAGTTCGAAGTAAATGCTTTGATTGTCGTAGAACCTGTCGACGAGCGCGTGATAGTTCGCCCAGATCGTCTTTGCATGCGGACCGGGAACCGGACCAACAGCCTTCCACTCCTTTTGAAGTTCTTTAAATCGCTCGAACTGGTTGTTCATGTCTTGCGAGTCAACCAGATCGCGCAGCTTCTCCAGGAGTTCTTGTTTTATTCGAAGGTTCTCTGCCTTCTTGTCTTCTTCTTCGCGAACTTGTTTTGTGCGCCGGTCGCGTATCAGGCGAACGTGCGCATCAAAGGCGATGTCCAGTTCGTCGTCTTTGTATTCAAAGTCTTCTTCAGCGCCACCGGTTTCGATGAAGCGCCGTTTCGCGGCGGCGCGTTCCTTTTCGCGGATATCGTCAAACAAAGGCTTGACTTCCCTGAGTACCCGGTCGGCACGCGCAACGTCATCGCTGCGCGAGAGTTCCTTGACAAGGTCTACGAACTGTTTTTTCGTGAAAGAACTGTAGTCCTCCTGCTTGTGGTCTTCGTCATGGGAACCCGTATCCTGATCATCTTCTTCGGAACGATCCAACTCCGCGTTCGCGGACATAACCCCATGGGACCGACCCGCGATGGACGGGTCCAACCGCTCCTTCTCTTCCCTGATTTCTTTTTCCATTTCCATGCTTGTGGCCCACTAGATTGAACGCAATCTTCCTAAAGTTACTCAAAATTGGTCAATTCAGCCGGGGATCGACCGGATAGTTAGAATACACGGAAAAACGACCTCCCATGTTGTCCAGGGCTTTTTTCCACATCAGCTTCGGGTCGGTGTCAAACAGCAGATCCTCGGTCACATAATCGCATACGATCCACGAGTCCTCCTCGAGTTCTGCCATGAGCTGACCCGGCGCCCACCCGCTATATCCAAGAAAAAACCGGATGTTCTCCGCCGAAAGCTGCCCGGTGTCGGTCAGGAACATCAGGCTGTCGAAGCTTCCTCCCCAGTGAATACCCTCAAGAATGGGGGAGGAATTCTCGATGCTGGTGTTGCGGTGGATGAAATGCAGCGTGTCCTGCTGCACCGGTCCGCCCACAAACACCGGTTCCTGGATATTCTTAATATCCTCCATTACTTCATTAACTTTGAGAATTGAAGGTTTGTTCAATACAAACCCGAAAGACCCGTCATCATTGTGTTCGCAAAGGAGGACCACCGTGCGTTCGAAATTGGGGTCGGGAAGAAAGGGTTCAGAGATCAGCAGCCGGCCTTTTTCCGGCATTATCTGGTTTCTGTACTTGAAGAAATCCATGTCCGCCATAGTCCTACCGTTATACTACCCAACCAGTTCGTCTGAAAAAGCAATTGTTACATGAATAAAATACTTGAAATTCAGACCTCCAAATTTTACACCTAGCGTAGTTTTACGCTTTTATTTGCAACCGAATGCATAACCTGGCTGATCTAAGACGCGAATACACCCGCGCCGCCCTCGAACTTCCCGATGGTGCGGCCGATCCCCTCCTCCTCCTCCAGAGTTGGGTAGACGATGCCATTCGGGTTGAGGCGCTGGAACCCAACGCCATGACCCTGTCCACAGTGAACGAACACGGACGCCCCCGCGCACGCATCGTTCTGCTGAAAGGCATCGTCGATGGGAAACTTGAATTTTTTACAAACTACCAAAGTGACAAGGGTATCGAGCTGGAAAAAAATCCCGCGTGCGCGTTAACATTTTTCTGGCCCGAGATCGAAAGGCAGATTCGCGTGGAAGGCATCGCGCTCCGACTGCCGGCAACACGTTCCGATGAATACTTTCAAAGCCGTCCCCGCGGTTCGCAGATCGGCGCCTGGGCGTCACCTCAAAGCAACGCCATCGCAAACCGCCAAATACTTGAGGAACGATTTGCCCAACTGGAAAAAAAGTTTGGACCGGACGCGCCTATACCGCGCCCCCGTCAATGGGGTGGTTTCGGCGTGGAGCCTTATGTCATCGAATTCTGGCAGGGACGCGCAAACAGGCTTCACGACCGCATTTGCTTCACCAGAAAAAAAGACGCGTGGTCGGCGCAACGGCTGGCGCCTTAGAGCAGGTGTGTGATGTCGCGTACCCCTGGAAACCGGCGTACGGTGAATCCTTCCCCGTATTTGACGCCGATGGAATGACCCAGGTCGGTAGCGCGGGCCTCCAGTTTGCGCAAAAAGTCCTGGCTGGAAATGTACGTTTCGGGTTCGGTGCTTTCCGCGTTGTAGAATTGAGAGGTGAAAGCCTGGATTGCCTTCATCTTGACGCCCCAATAGTCGGTCACGTCCACAATTAGGTCGGGCGTTATAAACTCACTTTGTATGTAATGATAGATTGTCGACGGGCGCCAGGGTTCCTGGATGTTTCCGTCGTCGTCAGTCGTCTGAACCTTGACCAACCCTGCGGAAAAGCAGGCTTCGAATGCCAGCTCCGCAGCCCTCGGATGGTCGGGATGGCGATCCGATATCGCGTTGGCCAGAACAATTTGAGGACGGAATTTGCGGATTGCCCGCACAACAAGGAGGCGCTCCTCGGGAGTATTGCCGAAAAATCCATCTTTCAAACCCAGGTTGATCCGTGCCGACAGACCCAGGATCTTTGCCGAAGCTGCTGCCTCCGCGCTGCGGATCTCCGGCGTACCACGGGTGCCGAGTTCTCCCCGCGTGAAATCGACAATACCCACCTTGTAGCCCATCGCCACATGACTGGCGATCGTTCCACCGCATCCGAGTTCGGCATCATCCGGATGGGCGGCAAGTACGAGAATGTCCAGCTTCATGAACGGGAAAAAAGTGACGCTTAAACTTTGACGGTGCGGGTGGTCATTTCAGTTTCGCGCGCAGCGAGGAACTTCTCTGCATCGAGCGCGCCCATACACCCCGTGCCTGCGGCGGTCACGGCCTGGCGGTAGACCCGGTCGGCGGCGTCACCTGTCGCGAATACCCCTTCGACATTGGTGCGCGTTGTTCCCGGCACCACTTTGATGTATCCCGCCTCGTCGAGTTCGAGATAGTCGGCAAAAATATCCGTGTTGGGTTTGTGACCGATAGCGAGGAAGAATCCCTGCACCGGTATCTCACTTATCGAGCCGGTCTTGTTGTTGATCACGCGTACACCCGTCACGCCCGTATCATCGCCCAAAACTTCCTGCGTCTCGGTGTTCCAGTGGATCTCTAGGTTGGGCGTATTGAAAACGCGTTGCTGCATGATGTTCGACGCGCGCATTTCATCGCGTCGAACAAGGAGGTGAACCTTCCGGCAAAGTTTTGCAAGATACGTAGCCTCTTCCGCAGCGGAGTCGCCACCGCCCACGACAGCTACGTCTTTGCCGCGATAGAAGTAGCCGTCGCACACGGCGCATGCAGACACCCCGCGGTTAGCATATTTTTGTTCGGAGGGGATTCCCAGGTATTTGGCGGATGCGCCCGTGGCGATGATCACCGACTCGGCATAGACGGTATCCTTTTCATCGATGACGAGCTTCAATGGGTAGACGGAGAAGTCGACGCTCGTCACCATCGAATAGTGGATCTTGGTACCGAATCGCTCCGCCTGTTGCTGAAAGTCCATCATCATTTGCGGACCGTTGACACCTTCCGGATACCCCGGAAAGTTTTCGACGTCGTTGGTGGTGGTGAGTTGTCCGCCCGGCTGATTTCCGGTATACAAGACGGGGTTGAGACCGGCGCGCGCCGCATAGATGGCGGCGGTATATCCCGCGGGACCCGAACCAATGATGGCTACTTTAACGGTTTCTTTTCCCATGACTGTTGCTTACCTGCACATAAAATAAAGGGTCTCTCACAGGAGACCCTATTTGAAATACCAAATACGTTATGAACCGCAACGGCTATCAACCGAGGTACGGCTTCAGGGCCTTGCTCCTGGACGTGTGGCGCAACCTACGGATGGCCTTTTCTTTGATCTGACGTACGCGCTCGCGCGTCAGATTGAACTTCTCGCCGATCTCTTCGAGCGTCATCGAGTGTTCGCCGTTCAGTCCGAAGTACAAAGTAATAACGTCCGCTTCGCGCTGCGTGAGGGTTGACAGCGCACGTTGTACTTCACGACGGAGCGAATCATTCATAAGCCCGGAGTCGGGAGTTTCTTCGCTGTCGTTTTCCAGTACGTCGAGCAGGCTGTTCTCTTCGCCCTGAACGAAGGGAGCGTCCATGGAAACGTGGCGACCGGAGATCTTCATGGTGTCCACGACTTCCGCGGTGGTCACGTCGAGTACTTCCGCAAGTTCTTCCGGCGAAGGCTCACGTTCATACTTT
Source organism: Cyclobacteriaceae bacterium (assembly GCA_032907565.1). Lineage (GTDB taxonomy): Bacteria > Bacteroidota > Bacteroidia > Cytophagales > Cyclobacteriaceae > ZC4RG29. The sequence continues at coordinate 5,456 of JAJJPK010000190.1, read as the reverse complement.
TGTTCGAGTTCCGAAAAGGTCTTCGATATTTTGTTGAGCGATCCGACACGGTTCAGAGGGAGCCGAACGATACGCGACTGTTCAGCAAGAGCCTGGAGAATCGACTGACGGATCCACCACACCGCATACGAGATGAACTTAAAACCACGCGTTTCGTCAAAGCGCTGTGCTGCCTTGATCAAGCCGAGGTTACCCTCGTTGATCAGGTCACCCAGGGAGAGCCCCTGGTTTTGATATTGCTTGGCAACAGAAACCACGAAGCGAAGGTTCGCCTTCGTCAGTTTTTCAAGGGCGATTTGATCCCCTTCCTTAATCCGCTTAGCCAGTTCCACCTCTTCATCAGGAGTAAGCAGATCCACCTTGCCGATCTCCTGGAGGTACTTGTCCAGCGACTGGCTTTCGCGGTTGGTTATCTGTTTGCTGATCTTTAACTGTCTCATCCCGTTATGCGAAAAATTCGATTGTGTAACAATATAATGTCAATCCATAGTTCCTGTCAACGCCAAAATGGGCAGTTTCACCCTTTCGTTACTCGCTGGGGCTGGCTTCTTTCCGGGGGGGCCGGGGCAGGAGAACCTTGCGTGAAAGCCTGTATTTGCCCGTTTTCTTGTCGACATCCACGAGCTTAACCCTTACTTCCTCCCCTACTTCAAGTACACCTTCCAGGTTATCCAGGCGTTCCCATTTGATCTCAGAAATGTGCAGCAACCCATCTTTGCCAGGCATGAACTCGACGAAAGCGCCGAAGGGAACGATCGATTTCACCTTGCCGTCGTAAATCTGTCCGATCTCGGGCACGGCTACGATATCCTTGATCCGCTTCAGGGCGGCTTCCATGGACTGCTTGTCGGTGGCGAAGACGTTGATCACGCCTTTGTTGGCCACCTCTTCTATAACGACAGTCGCGCCGGTTGTGTTCTGAATATCCTGAACCACTTTGCCGCCGGGGCCGATTACCGCGCCAATCATCTCCTTTTCTATAAAGAGGGTTTGTGCTCTTGGCGCATGAGGCTTGAGGTCCTTCCTCGGTGCGGCGAGCACTTTCTTCATTTCTTCGAGGATGAACAGGCGGCCTTCTTTGGCCTGGAGGAGCGCTTCTTTCAGCACATCGTAGGTAAGGCCGTCTACCTTCATATCCATCTGGCATGCAGTCATGCCTTTCTCAGTCCCCGTCACCTTAAAGTCCATGTCGCCAAGGTGGTCCTCGTCACCGAGGATGTCGGAGAGAATCGCATACTTGCCGGTCTCGGCATCGGAGATCATCCCCATGGCAATCCCTGATACCGGACCCTTGACGGGAAGACCGGAGTCCATAAGCGCGAGCGATCCCGCGCATACGGTAGCCATCGACGATGACCCGTTTGATTCCAGGATGTCTGAAACGACGCGCACGGTGTACGGGTTGTCTTCGGGTGCGGGCATCACAAACTTCAGAGCGCGGTAAGCCAGGTTACCGTGACCCACTTCTCTCCGGCCAGGCCCCCGGTTGGGTTTCACTTCTCCGGTAGAGAATCCTGGAAAGTTATAATGAAGGATAAACTTGCTGGAACCTGATATCATCGCACCGTCGATGAGTTGTTCATCGAGCTTGGTGCCAAGTGTCACGGTGCTGAGCGATTGCGTCTCACCTCGCGTGAACAGGGCTGAACCGTGCGTTGACGGAAGCAGTCCTACTTCACAGGAGATCGGTCGGATCTCGCGCATCTTTCTTCCGTCGAGCCTCACATTTTCTTCGAGTACGAGGCGACGCGATGCTTTCTTTTGAATCTCTTTATAATAGCGCTTGGCCAGGTCCTTGTCCACCGTTGTGTCCTCGGGCAGCGACTCGAGATATTCGTCGATAATCTGGCTGAACGCCTTGGAGCGTTCCTTCTTGTTAGAGATGAGTTGCCTGGCTACGTTATAGGTCTTGTCGTACAAAAGATCCCAGAGTTGTTGCTTCAGCGCGTCATCGTTCGTTTCATGTTCGTACTTTCTCTTTTCCGTTGCGCCGACAGCAGCGGCCAGTTCAAGCTGCAGTTCGCATTGCACCTTGATGGCTTCGTGAGCAACCTTGAGCGCTTCGATCATATCATCTTCACTCGCCTCTTTCATCTCGCCTTCCACCATAAGAATGTTCTTGATGGATGCTCCTACCATGAGGTCGATGTCGGCACGCTCACGGTCGGCCAGAGACGGGTTGATCACAAACTTGCCATCAATACGGGCGACGCGTACTTCCGAGATGGGGCCCTGGAAGGGAATGTCGGAAACGGAAAGCGCAGCCGATGCAGCGAAGGCGGCCAGTGCATCCGGCAGCGCAGCCTCATCACCCGAAATCAGGTAGAGCATGATCTGCGTTTCTGCATGATAGTCGTCGGGGAACAGAGGGCGTATCGCGCGGTCGACTAAGCGACTGATAAGGATCTCGTAATCGGATAGACGGCTTTCGCGTTTGAGGAAGCCCCCCGGAACTTTGCCGGTGGCTGCAAATTTTTCCTGATAGTCTACGGAAAGCGGAAGGAAGTCGGCGCCTTCAACAGGCTTTTCAGAAGACACAACGGTGGCCAGGATCATGGTGTTGGCCATCCGGAGCACTACGGATCCGTCGGCCTGGCGAGCCATTTTCCCGGTTTCAATAACAATTTCACGCCCGTCCGGCAATTTGCAAGATCGGGTTATCACTTTTTTCTCCATAAAATAAGATCGATCAATAGACAGAAATGCGGGGCGTCAGCGAATACCATGCCCCTGGTTAAATGCAAAAGGGGAACCCTCAGGTCCCCCATGTAGTCGTCGCTATTTTCTCAAGTCGAGGTCGGCAAGAACTGCCCTGTACCTTTCGATGTCGATCTTTTGGAGGTAGTTGAGCAGCTTTTTCCGCTTTCCAACCAGCCTCATGAGTCCTTGCTGGGTGGAAAAGTCTTTCTTGTTTTTCTTAAGGTGTTCGGTCAGGTGGCTGATACGATGGGTAAACAGCGCAATTTGCGCCTCGGGGGAGCCGGTGTCCTCAGCTTTTTTTGCAAAACTGTGCTTTTCAAAGATACCCTTCTTAATTTCCGCGGTTAGGTACATCCTAATGTTCTTTTTAACTCTTTTTCAAGCGGCAAAGATACGCGTATCCCGCGGAAAATACCAATGTCGCCCATATTTTTCATTTTAGAACCGACTTTACCTGCAGCCGTTTTTCCCTCCTCGCCTTCCAGGCCATCCTGAGCCTGTCTGCCATAATATGGTAGAAATCCATGTCAAACAGCCGGGCATCCCGCCGCGCCTGCCTGAGGAAGATGAGTCCGATGATCAGGAATACGGCATCGGGCATCCATACGCCGGTGATCACGCCGATGTCGCCCCGCTTGGCGAATTTTTCCCCCTGGATGGTAAGCACGTAGAAGATGATGAAGAACAGGACGGAGACCAGGAAGGGCACGCCCAGCCCGCCTTTCTTAATGATGGCGCCGAGGGGAGCGCCGATCAGGAACATCGCAATACAGGCGAAGGCACTGGCGATGATCTTGTGCCATTGGATTCTGAATATGATCAGCTCGGCCTGATATCGTTTGACCTCGGCGTTGTTGGTGCTCACGAGGTTTTTCACCTGGCGGGCCATGTTGGTAGCGCCCTGCAACGTCTGTGCGTCGGGCTTCAATGCCAGCAGACTGTCGATGTGCCGGGCGATGACCTTGTCGCGCTCCTGCCATGAAAGCGTGTCGGGCTTGAGCCTTTCGGCAGTGGTCGCACGCTGCGCAGTCCGGGTCTTGATATCTTGCACCACCGCAGCTTTCTGCGCGGCGGTTTGTGAAGGCGACGAGGTATCGGCGGCCCGCGCCGTGTCGGTTGTAGTGGAGGAATCCGAAAGTTTAGCCGCTGCAGCCGCGGAGGAATCGCGTGCGCGACTGGACTGCGCGCGATATTTGGCTTGAATCACTGAGTCGTTCCAGACCTTGAATGCGTATACGTCGGGTGGATAGATCACCGTATCGTTCTTGTTGAAGTAACGGAAGTACGATAACCGGTTTTGGTAGTACGCCAGGCGTTGTTTCATGATCTCCCGATTGATGGAATCGAGGTCCATATCGAGTTCCTTCATGTTGCGCATGATGCGATTGCTCTGGAACCACTTCTTATCTGTACGTTCGAGCTTGAACGATGAAAGATCGTACACAACAAACGTCTTCTCGAAGCTGCTTCGGCTCAGCGTTTCATTTCTCATGTTCGGCTTTTGCCCGATCATCTCCGACTCTGCGCTGGTACCTTCCGTGTAGTTATAGCCGTCGTACAGTTCGAGTTTGAGATACTGCTCATTGAGAATGGTATACATCCGGCCCGAATCTGCAACATAAACATTCTTGTTGCCGTCTGCGTCGCGGTGATCGTAGATGATGATGTCCTTCAATGTCTCGCCGTCTTCAAACTTCTTGTCGACCTTAATGGCGATGTCGGGGATTCCGTAATAGAAGGTTCCTTCCCTCAGGTCGAGTGCAGGCTTCTTTTGTCGGATGTCCCAAAGGAGGCTATAGGCTTCGAGCGCAGATTTAGGAACGAGGTAGTTATTTGCGTAAAACGCGAGGCCGGTGAGAATCAGTACGAAGTAGAAGATCGGTCGGATGGTTCGGGTCAGCGATATGCCAGCAGCCTTCACAGCTGTGAGTTCGAAGTGCTCGCCGAGGTTGCCGTACGCGATTAGTGCCGACAGCAGTACGGCAAGTGGTAGTGCCGTGGGTGTTGTGACGACCCCGAAATGGAAAAACAGTTGGGCCACTACTGTCCATTCGAGTCCCTTCCCGATGATGTCGTCGAAGTACCGTATCATCTGAATGTTGAGCAGGATGAACACGACGACGAGGAAGGTGATCAGGAATGGCCCCAGGAATGCGCCCAGTACCAGCTTGTCCAGCTTCTTCATACTGCAATTTCGGCAAATTGCTCGCCAAATGCTATTGGTAGTTCAGATACGGCCACGCTAGCAGGGAGAGTAGAGTTGGAATCGGAATCGATGAAAGGCAGCAGGGTCGATCAGCCCCCCACTGTTTTTCGAAGGCCGTCGATAAGTCCATCCCACAAATCTTGTAGTTCTTTCATGTCGTCAAACCCGGAGTAGTCAGTCACCTTCAGGAAGACCGACTGAGTAAGCTCATTGGATTCGAGTTGAAGTTCAAAGTAGGAAGGATCTCTTTCGTCTTCCTCGTTTTCGGGGAGGAATTCAAATCGAACAAAATGGTTTGTTCTGTGTGCGACCTGGCGGGCGGGATGACCTTCGTTGTCCCAATAGAAGGTGTATATCTTACTTTCGTTGTTGATTCTCACATCGTCGGCGAACCATTCAGACAACCCGGAAGCAGTCTGAATATACGGATAGAGCATCTTGACAGACGCATGGATTTCGTAGTCCGCTGTAAAGACTTGCTTCCTCGTGATTCCCGCCGTTGTCATGGTCACCTCCTTGTTCGAAATTAATATATAGCATTTTTTCTTCT
>JAJJPK010000189.1:0-39520 GCA_032907565.1 Cyclobacteriaceae bacterium | reverse complement strand
ACTCTGGAGGAAATCTAACCACAGAGACACAGAGGGCACTGAGTTCCACAGAGGTTAATTCTTGGTGCGTTATGTTAGACCGCATAGAGGTCGCCACTAGTGTTCAGTACGCCAATAATGTAAGAGAGCACAGGCGCCTGCGGCGCAGGGCAACTACTAACAGGCCAATGGCAAATGACCGTCATTGACTTTGGCGACGAACATGACACGATAAAATAGGTGCAGATTTTCCCGTTGAACGATGGAAGTGCTCTCACTCCTGCCTGCCGCCATGCAGGCCTGTGTCCTTTATGCGGCCTTGGCCATTTGTATGTCAGCGACGACTCGGCACGAACTATACTGTTGCACCAAAAAACCTTCTCTGTGAAACTCAGTGCCCTCCGTACCTCTGTGGTTAAGACTATTGATTCGTATCTTCTCCAGATTGTTGTCCAGTAGGACCGTTAACTTCCAATCCAAGATTAAGATCGCGTCCGATAAAAGACACATAGTCCGTCAGGTCTTTTGACTGAATCAGCTTTTCCATAACCTGGCGAAATTTGTCAATATACTCCTTAGCGATTTCCTCCCGGATGGAATCGCTGAAGCGGTTTCGGCGCGACTCCATTTTATAATCGATGAGGCTGTTGAGACTGAGTAGCGTATTGGGGAAGTCGAAATACACCCTGCGGTTGCCTTGCTGATTTATTGTGAGGATATCGCGTGCTCTTCCTTCCTGGAATTCGAGGTGGATGACCTTGTCCTCGAAGTTCTTCATGCGGATACGACCGATGATGCGTTCGATGTTGCGCGGCTCCAGTTCGGAGAGCTTTTCGGGAATGTATATGAACAGCTTTGGAAATCGACTTCCGAGCGGAATGTTTTTGAGGAGTTGGGAGATTAGCGGCTCAACGAAGTTGTTGACATATCCATACGCCAGCGCGTAGGGGAGGGAGAACTCCTCTTCTTCCAGGCGTGAGCCGAACTCGGACAGGACGGCGGTTATGGCTGTCGATATCAGGCCGAGAACTACGGTGACCGGTTCGGGGTCGAATGGGGCGTCTTTCCAGAATATCCAGCACAGCGCGACGATGAACGTGCCGAGCCATAGTAATACGATCAGACTCCGGGATACGAGCTGCAACTTCATTGCGGTAGGTTGGGTTGGGGAGGAGGGTTTTGTCGTACTAATAAAGCACAAATAACCCTTTCCTGCCATTCCAAAATGACAGACGCAGATGCAGTGGCAGACGCAATTACCTTCTGCATCTCTTAAAAAGTCGCATTCATACCTCCAAATAGCCGCCTTAGCACCCCTCGTCGGATACTAAAGTGACCTAATTTCGCTTCACAACTAAAATAATCTAAAGCAATGGCAAGCGTAAGTACGTATCTCAATTTCGAACGCGAGACGGAGGCCGCGTTCAACTTTTACAAGTCGGTGTTCGGCGGCGAGTTTACCGGGCCGGGCATTATGCGAATGGGCGAGGTGCCGCCGCAGGAAGGCATGCCGCCCCTGGCTGAGGCCGACAAGAACCTGGTCATGCACGTAGAACTGAAGATCCTGGCCGGGCATTCCCTGATGGGAACGGATGCGCCTGAATCGCATGGATTCAAGATAGTGAAGGGCAACAACGTCCACATCAACCTTCAGCCCGACACCCGCAAGGAGACGGAACGCCTGTTCAAGGCCCTTTCCGAAGGCGGCAAGGTCACCATGGAACTCCAGGACATGTTCTGGGGTGACTACTTTGGAAGTTGTACGGATAAGTTTGGGGTGAACTGGATGTTTAATTGTGCAGAGAAGAAGTGAGTTGGGTAGTTGCAGATGCAGTAGCAGATGCAGGGTCCCCTGCAAAACGCAACTGCGTCTGCGACCTGCCGAAAGGTGATTAGCGAGTTTCAGGATCTCACAAACTCCAAGAACGGAATATAATTGTGCTGGTCTGCGGCCTTTAGCGATGCGATATAGTTGTGTCGGACAATACCGGTATATTGTGGGTCACTACTTCCCCATGTGAAAGGAGTCACGACACCTTCGTCAACCAGGTATTAGAGGTTATTGGAGGGTGTGCGAGGACCTAAATAGATCGCGGTAAGTGCGTTCGTTGCTCCACCACATCCTCACACTCACACTCGCTCTGCTAATAGTGGTATCTACACTGAAGGATGATCACGGCACCCTTTTCAACCGTGTAGACAAGCCGGTGCTCCTGATTTATGCGCCGTGACCAAAAGCCTGACAGGTTTTCTTTAAGTGGCTCCGGTTTGCCTGTTCCCTGGAAAGGGGTTCTTGTTATCTCCTTAATAAGTGCATTAATCTTTTTCAGCATGGACTTATCGTACTGCTGCCAGTACAGGTAATCCTCCCAGGCATCGTCCATGAAAATGATTCTCACTCGTCAGGCAGCAGTTCTCTGGCCGTACCTTTTCCTTTCTCGTACTGCTCAAGCGCGCGTTGAAGGCGTTCCGCGTTCTTAGGTGATTTCAGGAGGTAAAAAGTCTCCATGATACTCTCATACTCCGATTCAGAAAGGACGACGATATTCTCACCCCTGGTTCTCCTTACGAAGAGTGGGCTTCGGCTCCTGAAGACTTCGTCCAGGTAAGATTTCAATTTCTGCCGGAAGTCTGAGTATGTAGTGATCATGCTTCAAATATCGTGAATTCTAGCTACTTGTACAACAACTTGTACAATATCGTTCCAAATGGGCCTACTTGGGTGAATTTCTGGGTGAAATTCCGCTATTCCACCTGAGGCATTTCAGATGACAAAGGTCGAACCAGAGTGAGTGTGAGTGCGAGAGCGAAGAAAAAACAGAGTGAGTGTGTTCGAGGGGCCTTGTCATCCTCACTCTCACTCTCACACTCACTCTGTTTTTGTACCCGGGGCGGGAGTTGAACCTGCCTGCCTGACTAGCGATGGCTAGATCATTCACACCTCGGCCAGGCAGTCAGGCAGGCCTGCCTGCCTGACTAGCGATCCCCAAATCATTTAGACTTCAGTCAGGCAGTCAGGCAGGCCCGCACGAGCATTACTGGCCACAGGATTTTCCCCGAAACCAACGACGGACAGTGTGAGTGTGAGTGCGAGAGCGAAGAAAAAACAGAGTGAGTGTGTTCGAGGGGCCTTGTCATCCTCACTCTCACTCTCACACTCACTCTGTTTTTGTACCCGGGGCGGGAGTTGAACCCGCACGACGTTTAACCGTCACAGGATTTTAAGTCCTGCGTGTCTACCAATTCCACCACCCGGGCGAGCGTAGCGAGACTCGACGCAGTCGGGTCGAGTCCCGACGAGCACTAGCGAGTCGGGACGGATGTCACAGAGGCTCGGCCAAGTCTACCACGCCAAACCCAGTCCCCCCCAAAAAACCAAAACCCCTTCCCGCCGGCCGACTCGAACTCGCGACCCCGACCTTGGCAAGGTCGTGCTCTACCAACTGAGCTACTCCCGCATCATTCATCTCCCCGGCTGAACTGCCGACTTGCCATCAGCAATTCGGGGGTGCCAATTTAATGACGATTCGAAAAATTTTCGCGTGAAAATAAACTTTTCTTGGGATTTTCAACGCCTCCGGCCTGTTTACGGTTCCCCGAGCCTACCTTCAAGCCCGCCTACGCCGACTTCTTCAACTCCTCCATCTCCTTGCGAAGCTCCCGCGCGTGCGCCTTGTTCTTCGAATACTGGATGTGTTTCGGCACCTTCTTCAGATCCCAGATCAAGCCCACAGCCGCAAGCCCCTTCAGGATATAGTAGGTAATATCGATCTCCCACCAAAAAAAGCCCTGGCGCGCCGACACTTCGTAATAATGGTGGTTGTTGTGCCACCCTTCGCCCAGCGTCAACAAGGCCAGCCACAGGCTGTTCCGACTTTCGTCGTTCGACTCATACCGCTGGGTGCCAAACTTATGCATGATCGAATTGATCGAAAACGTGGCGTGGTACAGGATCACCGTGCTGAGGAAAAACCCGATGAACAAAGTGGAGAATCCCGCCGCCGTGAACATAGCCGCCAGGCTTCCGCCGTTGACAATGCCACCCAATGCCGTGACGATCACGGCCAGCACCAACGGGGGAACAAGATAATTTTTGTTCAGCCATACCAGCTCGGGATATTTCGCGTAGTCGCCTATGATCTTGTAGTCCGTCTCCTTGAAGTCGGGACCCACAATCCATCCCACGTGCGAATACCAGAACCCGTAAAGCTTCATCGAATGGGGATCAGCAGGCGTATCGCTGTGACGGTGATGATGCCGGTGGTGCGATGCCCACCATAACGCGCCCTTCTGCGCCGAGGTCTGCGCCATGAACGCGATGACAAACTGAAACCACCGCGAAGTGGAATACGATTTATGGGCAAAATAGCGGTGATATCCCCCCGTTACCCAGAACATCCGGGCAAAGTATAATACTCCGCAAACAATCCAGTCGAATGTCGTTGCCCCGGTGTATAACGCACCCAGAGGTAACAGGTGCACGGCAATAAACGCAAGCTCTTGTTTTAGCTTAGGTTTTCTCCTCTTAGGTAGTTCAATGGTCTGTGTACTCATCAAAAATAATAGTGCAATTCTTCATATCCCGTGTCACCTCTATCTCTCCATTGCGCGATTCAATGACGCTCCAAAAATAGGCATAAAAGTGATTAGTTTTGAAGGGCTGTAATTCCTATAACCACCAACGGCGCCAAATCGTGCGATCCATTCGACATAAGTTTTCGATAACAGAGGCTAACGGCTGTGAGCCTGGCGGCGATACAAACCCTTATCGTATATTTTCCCAATGGCAGTAGGTACACACAATGGCAGCCTCCAGTGACGATTTAATTCCGCTGAAGCCTTATGGCGGCAGCGATGTCGTATGCGCGGTTTGCGGGCATGAACAGCTATCACAGGGCGAACTCTTTTTTCAAGGTATACATACGGTGGCGCGACACACGTGCTCCCAATGCGGACAGCCGTTCTACACAACGATCCCCGTAGCACATGATCTCCTCTTTCCAGCCACCTTCGGCGAACAGGGAACACATCTGTCATGCGACCCTACAGTAGTGGGCTGGATGATCGGGCCGCTCCTGGAATCTCTGTTTAAAGGAACATCCATTACCGTACCCATTACGAAAAAGGGGACCGCCTCTGCGCAAGAGATCATCATTCTCAATTGCCTCGAAAGCATATTCGGTCATGCCTTCGCAAAACTTTGGAATGCTGTTGTCCTCACGAAAAAGTATCCCGGCCTCCATCTTATCGTGTTCGTTCCGCGCACACTCGCCTGGCTTGTTCCCGACGATGTGCCCGAGGTGTGGATATTCGACGCACCGCTGAAGGACCTGAAGCGCGGCATCGCCAACCTCGACGCAGAAGTGAAGCAACTGATGGAATCTGCAAGTAATGTGTGGCTCAGCAGGGCATACACACACCTTCCGCTCGAGACGATCGACCTCCGAAAGCTGCATCGCACTGAGCCGTTCGACCTTTCACGCTTCACCAGCCAAAAGCCAACCATCACTTTCATTATCAGGAACGACCGTCCGTGGCAATCCACACGCCTAGAATACTTTCTCTTTCTCGTCGCGACCAAGTTCAAACTCAGCAAGGCGTTCTTTGCGTGGAGACAAAATCGACTGATCGGGAGAACAGCGCGCAAGATACTCCTTGAATTGCCCGCTGCTGAATTTTTTGCTGCGGGACTGGGCACCGCTGGCAGACTCCCACGCACGATCCGGGACCGACGAAAGGGCACCCCGACAGTTGCTGATGAGATGATGTGGTGCCAGCTGTATGCAAGATCTCACATTGTCATCGGCGTGCACGGGTCCGGTATGCTGCTGCCGACGTCACTCGCCGCGGGGTTCATCGCCATCATGCCGCGTCACAAGATCCAGCACTTCGCGGAAGACATTGCCATGGTGAAACCCAGCCGCTTTATGGTGTTCCTCGGCAGACATGTAGACCAGTATGCGAGTCCCACCCTCGTAAGCCGGCATGCCATCCGCATGATCCGAGACTTTCCCTATGTCTACAAAAACGCCACCCAGGAGGTCTAGCGGCCGATCTTACCATTGTCACCCCAATTCATGGTGATATTCTCGTATTTAAGCCGTTACTTTGTTGTCTTATGTCGCATACTCAGACCATTGCCTTATATCAGCCCCTCCTTCAGTCCATTGCCTACAACCTCGTTCGGTGTAAAGAAGACGCAGAAGACATTGTTCAGGAGACATTCCTGAAATTCCTGACCGTTAAACCGGGGACGATTGTCAATCTTAAGGCCTATCTGGTTCAATCCGTGGTCAATAACTGCCGAAACCACCTTAAGGCGCTACAGCGCAAAAAGGAGGATTTTTTCAGTCAGTTAAGCCAGGTGAACCTTGCCGAGATTCTGAGTCGCTTTCGCGAATCCAACTTTTCGCATCTCGACCTCGAGGTCAATATTCAGGAGGCCCTTAAGACCCTGCAGCAGAAGCTCGAGCCCCTTGAACGTGCCGTTTTTGTGCTAAGGGAGGTGTTTGGCTTTGATTATGAGGCTTTGCAGGAGACGCTTGACAAGAAGAAAGATCATCTGCGCCAGCTTTTCTCGCGTGCAAAGAACAAGTTAAACCGGGAGTCATTCCGAATGCGGGTCGACTTACCTGAGATCAGTGCACTTACCGCAGCATTTCGAAAGGCGTGTTACCTGGGTCACGCCGATGAGTTGCTTGCCGCACTCAAGTCTGAAGTTCCGTCCAAAAAATAATTCCTTCCTTTTTGTCACAAGTGGCCTTCGCGGTTGTCTTACATTAAGTAGGGCGCTCCCTGAGGACCCGCATTTTTAACAACACTAAACGTAAACCTGATGCTTGTAATCCTGGCCTTTTTCGTGTGCCACTGGTACCTTTCTCTATTCTTTCAAACCTTTTTCCTGCACCGATACGCTGCCCATGGCGCTTTCACCATGAGCAAGTTCACAGAAAAGGTATTCTTTGTCCTGACCTGGATATTCCAGGGATCCAACTACCTGAATGCGTACGGCTACGGCGTAATGCACCGGATGCACCATGCCTTTGCCGACACGGAGAACGATCCCCATTCACCCAAATACGACGAAACCATCTGGAACATGATGTGGAAGACGAAGACGATCTATTCCGCCATCTGCAAGAACCAGATGATCGTCGACGAACGATTTACACGCGGCGTACCCCGCTGGGATGCCTTCGACCGTTTCGCCAGTTCCTGGCCGTCACGGATCATGTGGGGCCTGGTCTACATTGCAGTTTACGCGGCATTTGCCACGCAATGGTGGCTGTGGCTGCTCCTTCCGGTACAGTTCCTCATGAGCCCCATCCACGGCGCCATCATCAACTGGTTTGCCCATAAATACGGCTACAGGAACTTCGAAGTGGGCGACACATCCAAGAATTTCCTCCCTGTGGACTTCCTGATGATGGGTGAAAGCTATCACAACAACCACCACAAAAACGGGTCGCGCGCCAATTTCGGTGGCATTCGTTGGCACGAGATCGACCCGACGTATTTGGTGATCAAGTTACTCCACAAGGTGGGCATCATTAGCTTGACGCGCTCTCAGGAGATTCGACCCGATACGGTCAAGCGAGCAGCCTAAAGTGTTGGTGTGTTGAAGTGTTGGAGTTGAGCCGACTCGCAGTGCGGGGATCAACATCTTACTATGTATTACCGATTTGGATCAGCACCCAAATCAGCCCCAGCGGGGCGTACTCACACCCTTCTAATCTTTACTGCGAAGACGCAACGGCGCCAAGTAACGCAAATCAACCCACGAGTTGAGGCGTCCTTTGTGGACTCTGCCCGGCTAACAAATGCGAAAATGTCTTACGACGTTGGGCAGCCGGGCAGGCACTTCAGCACTCCAACACTTCAACACATTACTAGCACATTACTTGTTCAAAATCCCCAACACCTCATTCAATTTCAGCAGCGCCTCTACAGGGCTGATCGTGTTGATATCAATCTTACTCAGCAGCTCCTGGATGTCGCGGAAGCGCGGGTCGGCTTCGAAAAGGCTTAATTGAGGTGTAGGTGGAGGCAATTTTTCGAGCGGTGCAGTACCCTTGTTCTTGTGTTTGTCTTCTTCCAGGAAACGAAGAATCTCGTTCGCGCGGAAGACGACGCGGTTAGGCATTCCAGCAAGCTGCGCGACATGGATACCGAAACTGTGTTCGCTTCCTCCCGGCTTTAGCTTCCGCATGAAGATAATTCGGTCGCCGACCTCCCGAACTGAGACGTTAAAGTTCTTCACGCGCGGTAAATCTTCCTCGAGTTGATTCAACTCATGATAATGGGTGGCAAACAGCGTCTTCGGTCGAAAGTCCTTGTGATTATGCAAGTACTCAACGATGGCCCATGCAATCGACACGCCATCATACGTGCTGGTACCCCGCCCGATCTCGTCCATCAGGATGAGACTGCGGTTACTCAGGTTGTTAAGAATGCTCGACGTCTCGATCATCTCCACCATGAACGTCGACTCTCCGCGCGACAGGTTGTCAGATGCACCCACACGCGTGAATATCTTGTCGACGATCCCGATCGATGCCGAGGCGGCAGGTACAAAGCTGCCGATCTGTGCCATCAGCACAATCAACGCCGTTTGCCGAAGCAGGGCTGACTTACCCGCCATATTCGGACCGGTAATGATGAGGATCTGCTGCTTGTCGCTATCCAGCAGGATGTCGTTGGGCACGTACGATTCCCCGGGTGGCAATTGCCTCTCGATCACGGGATGCCTTCCTTCCCTGATGTCGATTACCAAGCTTTCGTTAATCTCCGGACGTGTGTAGCGGTTGGTGCGCGCGACCTGTGCGAACGACAGCAGACAGTCGATTAGCGCGATAACGCGCGCGTTCTGTTGTATCTGCGGAATGAAGTCCGCCGTGTTGCGTACGAGCGTTTCGAAGATGCGTTGTTCCAATATAGCCAGCTTCTCTTCCGCGTGAAGGATCTTTTCCTCGTATATCTTCAATTCTTCTGTTATGTAGCGTTCGGCGTTGACGAGCGTTTGCTTGCGGATCCAGTCCGACGGCACCTTGTCTTTGTTGGCGTTGCTCACCTCGAGATAATAGCCGAACACTTTGTTGTATGAGATCTTCAGCGACGAGATCCCAGTTCGTTCGATTTCGCGGCGCTGGACCTGCAGCAGGTAATCCTTACCCGAGAATGCGATCTTGCGCAGCTCGTCGAGCTCAGGGTCAAACCCATCATTGATGATGCCGCCCTGGTTGCTGGCCACGGAAGCATCCTCCTTCAAGGTCCGCGTAAGTTGCTCGACGAGATATTCGCACGGATGCAGCTGATCGCCAATCTTTTTCAGCGTGGGTGAAGGATGTTGCTGGAGTCTTGCCATGAGCGGTGCCACGCACTTCAGCGACCTTTTGAGCTGGATCATTTCGCGTGGATTGATCCGACCGACGGCCACTTTCGAGATCAGCCGCTCGAGGTCGGCAATGGGCTTGAGGTGTTCTGCGATTTCCTCTGCGAGTGTAGTGTCGTTGTGAAACTCTGCGACAATGCCAAGGCGCTCGTCGATTGCCGCTTTATCCTTCAATGGGAGGATTAGCCACTTTCGCAGTTGTCGTGCCCCCATGGGTGTGATGGTCCGGTCCAGGGTTTCGATGAGGGGTACGCCGCCCTCATGCTGAGGCTGAATGATTTCCAGATTCCGTATCGTGAACTTGTCAAGCCATACGTACTTGTCTTCATCGATACGGGAGATGGCGGAGATATGCGTTGTGTCTTTATGTTCCGTCTCTTCCAGGTAATGCAACACGGCGCCCGCCGCGATGATGGCCTCACCGAGGCTGTCGATCCCAAATCCTTTCAGGCTTGTGGTGTTGAACTGTCGAATTAGCTTTTCGTAGGCGTAATCGTAAGCGTACACCCAATCGTCCAGTGCGAACGTGCTGTGTTCTTCAGCAAACAGCGTCTCAAAGTGTTCGCGCGAAGTCTTGCTGAAAATGATTTCCGCCGGTGCAAAGCCCTGGACCAGCTTGAGAATATATTCGTCGTTTCCTTGCGCGGCGTAGAACTCACCCGTAGAAACATCCAGAAAGGCGATGCCCATTTCATTGCGGCCGGCAAAGATTGAGGCGAGGAAATTGTTTCGTCGCCGTTCCAGCACGCTGTCGTCGAACGACAGACCGGGCGTTACGAGTTCACTGACACCGCGCTTCACGATGCCCTTGACAAAACGCGGGTCCTCAAGCTGGTCGCAAATAGCCACCCGGTGACCCGCCCGGACCAGCCGGGGAAGCTAGGTGTCGAGGGCATGGTGCGGAAAGCCGGCCAGTTCAATCTCGGAGGCGGAGCCATTACCGCGTTTGGTCAGGACGATGTCAAGAACCTTGCTCGCCGCGATGGCATCCTGGCCAAATGTCTCGTAGAAATCGCCTACCCGGAACAAAAGCAGCGCGCCAGGATACTTTGCCTTAATGGCATTGTACTGCTTCATCAGGGGTGTTTCGGCGGCTGATTTTGTTTGGGACATGACGGTCAAATATAATTGTGTAGCACGGGATGTGCTAAATTGCCAGCAATTAAACAGTGCCCGGAAAGTATTCCCCAACGCCTCATGAAAAAGCTCATTTTTCCAATCCGTTTCACGGCAATCCTGTTGTTACTTTCCCTTGTCCTGCCCGGGACGGTCGATGCGCAGAAGAATGCCGACAATGCAATATTCTGGGAAATTTCCGGCAACGGCCTTGCCCGCCCCTCATACCTCTTCGGAACGTATCACCTGCTTAGCGGCGCTTACCTCAAAAAGCTTCCGCGTGTCGAAGGGGCTTTCAAAGCCGCCGATGGCGTCGTTGTGGAAACAGAAATGGATTCTTCAAAGATCATCCAGATGTTCTCTATGCTGGTGATGAAAGACAAAAAGCTTTCGGACCTCGTGAGCAAGGAGGATTATGCACTGTTGGCTAATGAAATTCAGAAATCGACAGGCACTCCTATCGAACTATTGGGGCAGCTGAAGCCCTCCTTTATTACAGTAATGCTGACCGTAACCTATGCAAGAGCAGGGATGTCGTCAGAACTTGCCGAATACAATGGTGCCCCGCTCGACGCCTATTTTGCGACGACGGGTCGACAGAAAAAGAAGGTCGTTTCGACGTTTGAGAGTACGGAGGAGCAAATGCGACTTTTGTTTGACCATTATACAGATGAGGAGCAGGCGCGACAACTCGTCGAATTCGTGAGGTCGAAAGACGAAATGGTTGCTGTTCAGGATGAATTGCTGTCGTTATATCTCAGTGGAGATCTCAATGGGCTATACAAGCTGTATCAGAAATACGAAAAGCGGTTTGGCGATACGTCCTGGCTGCTGGATGATCGAAACATCAACTGGATGAAGCAGATTCCCGCGATGCTGGATGAGGGCAATCGCTTTATTGCCGTCGGCGCGCTTCATCTTGCAGGTAAGAAAGGGCTGGTCGAACTACTTCGAAAGGAAGGCTATACGGTTACAGCCCGGCAAGTCAGGTAGGGACACGGTTTGGCGCTATCATGAGAAAACTAACTATTGAGGAGTTGGGCAGACCTTCCGTTTCCGAGTATCGGGAACGTCGGAAACTGCCGATCGTGGTCTTGTTGGACAACGTGCGAAGCCTTCACAATGTCGGTTCGGCTTTTCGTACGTGTTATGCTTTTGGCATGGAACGACTTGTACTGACCGGCATCACGGGCCATCCCCCACATCGTGAAATCAACAAAACCGCGCTCGGCGCCACGGAGTCTGTCACGTGGGAGCATAACGCCGACGCTGCCGGGGCCGTGAAAGAGCTAAAGGACGCGGGATATCGGATTGTGGTTGTGGAACAAACGACAGAGAGTGTTCCTTTGCATGCCCTTGAAATAAGGCCTGACTTAAAATACTGCCTGGTATTCGGAAACGAAGTCCATGGAGTCGGGGAGGAGGTCATCGCACATGCCGATATGGCTATTGAAGTACCGCAGGCGGGAACGAAGCATTCGCTTAATATTTCGGTTTGTCTCGGTGTCGTTTGCTGGGAGTTTTTTAAAATGCATATCCGTTACACGGGATTAATTCGCACTTTTGCACAGAATTTTACCAACTCCGCCAGACGTGTCAGATCGGTATAATCGCCGGGGCGTTTCAGCATCAAAGGAAGATGTGCATAAGGCCATCGGCAAACTGGACAAAGGACTCTTCCCCACTGCTTTCTGCAAGATTGTCGAAGACCGGCTTGGCGGGGATTCCGCGTATTGCACCGTAATGCACGCGGACGGCGCCGGCACGAAGTCATCGCTGGCTTACGTCTACTGGAAGGAGACAGGCGACCTGTCGGTATGGAAGGGGATTGCGCAGGATGCTATCGTTATGAATATCGACGATCTGCTTTGTGTGGGCGTCACGTCCAACATTCTGTTGTCATCGACCATAGGACGAAATAAGACCTTAGTTCCCGGCGAGGTGATCAGTGCCATCATCGAAGGTACCGAAGAGTTCATCGCCCTGCTGCGCAACTACGGTCTCAATGTATGGAGCACCGGCGGTGAAACGGCCGACCTCGGCGACCTGGTTCGCACCGTCGTTGTCGACAGCACGGTAACGGCGCGGATGAAGCGGGAGGATGTAATTGACAACGCTAACATTCGGGCCGGTGATGTCATCGTTGGCCTGGCATCCTTTGGAAAAGCTGATTATGAATCGGAATACAACGGCGGGATGGGCAGCAACGGACTCACGTCGGCACGACACGACGTCTTTCACCACGATTACGCGAAGGCCTATCCGGAGTCGTTCGATCCTGGACTTCCAGCCGACCTCGTCTATTCAGGCAAATACAAAGTTACGGATGTGATTCCCGAAGTTGGCGTCAATGCAGGCAAGCTCGTATTATCTCCTACACGCACATATGCACCCGTTATGGTGCAAGTGCTTGAACAACACCGGAAGCGCATCCACGGTATTATCCATTGCAGTGGGGGAGCGCAGACGAAGGTACTCCATTTCATCGACCAGCTGCACGTGATCAAAGATAACCTGTTCGACATACCACCCCTGTTCCGAATCATTCGCGAGCAGAGCAATACGGAATGGCGTGAGATGTACAAGGTGTTTAACATGGGGCATCGGATGGAGATGTCTGTGGAAGAAGACATTGCTCCATCGGTGATCTACATCGCTGCAAGTCTGGGCGTTGAGGCAAACGTCGTTGGTCGTGTTGAGGACGCTCCCAACGCGCAGGTTACTATCAAAAGTCCGTTTGGCGAATTTCAATACAACAAAACATGACGCATCTTTTCCTGTCGTACATCTCCTGGTCGGTCGATCCGGAAATCTTCACCATCCCGGGCGTCAACTGGCCCATCCGCTGGTATGGACTCATGTGGGCTATCGGACTCATCCTGAGCCAGCAGATCATGTATCACATTTTCAAAGTTGAGCAGCGGCCGGCAAAGGATGTGGACACGATTACTCTGTACATTATCCTTGCCGCTTTCCTCGGAGCCCGTTTCGGTCATTTTCTTTTTTACGACCCTTCTGTGTTTCTCACGGATCCGTTGTCCATCATACTTCCACCGTACGCAGGATTAGCCAGTCATGGTGGAGCCATCGGGATACTTATTGGATTGTACCTGTATTGCAGGAAGCTCAACTACAACTACTTCTGGATGGTCGACAGGCTTGTGATTGTCGTTTGCATCACAGGAGGCTTTATCCGTGTGGGCAACCTCATGAACTCTGAGATGATTGGCATTCCCACCACAGTACCCTGGGCATTCATTTTCGAGCACATCGACAATGTACCCCGGCATCCCGCACAACTTTACGAAGCCATATATTGTTTCCTGCTGTTCGGCTTGTTGTACTACATCTGGAAGGTGAAGCGACACCAGGTGGCTACTGGTTTTATCTTCGGAGTTTTTCTCGTGGTGCTCTGGTCGCTACGCTTCGTCGATGAGTTCTTTAAGGAAGTACAAGAGCCGTTTGAAGAGAACCTGCCACTGAACATGGGACAGATACTCAGTATTCCGTTTGTTATTGCGGGTATTGTTATTCTGATAAAGACGAGGAAGAGGAAGGAAGCGGAGCGGGAAATGGTTAGTGAGGGTGAGTAGATAATGTCAGGAGCGGCGCAGAGGCCGCTCCTAACGAAATTTGGGTTGTTTTAGGTAAATAGCTTATTGTCCCTTAAAACTTAGCCGGGTTTCTCCTCGTTTTCCGTCGAACGACTTGATGACCTTAGTATTCATCCTGCTCGTTCCATCCTCAGGCACGATATCGGAGATATTGCTGTAGTGTAATCCCTCTTTCACCATAGTTTGAATAATGGCAGGTGGCCCCTTGTGGTTAGGGTCCTGATCGTCATCATACACATTGAGGTTGGCTAAGGTATAGGCTCCCTGGAAGTCCAGGGCCGTGTTGCCGCCGTTGAGGTTACCGCCAAAATTGGTAAGCTGGACATAAAAGTTCACGTTATCAGCAGTGCCTCCCCAATACGTATAGCTTAGTCCATAGGTGCCATTGGGAAATCCACCTGGTATCAGGATTCCCTCAAAGTCTGACTCGGCCGCAGCTGATCCCCCGAGGTTGACAAAATCCTCTTCGGGTGTATCGGGATTATCCAACCACAACCAAAGGTCCATGTCCACATCCCCCACTTGATCTTGTGTTCCGTTATCCCAGGTCAGAAGCACAAAGGTATCGTCCTCATAAATAGTAAGCGGGAAGATGTTCTGTGTGCCCGGCGAAAGCTCTGCGGGTCCGGACACCACAGATTCAAGCGTGAGGATTACCGTTACAAACGGGTTGGTTTCGTTTTCAGCGTCAAAGTCGAAGTTTTCAAAAACCGTAATCGTAATTGTGGCTTCCGTAGCGCCAGGGCCGATCGTGAGGTACTCATTGTTACCCTTGATCTCAAAGTTACCAATGTCTGACGCTGTGTTTTTCTTCGCTGAGCCACCAATAGTGTATGCAATTACTGCCGTTTCATCAAGGGGTCTGTCCAGCAAAAGCTTAACCTCGATGTCACGGCCCGTACCACCGTTCAGTAGAAGAGGATGGAATGATGTCGGGGTACCGTCCGACTCCGTAATCTCCATACCTTCCTGAGCAAAGGAAATTTTCGAATTAGGCTTCTCGTCATCCTTGCACGATGTAACAATCATTACCCCCGACACGATCATCATGGAGGGTATCCAGCTAAGAGTAGGCCTCGGGCTCATAAAATCAGAATTTCGCTATTGTTGCCGTTAACAAATTAATCAATCGGTTTGATTATTTTCAGCGCCGGTCCGAATAATTATCTAAACATGAGAAAATGGGGTGTATTTTTATTTTTTTTCGCGTTCGCATGCGGGAAGGATTCAAAAAATATGACTGAAGAGCGCCCAATAAAACCAGACCCCCATTCCTACGCCAATTCGGGCCAATGCGCCGTCACTCATCTTGACTGGCAGGCGACTGTCGACTTCACTACAAAGCAAATTTCTGCTACCGCCACCTGGACCATCGACCGCCAGGAGGGGGATGAACTCGTGCTCGACGCCAAATCCCTCAAAATCGACAACGTCCTGCTCGACAACGGCCACCCGGCCGTGTTCTCGCTGGAGGGCGACGATCCCATCCTGGGTCAAGCCATGCGCATCCGCCTCGAACCCGACACCAAAAAAGTCACGATCCGTTACCGAACCACACCCGACGCCGAGGCGCTCCAATGGCTGTCCCCGGAACAGACAGCGGGCCGGCAGCATCCATTCCTTTTCACCCAGTCCCAGGCCATCCTGGCCCGCACCTGGATACCCTGCCAGGATTCTCCGGGCGTCCGCTTCACCTACACCGCTGAAGTCACCGTCCCTCCCGGTCTTCTGGCATTGATGAGCGCCTCCAACCCGGTTGAGAAAAACGATTCGGGAATCTACACCTTCGAAATGAAACAACCGGTGCCCTCCTATCTCATGGCCCTCACCGTGGGTGACATCGCATTCCATGCCATTAGCGCCCGCAGCGGCGTTTACGCGGAACCTGCCACCCTGGAGGCAGCCGCCTGGGAGTTCGCCGACCTGGAAAAGATGATTGCCGCAGCGGAAGAACTTTACGGACCTTACCTGTGGGAACGGTACGACGTTATCGTACTTCCTCCCAGCTTCCCCTTCGGGGGGATGGAAAATCCGCGGCTTACGTTCGTGACACCGACGCTTCTCGCCGGCGACCGTTCATTGACATCGGTTATCGCTCACGAACTCGCGCATAGCTGGTCTGGTAACCTGGTCACGAACAAGACCTGGAACGACTTCTGGCTTAACGAAGGGTTTACGGTTTACTTTGAAACGCGCATCATGGAGAAACTCTACGGCCGCGAACATGCGGAAATGCTTGCAGTTCTTAACCTTCACGATCTCGAAACCGACATGCGCGAAATCTCCGCAGGCCCTCATCCCGATGATACACGACTTAAGCTCGACCTCGAAGGCAGAAACCCCGACGATGCTGCGACGGATGTCGCTTACAATAAAGGTTACTTCCTCCTGCGTACACTCGAGGAAAAATTCGGACGCGATAAGTTTGACACCTTCCTCAAGGATTACTTCGCTACGCACGCTTTCTCCGTGATGGATACGGAAACGTTTATCGACGTGTTCAAGACTTACTATCGCGAACACTTCAACATTCAGGTTGATGATGCGCTGTTCAACTCCTGGATCTATTCGCGTGGACTTCCTTCCGACTTCACTCCACCCACGTCGGATCGGTTTGCGAAAGTTGAAGCAGCTGCCAGTAGCCTGTTAAAGGGAGAAGACATTACACCCCTAACAACGAACTGGGTTACCCAGGAATGGCTTCATTTCCTCAATGTGCTCCCGGACACACTCACGCAGGAACAACTGCGCAACCTCGACCGACTGGGTCGCTTCACTGATTCCGGAAACGCAGAGATTTTCAGTGCATGGAGCCTGATCGCGGTTCGTAATAATTATACGCCTATCCGCGAGCCGCTACGACGCTTCCTGGTCAACACCGGTCGTCGCAAGTTCCTGACGCCGCTGTACACCGAGCTGGCAAAAACACCGGAAGGCCGCGCCTTCGCCGAGGAAGTATATCGTGACGCGAGGCCAAACTACCACTTCGTGTCTTCGAGCACGATCGACAAGGTGTTGTCGTTCAATCCGTGACGAGCGGTGTTACGGCGTTTCTGGCAACGTATGGCTCCGCCCTTCATTCTGTGTCTTCAGCCAATCCATCAATGGTGAAAAGTATTCCAGTAAGGGTCGTGCGCTTACTTCAGTGCCAAGATGTTCCTGGAGGTGTTCCCGCCAATCCACGGTAGCACCTGTTTCCATCAACCTCCTCAGGAAATCTCCGGTTTCTTTGCTCCCCCAATAGTTGGTTGCATGTACATCTTGATTCAGGATGTTGCGGGCGATGTGATCGTGAAACTGGAACAGCAGGATTTCAGCAATGGCATAGTCGTAGTACTGCGCAGGGTCATCGATAATGTGCGTCTTGGTACATGCGTCGCAGAATTCTTCGCCGCGTCCGGCAGGTGGTACAATGCCCTGGTACTTTTTGGCAAGCGCCCACCAGGTTTCATTGAATTTGTCAACCGGCAGGTTCTCAGCATACAACTGATGCTCAAAGCGCGTCATCACACCGGCTGCCCACGGAATCAGCACGACGTGGTTCAACGCATCGGCCAGCAGCTTCATCGTGTCGTCAGTGGTGGCATCGGTAGGCACTAAACCCTGCGACTGGAGTAAGGGCTTTTGGAGTGAGGCAAGTCCGATCTGACTGCCGATGGCCTCGTGGAACGCACGGTTAGCTCCTTCACGGAGTACATAGGGCACCTCCGGACGTGTGTATGATATGTAGTAATAGATGTGGCCCAATTCGTGCAGCGTCGTCTCCCACCACTCGGCGTTTGGCTCAACGCTCATCAGCGATCGAACATCGTCTTTCAGGTCCATGTGCCACGCAGAGGCATGGTTGTTCTTTTTGTAGTCTGCATCGGGCGGAAGCGGGTACAAACTGGATTTTTCATAGAACGATTCAGGAAGCGAAGGGAATCCAAGCGACTTATAAAATTCTTCGCCAGTCCTGACAATCCATTCCGCCGATTTCTCTTTTAGTGCAGCGTCGAGGTTAAGTCCTTCGACCTTGACCATCGCGGCCCAGTCCTGGCCCCACTGGTTGGGAAGCCACTCTGCAGGCAGGTATTCCGGTACTGGTTGGTTGTAGCGTTTGGCAAGTTCATAGCGAGCCCAAGTGTGCAGTTCTCTGTAGAGCGGCCACACATCACGAATAAATCCTTCCGTCATGCTGAGCATCTCCTCGGCGGTCATGTCGTATTCGGAAACCTGGTATGTGAAAAAGTCGGGGAAACCCAGTCCGCGTACCGACTCGTTCCGGAGATCGCGCAGTTTCACCAAACCGGGTTTAAGTTCACGACCGACTTCCTTGCTGGCAACCCAGGCTTTCAGTTTCCGGGACAGTCCCGCATCAGATGCCAGGACGTTGTTAATATCATTTTTTGAAACTGACCGGTTGTCGATGCGGAAGTCGAAGCCATACAGAATTTTCGTCTGGTCGCCTTGGACGGTAATGAGTTCCCTGACCGCCTCTGCCGCCGTAGCAGGACTGGCTCCCGCTGCGAAAAGAATAGCATCAAATTGCTTTGCCTGCAAAGGGGTAAGCATTTCCTGCATGTCAAGATATTTTCGGGCCGAGTCGATATTGGCTTGGCTGCCGCGGAAATCTGTATACGCCTTCCGAGCGCGCTCATAAGCCCGCTGCGTAGCCGTATCTCCTTCTACGATGCGTGTGTTGAGCAGCCATTCAGCCTCGGCAGCCGCTGTGTACAGCCGCTGATATTCGTCGTTGTATGCTTCCAGGTAGGCGTCGGCAGTCGCCTGCACGGCCGCCTTGCGTTCTTCCGGCGACGGTTTGCACGACGCTGCCAGCGCCAGGGTTACGAAGAACAAGAAATGTTGAAAGGAATGGTGTCGCATAAGGTAATAATGTTTAGGCACGCGTAAATTAATGAATCGCCCTAACCCGAAGCGCAGACATCCGAAATATTTCGCATGGCGATTGATCCGCAACGTTTTGATGATCAACTTATACCGATAATCAACATCCCATGTCGCTTTTCAAGAAACTAAAGTCCACGGTCAACCTACTAAAGGAACTTGACCTGGATGCAATCGCACGCCTTTCCCAGAAGGTTGATCTCAAGAAAATGGTTGGCCTCGTGAGCCAGATGAAAGAAGAGGACCTTCAGAAACTGATGAAAGTGATGTCAGGCGGTTCCCGAGAGCGTAAGCCTCCTGAGATTGACGGCGACTTTTACGACCTGAGTCATTTGCTTACGCCAGAGGACCGGGAGGTCCAGTTGCGTGTACGTGAGTACATGAATTCTTCTATACGACCCATCGTGAACGACTACTGGCTGAGAGATGAGTTCCCTCACCAGATCGTTCCCGAGATGGCAAAGCTGAATGTATGTGGGCTCACTTATCAGGGATACGGTTGCCCTGGCAAGTCTTCTCTGCTTGAGGGTTTCCTTGCGATGGAGATGGCGCGCGTGGACGCGTCCATATCTACCTTCTTCGGCGTCCAGAGCGGGCTCGCCATGGGGTCAATCTATTATTGTGGATCAGAAGAGCAAAAGCAACGGTGGCTGCCTCCCATGCAGAAGATGGAGATCATAGGTGCGTTTGGACTCACAGAGCCCGAAGTCGGGTCAGCGGTGGCGGGTGGTTTGACAACAACCTGCAAACGGCAAGGCGACAAGTGGATACTGAACGGGCAAAAGAAGTGGATTGGCAATGCAACGTTCTCCGACCTCACCATCATTTGGGCACGCGATGTTGACGACGGAAATGTAAAGGGGTTCATTGTGGAAAAGGATTTTCCCGGCTTCCACGCCGAAAAAATCAAAGGGAAGATGGCTCTGCGTATCGTACAGAACGCCCTGATCACCCTTACCGACTGCGAAGTTCCTGAGAGTCACCGCCTACAGCAGGCTAACGGGTTTCGGGATACTGCAAAGGTGCTGCGGATGACACGGGCCGGCGTCGCATGGCAGGCAGTAGGCTGCGCCCGAGGGGCGTATGAAACCGCCCTTCGGTATACCCATGAACGTCACCAGTTTGGGCGTCCGATTGGTGGCTTTCAGATGGTTCAGGATCTGTTGGTAGAAATGCTCAGTAATCTCACAGCGATGCAGACTATGGTGTTCAGGCTGTCGCAACTACAAGACGAGGGCAAACTCACTGACGAACACGCGTCGCTCGCGAAAGTCTTTTGCACATTGCGTACGCGCGACATCGTAAGTCATGCAAGGGAACTCTTTGGAGGGAACGGCATACTGATAAAGCATGACATCGCGCGGTTCGTGGCGGACGCGGAGGCTATCTACTCGTATGAAGGGACAAAGGAAATCAACACGCTGATTGTCGGCAGAGCCATTACTGGTCAGAGTGCATTCGTTTGAAATGCGTGTCGCACAAGAGCATATCACCCTGAGCATTCAGGTAAACGCGAACGTCCTCGAAATTTTTTTGGGGTGGAACAACCTTGCGCGGCCTTTGCGTGTCTATAAAAGCGATATGGCATCTCTCACGATACGCAGAATCCTCCTACTCATCATCGGTATCGCCGTGGCAATCGCTACCGGACTGTTTACCGGTGTACTCGGCATGGCGATGTAGCCATCCGCACTTACAGCCTTATCCTGACTTCGTCTTTATAGTTTACCGGCACACGAAGTGGCATGCCCCGGTAATTGAGTTTCAACGCTCCTTTGTAGTGAACCTCCATTTTGCGACCTCCCAGCATGCCCAATACCGTATCCAGAATATTGAGATCCTCTGTTGCCAAAGTCACCTCGAGGGGAACCGTAAATTCGGACCGTGCCGGAATTTCCGTTTTCAGATCCTGGTCGATCTCCGCGGCCTTTTTGCCATCGACGAATATATCCACCGTGAGACCGCGAAGTTTCATCCGCAATTCATTGGGATTGTAAAACACTGCCTTCGCTTTCAGCTTGGGCTTTCCACTCCCGTCGACGACCACATCACGAATGTGTCTGAACTGAATGTCCTCCTTGGGGCCACAGGAAGTGCCACTGAGGATGATCATGACACTAAAAAGCGTCAGTGCGATCCCGGAAAACAGGGAGCTGGTCCTATCCTTGAAAAAGCGTTTGCTCATGAGATGCATGTACGTATTGATCAAGACCGTGCAATCCTGAGTTTGTTACAATTACCAAGCCAGCAAATTAACCCGAAACCTGAAATTACTTGAATAACGGCGGGTGTTGATCCTCCCAGGGTGTTGCCTCCTGGAGGGCTCGTCCCAGGGTTATCAGGGCAGCTTCGCCCTGCAGCTTCCCCAGCAGGCTGATGCTGACCGGACTCCCCTTCTCGTTAAAGCCATGGGGAAGCACCAGGCAAGGGTGCCCGGTCAGATTGGTCATGAGCAACTGATTTCCGCCAAAGGAAGGTGTAATGATAACATCAAACTCCTTCGTAGCCTCATGATATTGACGAATAAGGATATCGCGTATGCGCAAGGCGTTGATGTATTCTACAGCAGGAATAAAACGGGCCGAACGGAAATAGTTTGGCCACGCATTTTTATCCTGGCGTACCAGGAGGCTGTCGCGATCCGAGCGCGTCAGTTCATCAAAAGCGGCCGCGGCTTCGGCGACAAGGATTATGCTCAGGGCTGAGACCGGTATCTTTTCGGGCAGCTTTACTTCAACCGGTTCGATACCGAGTTTCCGGACAACCTCCAGAATCGCTTCATTCTTTTGGCGGTTTACCGTATCTGCATCAAAATAACTTTTGATATACCCGACCTTCAGCTCCCTCACCGGCTTTCGGGCATTGTAATTAAACGGAGCCCAGGCTACTGTGCCATCTTTCCCGTCAGGACCGCGTATGGCGTCGAATACCAGGGCGCAGTCCAGCGCTGACCTGCATATCGGTCCGATCTTGTCCATACTCCAGCTCAGCGCCATCGCCCCATGACGACTTACCAGGCCATAGGTGGGTCGAAGCCCCGTAGTGCCGCACCTCGTGGATGGCGACACAATCGATCCCCAAGTCTCCGTTCCGATCGAGAACGCTACCAGTCCGGCAGCTGTGGCCGCTGCCGAGCCGGCGGACGACCCGCTCGATCCTTGTTCCAGGTTCCAGGGGTTGCGGGTCTTACCTCCAAACCACACGTCGCCCATGGCCAGTGAGCCCATCGAAAGCTTGGCAACGAGGACCGCACCTGCCCGGTCGAGCTTTTCCACTACTGTGGCCGTTTCGTCGATGTGCTGTTGCATATAGGGCATGGCTCCCCAGGTCGTTCTCGTTCCCTTGACAGCCAGCAAATCCTTGATCCCATAGGGGATTCCGTGCAGCGGTCCGCGATATTTACCGGCCCCGATCTCCGCGTCGGCCTGGCGCGCTCGCTCCAGTGCCTGTGGCCGCAAGACCGTAACAATGCACTTCAGCGTGTCGCCATACTTTTCCAGCCTGTCCAGATAGAGTTCCGTCAACTCCGTGGAAGTGACCTTCCGGGTGCGTATGAGTTCCGCCAGTTGGTAGACCGGCATGAACGCCAACGCGTTCCTGTCTTTCGGTACGGAGACTCCCGTCGGCAGATCCCATACGATTTGCTCCTGAATGCTGTCGGCGACGAAGCCAGGGGGATAGGGATTAAAGCTGAGTGAAGGACTTACGCTGTTATCGAGGCTGTAACTGTGAATAGCACGTATTTCCTGACGCATCTCGTCAAGCTGTGATTGCATGGAATCGCGCTCGGTATCGGTAAACTTGAGGTCATAGTAAGGCTCCATGGGCGCCGTGGGATAACGAACATCCTGAGCGGCAACATTCCCGGCGAATAACAAGACCAAGGTGACGGCGAAGATGATTCTATGCATAAGATCAAAAGAAAACCTACAATAAAAATATAGATAAATAATACCGATTACCCCTTCTTCTCACCCCTACTTCTTACCGCTTACTATTTACTTCTTACTCCCCACCCATCACCTCCTACCCACCAGCCGTCGGGCCTTATCTGAAAGCCCTGTAACAATCCTTAACACTCCTGTAACACCAGCCTTCAAAGCTGCGGATTTTTTAGGCAACCCATGAATCGGCTAAAAACCCCTGCCGGGCGACGTCCGTAACAATGCACCGTGTTCGGCGCCGCGAGACGCGACGTCGGCCGAGACAAGAAAATTTTTATCAATCTAACTATGACAATGTCCCTTCTAACAACCTGGATCAGAGTGAACCTTTTGCCCAACGGATTCACCGTGCTTGTTCTTGCTGCCTCCATTTTCCTGGCAGCGTGTAACGATGATGAAGACCAATTTGCCGCCGGTGTCGAAAAAGCTGTCGGCACCTATTCCGTTGAAGACACCGCGGAATGGGGTGAGGTCGAGTATTACACGATCACCATCAAGAAGTCATCAGAAGGTGGTCCCTACGTGGAGATTAGCAACTTCGGAGACATCATGTACGTGCCCATCAAGGCCATGATATCGGGCGACAAGTTCGGTATTCCCGCACAGACGTTTTCCGAAAAAACGATGAGTATTACCATCTCTGGTAGTGGTTCCTTCGTGGGCGATACACTGGAATTCGACTACACCATTGAAGTCGACGATGGATCTATCCTGGAGCATTCCTGCGTCGCCGCCAAACAAACCAACTGAACCATCCAGACCCCGGGGGTGTGGCCTTAAGGCCCACCCCTTTTTTCCTGCCCCACCAGTCATTCGCCTTTTTGGCTTCCCGCGACGTATTACTAAGTTGCGGCCATGGAATCACAAAAGACGCTGTTTCTACTTGACGCATACGCACTCATCTATCGCGCGCATTTTGCCTTCACCAAGAGTCCGCGCATAAACTCAAAAGGCCATAACACGTCCGTGCCATTCGGATTCACTAATACCCTCCTCGAAGTCCTTCAGAAGCAAAAGCCTACACACATTGCTGTTGCTTTCGATACACCGGCACCGACCTTTCGCGATCAACTCTATGAAGAATACAAAGCCACGCGACAGGAGGCCCCGGAAGATGTTCGGTATGGAACACCAATGGTCAAGGAGATCATCAAAGGCTTCAACATCCCGATCCTGGAGATGGACGGCTTTGAGGCCGACGACATCATCGGCACCCTGGCCCAGCGTGCCGAGCAGGAGGGATTCCGTGTTTATATGATGACTCCTGATAAGGATTTCGGACAGCTGGTAACCGACAACATTCTCTTGTATAAGCCCTCGTACATGGGAAACATCGTTGACATTATGGGTCCGGCGGAAGTCTGTGAAAAATGGGGCATCGACCGCGTCTCACAAGTGACAGATATGCTCGGACTGCAGGGCGACTCCAGCGACAACATCCCCGGCATCCCGGGTATCGGTCCGAAAACCGCCTCTGCATTGCTCAAGAAATACGGCACGGTTGAAGGCATCATCGCACATGCCTCAGAACTGAAGGGAAAGCAGAAGGAGCTGATCGAAACCTACGGGAGTCAGGCCGTGCTCTCAAAGAGACTCGCAACTATTATCACCGACGTTCCCATTGAAATAGACCTGGAATCGCTGGCCTATCGCGGGCCCAATGCAGAGGTGCTGAAGCCGATCTTCGACGACCTCGAGTTCAAGATGTTCTATTCCCGTGTATTCAATGAAGGCGTTGCGGCAGCTCCAAAGCCGGTACGCGCGAAGCAACTGTCGATGTTCGGCCCGCCGGAACCGGAACCAGAGGAAGTAGCTGAAACGCGAAGCTTCGACGCCGCCGCAGTGGACTACAAGGTCGTCACAGATCCGCGGGAGCGGTCCGACCTAATCGACCGACTGCTCAAACTACCAGCCGCGGGAATTGAAGTGGTTACTGAAGGTAAAGACGATGAGATGCGGGTCACGGGTATTGCCGTTGCCACGGCGCCCGGCGAAGCATTTTACGTCGCGGTAACACCTGAATATCCACAGGAAGCGCTTCTGCAGGAATTCAACACCGTGCTGAATCACGACACACTGATCCGCACCGGTCACAACCTCAAAGCCTCCATTCTGTCGCTAAAAATTGCCAACAGCGACATGCATGGGAAAATGTTCGACACGATGCTCGCACATTACCTGATCGAGCCTGAGGCATCGCACGACCTGGGGATACTCTGCAATCAATACCTGGGCTACACCCTCTCAGAAGCGGGACAGAAGTCGCCCGGCGATGCCGCATGTGAACGCGTTGACCAGGCACTGCAGCTTAAGGCAAAACTCGAAACTGAACTAGAACAACGCGGGCATACGAAACTCATGGAGGAAGTAGAGATGCCGCTGGCACGCGTGCTCGCCTCTATGGAATACGAAGGTGTGACTGTGGATGTGCCCACGCTGCGAGCGATGTCGGAAGAGCTTCGCCTGGAAAGCGAGCGCGTACAGGCAGAAATTTATGCGCTGGCAGGCGAGCAGTTCAACATAGGATCGCCGAAGCAACTTGGGGAAATCCTTTTCGATAAAATGAAATTGCTCGAAAAGCCGAAGAAGACCAAGACAGGTCAATATGCGACCGGCGAAGATGTTCTGCTTAGCCTCGCGAACCAACATGAAATCGCAAAGAAGATCCTTGACTACCGAGAGTACGAGAAACTCCGCTCAACGTATGTCGATGCCCTGCCCCGGATGATAAGCCGTCGCGACGGGCGGATTCACACCGACTACCGCCAGGCATGGGCAGTAACCGGTCGATTGAGCTCGAACAATCCCAACCTGCAAAACATCCCGATACGGACAGAGAAGGGTCGCGCCATCCGCAAAGCGTTCGTCGCACGTGGCGAAGACTATCTCTTCATGTCCGCCGATTATTCGCAGATCGAATTGCGCGCATCGCCGCATCCTTTGCGCGCGATGCCACGATGATTGAAGCGTTTCGAACCGGACGCGACATCCATACGACTACAGCCGCCCGCGTCTTCAAGGTTCCTGTCGACAAGGTCGATCCCAACATGAGGCGCAAGGCAAAGGAAGTGAACTTCGGTATCTTGTACGGCAGCACGGCTTTCGGATTGGCACAGAACCTCGGCATCTCGCGCGCAGAGGCCTCCGAAATCATTCAGGCCTATTTCGCCGAATTCCCTGCCATCAAGAGGTACATGGACGACACGATCAATAAAGCACGTGAACTTCATTACGTCGAAACAATCCTGGGGCGCAGACGCTATTTGCGCGACATCAACTCAAGGAATATTACAACGCGCGGATTCGCGGAACGGAATGCGATCAATGCACCCATCCAGGGAAGCGCGGCCGATATCATCAAGATTGCAATGATCAACATCCAATCGTGGATGGAAAAAGAAAAGCTACGCTCGCGCATGATCATGCAGGTCCACGACGAGCTCGTCTTCGACGTTTACAAAGACGAGGTCGATCTCATGAAAGAACGCGTCGTTCACCTGATGAAGAACGCCGTCTCACTGGAAGTCCCGATGGAGGTAGAAGCCGGAATTGGACGGAACTGGTTAGAAGCGCATTGACCCGCGCACTACTTCGCGGCGTTCGCCAATATCTCCGCTTCAGAAATTTGCCGAAACGAAAAGCGGTAACCTTCGTAGGTGGCGAGGCCGTAGAAGAGAAGGTCGATAGGGCTGAACGTCGCCATCATCACACTGGGAACGACGGAGTAGTCGATACCTAAAAGGACTTGCATGTAACCAAGGCCTTCGTCATTCGCAATGAAGCCTACGAGTGTGAGCAGGTTACCCAGCAGACATCCAGCGAGTGCCAGCACAGCACCGAGAATTCCGAACGCCTGGTCGAGTCCCTTGCCTGCGAACCTTACGGTATAACCTACAAGAAATCCCAGGGCGACAGCCATGTATCCGATTTGTACGTTAGTTGCTACAGTGATGATAGCCCAAAGCACGGCACCTATCACTGCAGCCCCGACGCCTCCGAGAAGCGCGAGGGGCATGTTTTGCTCCAGGCGGAGCCTTTCACGGTATTGGTAGAGCTTACCGTCATCCAAAAGGGAAGCCGCGACATGGGGTTGGGAGCTTGATTGATTTTCCATAGTTTCGGGGGTTGGAGAGAAATCTAAAGGTATACACCCCTAACCGTCCCTTTTGGTGAAAATCCTCCCCATCCCTGTTGATGTAAGGTATTTAGTGTGATGGAAAAAAAGACACCCGACGCCGAAGCGATTTTGAGTGCCGCCAAGCGCATAGAATCCTCTGTGCTTCGTACCCCCGTGCTCACCAGTACGATCCTGGACAAGTCAGTAGGAGGCTCACTTTTCTTTAAATGCGAAAACCTGCAGCCAATTGGTGCCTTTAAGGTACGTGGCGCCACCAATGCTGTCCTTTCCTGCACGGTCGACCAACTCCGCTACGGTGTGGCTACGCACTCGTCAGGCAATCACGCGCAGGCTGTTGCGCGTGCGGCGAAGCTCGCCGGCATACATTCATACATCGTGATGCCAACGACTACTCCGAAAGTCAAACGCAATGGTGTTTTGTTTTATGAAGGTAAGATAGTCGATTGTGAGCCTTCGCTGGAATCCAGGGAGCGAACCCTTGCAAGGGTCGTGCACGATACGGGCGCTCACATTGTGCATCCCTACAACGACTACGATGTCATTGCGGGACAAGCGACTGCGGCGAAAGAGCTGTTTGATGAGGTGCAAGACCTCGACTATGTGCTCGTCCCCGTAGGAGGCGGCGGATTGCTCAGCGGCACGCTGCTGGCTGCACGTCACTTTTCACCCGGCACGAAAGTGTTCGGGACTGAACCACACGGTGCCGATGACGCATATCGATCGCTCTTGTCTGGAAAGATCGAACAGTCGCAGGCCGAATCCATTGCAGACGGACTGCTTTCCAATCTGGGCAGCAAAACGTTTCCGATTATCCGCGAACACGTGTCAGGAATCATTACGGTGACAGACGCGGAGATTGTCTGGGCTATGCGCACGTTATGGGAAGAGTTGCGGACGGTTGTTGAACCCTCGGGCGCCGTGCCGTTTGCCGCACTCTGGAAACAAAAGGAAATCTTTGCGAATGCGCGAACAGGAATTATTATTTCAGGTGGCAATGTCGATCTTGAGCGAGCGATGGCGTTGTTTCGCGGGCAGCTCTAACGGGCCTGACTCTTATATTGATCGAACTTTGAAGGTGGTCTTTTCGGAAAGACGTTATTGCGCTCGTTGACGTCAGCGAGTTTCTGCTCAGGATCGATCACGAGGGCGCGCACTTCCTTCTCCTTTATGAAAACCTTCGTGAACTCCTCGGGATTAAGTCGCCAGACTTCTGCAGGAAGTACTTCCGTTTCCCGGCTCCCATCCGCGTACGTCCACTCGAGGATGACTGGTGTAACGAGCCCACCCACGTTACGCAGCGTAACCTCGTACAGGTTTTTGTTCTCCAGTTGGCGAAGAACCTGGTCGTCGTCGATACGGCTGCGGAATTCACCATATCCCTGTGTACCTGTTCGAAGCAGTCGAAACGGTTGAGGCCCCTCACCAAATCCGTCCTGGGGATCAGGATTTCCAAGAGCAGAAGCTGTTTTTGGAGTTCGGGATTCCAGATCTTCTTTGCCGGCATCGACCCGGTACCACTTCACGTCAGCGACTTCCAAATCCACGTGATCTGTCCCAAAGAACCATCCACGCCAGAACCAGTCGAGGTCTACGCCGGATACGTCTTCCATGGTCCGGAAAAAGTCTGCGGGCTTGGGATGCTTGAACGCCCAGCGATTGGCATACTCGCGGAATGCCCGATCAAACAACTCCTCTCCCAACACCGTCTCACGAAGAATTGTTAGTGCAGCAGCCGGTTTGAAGTAAGCGTTGTTGCCGTATTCGGCATCTCGTACGTTATCGGCAGATGTCATGATCGGACGCATTATGTTCGGGTCGCCCCGCATATATGACGTTACGCTCTTCGGAAGCCCTTCCTGGAAATCGAGCTCGGGATAGCGGCTCCGTATCGTCTCACCTTCAAGGAACGTATTCAGGCCTTCATCCATCCACGCCCACTGACGCTCATCTGAATTCACGATCATCGGGAAAAAATTATGACCCACTTCATGGACGATGACACTGACCAATCGCGTAAGCGTGCTCTGGGAATAGCTGCCATCCGGGTTGGGTCTTCCCAGGTTAAAGCAGATCATCGGGTACTCCATCCCAATGTCGGCGGCGTGCACCGACCACGCTACAGGATAGGGGTAATCGAACGTCCGTGATGAATAGAATTCCAATGCATTCTTTACCGCTAATGTCGAATGTTCCTGCCATAGCGGATTGCCCTCACGCGGGTACAGCGACATTGCCAATGGGGTATTGCTGCCTGTGCGAACGGCCATGGCATCCCAAATAAACTTTCGCGAGTGTGCGAAGGCAAAGTCGCGAACATTTTCCGCGCGGAACACCCACGTACTTTTTCTCCTCGAACGCTGCTTCTCCTTTTTCAGTGCTTCGTCAGGTGTTACAATGAACACAGGCTTGGCGAACGTTTTCCGTGCCTTATCCAGACGCTGCGTTTGTTCGCGGGTAAGCACGTCACGGGGATTCTGCAACACACCTGTTGCCCCCACGATATGATCCGAAGGGACGGTGATTTTCACCTCATAGTTGCCGAACGTGAGTGCAAACTCTCCCTGCCCTAAAAACTGCTTGTTTTGCCAGCCTTCGTAATCATCAAACACACACATACGGGGGTACCACTGGGCAAAGGCGTACACGTAGTTGCCATCTTCAGGAAAATACTCGTAACCGCCGCGTCCGTCAGTGAATACCATACGATCGTATTCCTGATACGTCCACGCAATCGAGAACGAATACTTTTCACCGGTACGCAGCGGCGTCGGAAGGTCGATCCGCATCATGGTCTCGTTGATGGTGTACGGCAAAGGCTTCCCTTCAACGTCAGCAACCGACTTTATCTGGAAGCCACCCTCGTAGTCACTTACGTTGATGTTGCTGTTCTTGAGAAAGTATGCGGGAAGCGAATCGTAAACCTTACCAGCAGTCGCGCGCGTCGCCATGCTGTTCTTTGCGAAGAGGTTTTGGTCGAGTTGCAACCAAAGATACCTAAGCGCTTCCGGGGCGTTATTGTAATAGGTGATAGTCTCCCTTCCGGTCAACACCTGGGTTTCGTCGTTTACCTCAACTTCAATTGCGTAGTCGGCCCGCTGTTGCCAGTATTTCGGTCCGGGCGCACCGGAGCCGGTGCGGTAGGGGTTGGGCGTCGGAATTTCGTCGGGACGAAGCTGTTCAAATTTCCCCGGCTGGCTTTGGGCAAACCCTGCTAGCGCCATTATCGCCGCCAGGAGGCACGCGCTGAGTACTTTAAGCGAAACCTTCATTCCGTATCAGCGCGCTGAGTTTTGCTTAAACGAATCGAAGCGTCCAGCCTTTGCTTGCCTCGGGAACGCGTTGTTCTCCGTATCGATGTCGGTGGTTTGAGCCAGCGGATCGAGCACAACACTTGTCACTTCCTTTTCCTTCACAAAGACGCGCGTTATCGTACGCTCATTCGTGCGCCAGATTTCCGCGGGCAGTGTTTCGATTTCCGATGTTCCATCGCGATAGTTCCATTGGATGATCACCGGCATGACAAGTCCCCCGCTGTTCTGTAACTCAACCTCATAAATGTTTTTGCCTTCGAGTTTGCTAAGGGCTTCTTTGTCGTCTATCCTGCTCCGGAATTCTCCGTAGAACCTGGCGTCTGTGGGAACGACGTGAAAGGGACGGGGGCCTGCATCAAAAGGCGACTGCCCGGCTTTGGCGGATCCCAGATCACCCCGGGCACTTTTACGGTCGCGTCCCTCGAGATTCGTCTTTTCCGCATCCAAGCGATACCACGTTACGTTGTTCACGGCCTGGTCTACGTGATCCGTCGTATAGAACCATCCCTTCCAGAACCAGTCGAGGTCTACAGCAGACGCATCCTCCATGGTCCGGAAAAAGTCAGCCGGCTGGGGATGCTTGAAAGCCCAGCGCCGCGCATATTCCTTGAATGCAAAATCAAACAGTTCCGGACCCATCACCACTTCACGCAGGATACTCAGGGCTGTAGCACATTTCGCGTACTGCTCTGCTCCCAACTGGATGATCTGCTCGGGGTTCGTCATGAGCGGACGGTTCGTCTCTTTGCCTCCCTTCATATACGGTATGAGCAATTCTGCCGGGCCGCGTTTGCTCGGAAAGTTCTCGTATTGTTCAACTTCCGTACGGTACTGGAGGAATGTGTTGATGCCCTCATCCATCCACGCCCACTGCCGTTCGTCGTTGTTGACGATCATGGGGAAGAAATTGTGCCCGATCTCGTGGATGATCACACCAATCATGCTGTATTTCTTGGCTTCAGTGTACTTGCCGTTGACAGGGCGGCCGTAGTTGAAGCAAATCATGGGGTATTCCATTCCAATGTCCGCCGTGTGCACCGAGATGGCAACCGGATAGGGATAGTCGAAGGTATACTTGGAATACGTGATCAAAGTGTTCTTCACCGCCTTCGTCGACTCCAGTTCCCACAACGGATTGCCTTCCTTCGGATAGAATGACATTGCCATGGGGGTCTTCGTTGGAAGCTTCACGGCCATTGCATCCCAAATGAATTTACGAGATGTGGCAAATGCAAAGTCGCGCACGCTGTCGGCGTGGAACTCCCACGTCTTCTTTTGCTTGCTGCGCGATGCCTCGTTGGCCCGCGCTTCAGCTTCCGTCACAATGAACACGGGCTTGTCAAACGTCGTGCGTGCTTTGCGGAGTCGTTCCTGCTGTTCCGGTGTTAAGACCTGATCCGCATTTTTTAGGGTTCCTGTTGCTGCGACGATGTGGTCGGACGGAACTGTAATCTTTACCTTGTAGCTGCCGAAAGGCAAGGCAAACTCACCCCTTCCCAGAAACTGCTTGTTTTGCCATCCTTCGTAATCATCGAAGACGCACATGCGCGGAAAAAACTGGGCGATGGTATACACGTAATTTCCATCCTCCTCGAAATACTCGAGGCCACTTCGCTGCCCGTCGATCATGCGATCACCAATGTTATACGACCATTCGATGGAGAACCGGTATGTGTCGCCCGACTTCAGCGGCTTCGGAAGGTCCACACGCATCATGGTATAGTTGATGGTGTAGGGCAACGGTTGACCGTCCAAAGCCTTAACGGAGGTAATGTTATAGCCCCCTGTCTTTCCCATCAGGTCAAGTGACTTAACAATCTCACGCGTATGCGTGCCGTCCTTTATTTGGTTCGTCTTTGTTTTTGTTGTGAGGTTGTCTTCAGCCAGGATATTTTGATCGAGTTGAAGCCAAAGAAAAGACAGGTTTTCCGGGGCGTTGTTGTGATAGGTAATGGTCTCCCGGCCCGTGATCGTTTGGTTGTCGTCGTTCAGTTCGACTTCAATCTCGTAGTCGGCCCGTTGCTGCCAGTATGCAGGCCCCGGGGCTCCTGAGCCGGTACGGTATTCATTGGGCGTTGGTAATAGTGGACCCAGCTGTTCAAACTTCCCTTCCCAGCGGGCGGCCTCCTGCCCATAGGCCATGCCGGCCAGCAGAGTCAACCCCGCAATCGTCAATCGCTTCATTTCAGGTCAAATTTTTTGGTTCAGGTAATCTGGTGTATTAAAGGGGCGCTGGCAATACTGGTTTCCCGGAATCACCAGAATGCCGCGTCCTTCATCAGCACAAGAGAAATTCCCGCAATCGCTGAAGAGATTACAAGCCTCCAGTCGCGCCTGCTCACCCCAAACAAGTCCACAAAGATAAAACAAGTTGCCAGAAAGAGCAGCACGATCACAATCTGTCCGAATTCCAGGCCAATATTGAACGCGAGTAAAGGCACCGTAATATTTGCGCTCTTCCCCAGGATCTCACGCAGGTAGTTGGAGAACCCCATGCCGTGGATCAACCCAAAGAAAAGGGCAAGCCCGTAGTTGAGCTGTATTTTCCGATCCTGAAAGTAATCGTCGCGCTTAAAAATGTTGCTGCCGGCCGTCAGGAGTATCGTCAGGGGGATAAGGAATTCCACGACGTCGCTACGCACGTTGATGATCCGGAAAGTTGCGAGGGCAAGGGTGATGGAATGGCCCACGGTGAAAGCGGTGACGAGGATGAGCACCCTCCGCCAGTCGCGTAGCGTGTATATCGCACAGAGCGCGATCACAAAAAGGATATGGTCGTATCCGTTGGCGTAATCCAGGATATGATCCTTTCCCAGACCGAAGTACAATCCAAATTCGCCCATGGTCGTTATGCCAAAAGTTCAATAATAACCCTTAATTTTGAATTCATTGGATTGGGGCTATTTTAACGGCACAATGTCGAGATTTGTGGGAACCGGTAAGGCAGCCGGCGCAGCCTGCCTCCTTGCTATCATTTTTGTTTCCCTCCCGCTCACCTGTGGACTGGCGTTGACGCGCCATCCGATTCATGTTTCGGTAACGGAAATCGAGTACGACGAGGCGGAGAAAGAGCTTGAGATCATGATGCGCATCTTCATCGATGACCTCGAGAATGCATTGCGCCTGCATCATAAGCAGGCCGGACTCGACATCCTGAACACCGATGAGGCGACGGCGAAGAAACTGATTGGCGCATACCTCCTCACCCATTTCAGCGTAGTCCTGGACAGTAAAAAAACTCCTATGGAATATCTTGGGCAGGAGGTCGAAGGTCAGGCGTTTATATGCTACATCCTGGCGCCCGGAATCCGCAACTGGTCAACCGCCGAGGTGACCAATCGCATTCTCTTTGAATTGTTTGACGACCAGTCCAATATTGTCCACGTGACCTCCGGCGGCGTCACCCGAAGCCGGCGGCTGATGCGGGACAATCAAGCAGGTATTTTTTCGTTTGGCCCAGGAAACTGAGAAGCAAAACCATCGCACGATCCATGACAATCCGACGACTGCTGCTAATTACGCTCATGCCTTTAATGCTCGTCGCATGTGGGGAGCGCGCACAAGACGAGTGTGTTGTCATTCCCGACACCGGGGGAATGCGGGTCGACTTTGAGTTCGTTAGCCTAGAGGACAAGATTGCCTCCATCTCCAGCAAGGACGAACTCGTCACTTTTCTTACGGAGCACCCCGCCATGCGCGACTACCTCTTCAACCGAAGAAGTTATCCCGATGACTCCGTGTTCATCAACACGCTCTATCGCCGCTTCACGCATCCATCCTTCGACACGCTGCTACTCGAGACGCGGAGGATCTTCGGCGACCTCTCGGAACTCAGATCGCAGTTCGCTGAAGCATTCACAAATATCAAATACTATTATCCCGACTTCCAGCCGCCCCGCGTCGAGACCGCGATTACGGGCATCGAGACCGACCTGGTCGTGTCGGATACGCTGATCATTGTCGCCCTCGATTACTACCTGGGGCAGGACGGTGCGTACCGACCGCAATTGTACCAATACCTTCTAACCCGCTACGAACCGGAGGATATCGTGCCCTCGTGTCTGCTGATTTATGGTATTAGCGATCGATTCAACAAAACTACGCTGGAAGACCGAACCGTACTCGCCGACATGATCGCCTACGGAAAGTCCTTTTATTTTGCCAAACACATGTTGCCGTGCACTCCCGACAGCACGCTGATCTGGTATTCCCGCAAGGAGATCGAAGGGGCACGAAGATTTGAACACCTTATCTGGGCAAGACTTATTGAAGACCAGGTGCTGTACTCTACCAATCACATGGTCAATCAGCGTTTCCTCGGGGAAAGGCCGAAGACCCTTGAAGTCGGTGAGGAGTGCCCCGGCAGGATAGCCCAATGGGTAGGGTGGCAGATTGTCAAGAAATACATGGAGACCCATCCCAACGTTACGCTGCCCCAGTTGATGGACATGGCCGACGCCCAGCGACTGTTTAATGAGTCGCGCTATAAACCAACGGGCTGATCGCAACGTCCGACTTTCAACTTTCTCCTTAACTTAGCGGCCGAACAAACCGACCTGATTGATATGCGCAAGAAGATCGTCGCCGGAAACTGGAAGATGAACAAGACACTCGATGAGGCGCTGGCCCTGGCCTCTGAGATTGCCGGAATGGTTAAAGATGAGGTACGCAGCGATACCGCTGTGGTCCTGTGTACGCCGTTCCCCTACCTCGTGCCCGTGTTGCGCGTTCTCGGCGATAACTCCACCATTGCGGTAGGGGCCCAGAACTGTAGTCAGCACGAGTGGGGTGCCTATACAGGGGAAACGTCCGCGCTCATGCTGGCATCCCTCAAGGCGCGCTACGTAATCATCGGCCACAGCGAGCGTCGCCAATACTTCGGAGAGGACGGTCCGCTCCTGGCCGCCAAGGTAGATATCGCGCTTCGCTCCGGACTGACACCCATCTTCTGCTGCGGTGAGCCACTCGAGGTGCGCGAAAAAGGCGGCCACCAGGATCTCGTGCGCGAACAGGTCGAAGCCAGCCTGTTCCACCTGGATGATGCACAGATCAAGAAAATCGTTATCGCCTATGAGCCTGTTTGGGCCATCGGCACCGGCAAGACGGCCACGGCTGCGCAAGCCCAGGAGATGCACGCCTTCATCCGCCAGCAGCTGGCGTCTAAGTATGGGGAGGCCACCGCGTTGGATATCTCCATACTGTATGGCGGAAGTGTAAATGCCTCCAACGCAGGCGAGCTGTTCTCTTCTGCCGACGTCGACGGCGGCCTGGTAGGCGGCGCATCGCTGAAGTCGCGCGAATTCGTCGAGATCATTAAAGCAGCCGGATAATCAGATGCAGATGCAGTCGGAGATGCAATGGCGTACCGGACGACGTTAGGGAACTTACCTTCATCGACTGCGTCTATATCGGATATGTTTCACACGCGGATTACCGTTCGATGTCCGGCCAGCCTTTCCGAAATACTCATAGCAGAACTTGCTGAAGTTGGCTTCGAAGCATTCCTGGAAACACCAGAGGGGTTCGAAGGTTATGCGGAGGGCGACAAGTATGACGACCTGGCTGTGGACGACCTGTTCCATCGGTATGAGGGCCATGTGAATGATCTCAGCTTCAGCATCGATAGGGTGGAGAAAGCAAACTGGAATGCGATCTGGGAAAACAGCTATGAACCTGTAGTTGTTGACGACCGCTGCCTCATCCGCGCCGCCTTTCACAAACCCGAGCGAGCGTACCCGCATGAGATTATCATCACGCCCAAGATGTCATTCGGGACAGGCCATCACCCCACCACCAGGCTTATGATCAGGGCACAACTCGACATGGATCATCAGGGCAAGCGCGTACTGGACGCCGGATGCGGTACTGCCATACTTTCAATCATGGCTACGAAACTTGGCGCGTCGGAAGTGCACGCCGTCGACCCCGATGAATGGAGCGTAATTAATGGAGCGGAAAACGCACGCCTCAATGGCTGTGACAACATCATACTGTATCAGGGAATAACGAGGGAGCAAAGCTTTCCCGAACCATTCGATATCATACTGGCCAATATCAATAAGAATGTGCTCATTGAGGACATGGAGTGGTACGCCCATCACCTAAGGCCGGGCGGCGAACTTCTGCTCAGCGGATTTTACCTAACGGATATCGGCGATGTTCTCGGGCATGTCGAGCGTACCGGGCTTGGTTTCTTGCGTCGTTATGAAGAGGATGACTGGGCCGCCCTTCTCCTTCAGAAGGACGATTAACGTGGAAAGACAGCTTCCTTGAGTTCAAAAAGCGCTTTTGCGCCTCAAAATCATTTAAACTTGGCCAAAAACTAACAAGGCTCGGCTTTACGTTGTTACTGATGGTATCCGTGTGGCTATTTTGGCCAATATTTACGAATTTGAGGGTTTTACTTTGTGAAGTACTTTTTGACCTCCATACTGGTTCTGGCGACCGTTTTCCTCGCTTACCCGCAGGATAGTGCCGGGACAGTTCCGGTGGGCTTTGCAGACAGCATCCGCATTGCGCTGGAGAAGACGCGGGGTGCGCAGGCATTGTCGGTGGCTTCGGCCTTTACCACCGCCTGGGGGTCGCTGTCGCCCGACCAACAGGATATGGTTCGGCGCCATGTCTCACAAATGCGGTCCCGCAAGTATTCCCTCACTCCCCACATCCTCAATTACGTCGGCGCAGTGGCTCATGCAGTGAATGACGAGCGTGCCAGCCCGGCAACCCTTACGCAATACCTGACAGTGGCAGGCCAGGTTATCGAGGCGTACGAGCCTCGTCAGGCCAATCGTTTCTTTGCGGTCAGCCGAACGTTCTTCGCCCATCACGCCCTGCATTACGAAAAGGCTTACCGACTGTACGCGCGCGACGATCAATACAGCTTCGAATTCATTGTTCCGGAAACGTTCAGCGACGAGCCCTTGCAGCAGGAAGACACATGGGACGACAGCGCCCAGGATTACAGCGACGATACAACATCCGGCGGACTGTGGGAAGACGAACCTGTGAGCGACCTGTGGGCGGACCCTCCTGCTGATATGGAAGACCCGGCTTCCTCAGGTGCAAACGACGGTATGCCCGGCTGGTACATTCCGCCGCCACCTCCCGTCATAGAAGGCCCGGTAATTCGGTTCGATCCGCTGACACTGAACTTCGTGACACGTAGCGACTCCGTTTTCCTGCGCAACACAAAAGGCGACTTCGCGATCATGCAGGGTGTTTTCGTTGGAAACCAGGGAAGGTTCGACTGGACACCGGCAGGGCTGAGTCCAGACTCAGTCTATTGCGATTTTGAAGAGTACAACTTCAGCGTTAGCAAGCCGGCATTCACTGCCGAGATGGCCCGGCTCACCTATCTGGGTCGCACGCCTGGGGCCATCCAGGGCTCATTCTCCTTCCAAAGCGAGCCGCGCGCGGACTCGGTATGGTCTTCATGGCCGCGATTCCGCTCCTATCAGAGCAACCTCGACATTCAGGGCTTTGGTGACGAGACGGTGAAATACCGTGGAGGATTTTCGCTGACAGGACGTAAAATCTCGAGTCAATCGGTTTCGGGCGACCTGTCTAGCATTGAAGTTACAGTGGATGGACGTCGCAAGTTCACTGCCCGCTCCCCGGAGTTCGTATTCCTCGACTCGACCATCCGGTCAGAAAGGACCCGGCTCCGCATTCACCAGGGGAACGATACACTTTCGCATCCCGACGTCCGCATTCGGTATGACTTTGGAAAAAGAAGGCTTACCGTACTCCATAACAGGGGGGCTATGCATCACACGCCCTACTCGGCGCCGTACTTCGCCGTCGATTTCAGCGCTGACATTATGCGATGGGACCTGAAATCGGACAGCATCGATGTTTTCACCGACGGTGGCCGCAGGACGGTCCCGATGATCATCGAGTCGGTGGACTTTTATGATCCGGAGGACTTCAGAGTGCTCAATGGCAAAGGATTCAGTTTTCACCCCCTGGTACTCGCGGTCGGCTACTGTTTGAAGAATCGGGTTCGGGAATTTTACACCGGCGATCTTGCTGTTTATGCAAAGAAAGACATCAACGAAATCCAACAAGCCATAAAATTCCTGGCGCAAAAGGGAATGGTCTCCTACGACCCGCGCAGTGATAAAGTTCGCGTTCACGAGAAGGCCGTTGAACTCTATCGCTCATTCAAAGGAGAATCAGACTACGACAATTTAAAAATACATTCGGTCATCGACAGTCTTCCGAACGCGACGATCAACCTGCCTAAAGGATACATGACCGTACGCGGCGTGAGCGAATTCCGCGTGAGCGATTCACTGAACGTCCGCATCAAGCCGGACAGCAGCATCATTACCATACTTCAGAATCGTGACATCAAGTTCGACGGAACCATCAATGCCGGGAACTATGAGATCAGTGGGAAGGGATTCACGCTCAAGTACGACAGCTTTTTTATCCGTCTTACCCACATTGACTCCATCAACTTCTTTGTAACTGAGCGAAATTCGAAGGGCCAGAATATTCGAAGGAAGGTTAATAACTCGCTGGTCGGCGCCGACTCTACGGTTGCCTCGGAAGGTGGGCTGGGAAGCGCCGCCCAATCGTCGGGAACGCTTTACATCAGCAGGGCCAACAACAAATCGGGGAAGCAAAAAATCCCAACGTACCCGAAACTGGATGCAGAGACCGGTGGCGTAATTTATTTCGACCGACCCGAAGTGCTGGGTGGGGTTTACGACCGTTCCATTTTCTTTGCCGTTCCTCCGTTCGATCTGGACAGCCTGAACGACACCGACCCGTCGGCTATCAACTTCGAAGGTACCTTCGTGTCGAGTGGCATGTTCCCGAGTTTCAAAGAGAAGCTGCGATCCATGCCTGACAAGTCGCTCGGTTTTGAGCACACCATTCCGGATGCGGGCTACCAGCTTTTCAAGGGTGACGGAAAGATGACGGGTTCCGTGTCGCTTACCAACCGCGGCATCCGGGGTTCGGGAAGCATTTCATACCTGGCAGCGCGCATCTATTCACCCGATTTCCTCTTTTATCCGGATTCGGTCATTGCCACGGGGAATCGTGCAAAGATC
The DNA here is from genome assembly GCA_032907565.1 of Cyclobacteriaceae bacterium. Classification (GTDB taxonomy): domain Bacteria; phylum Bacteroidota; class Bacteroidia; order Cytophagales; family Cyclobacteriaceae; genus ZC4RG29. The sequence continues at coordinate 78 of JAJJPK010000189.1, read as the reverse complement.
GATGGCCGACAATTCGGCGACGTGAGTTTCCCGCAGACCTCCCTCGCCGATTTTGAGATGAAATGGTACCCGAAGTCG
>JAJJPK010000188.1:0-2599 GCA_032907565.1 Cyclobacteriaceae bacterium | reverse complement strand
TTACTCCACCGCACGATGGGCAGCTTTTTATTTATTGCTGAGCTCATTATTGATCTGGAACTGGAGTACGACGCGCCGACGAAAGACTATTGCGGCACATGCACGGCATGCATGGACGCATGCCCTACCCAGGCCATACCCCAACCCTATGTGGTAGATGGCAGCCGATGTATTTCCTACTATACGATCGAACTCAGGGAAGAAATTCCTCAGGATGCGGGGGGTGATTTCGACAACTGGATCTTTGGGTGTGATATATGCCAGGACGTCTGCCCCTGGAATCGTTTTGCGCAGCCGCACGAGGAATCGCGTTTCAATCCTTCGGAACCGCTTCAGGAAATGATTCGGCAGGAATGGAAAGAGATCACACGCGAAACCTTTGAAGCCGTTTTTGGCCGGTCCGCCCTCAAACGCACAGGATTCGACGGACTGATGCGAAACATTGGACATGTGCGTCAGTCGCAATCCGGCGACAAGATTTCATGATTCCTTAGTAATTGGGTTCGGTATTTGCTTTATTGCAGTGACCCCTTTTTCACCGGGTGCACTTCCTCCCAGGATTTTCTCCCACAACACGAAGGAAATGGACAAAAAGGTTATTACCTACGAGGATATTATTAACCTCGATATTCCCAATATTATCGTCTATGCCGCACCAGTGATGATCGCCCTGGTGCTTGTGGAGTGGGCGGTGACATTGTACAAGAAGAAAGAATACTACAACACGAAGGACACCCTGGCAGCAACGGTTATCGGGTTGGGTAACGTAGCGCTGAATGCATCACTGAAAGTATTCACATTTGGCGTGATGTTGTTCTTTTACAATCTCGTGCCGTGGAGCATTCCACCAACCTGGTGGTCATTCATTCTATGCTTTATATGGATTGACTTTTGGCGGTACTGGGCACACCGGATTGCACATGAAAACCGATTCTGGTGGGCTACCCACGTAACTCATCACAACTCGGAAAAATACAATTGGTCCGTTTCGTTCAGACTTGGCTGGACTCAGAACATAAAGATCATCTTCTTCATACCGGTGCCTCTGGTTGGCTTCGACCCCGTAACCTTCCTGATCTGTCACCAGATCGCTGTGCTGTATCAGTTCTGGATCCACACCGAGTACATACGCAAGCTTCCCCGCTTCATCGAATTCATTTTCACCACGCCTTCACATCATCGCGTCCATCATGCGAGCAACGATCGCTACCTCGACAGGAACTACGGATCAACATTCATCATTTGGGATCGCATATTCGGAACGTTTCAGGCTGAGGACGAGAAACCAAAGTATGGCATCACCAAGCCCGTGAAAAGTTATAATCCGTTAACCCTGAACTTCCACGAATGGGTGGATCTGTTCCGGGATCTCCGCAAGAGTAAGAGTCTTCGGGAGGCATATGCATTAACATTCTGCTCACCCGCTAAAGTAGAACAGGTACGTAAAGCATTCGACACGGCGCAAGACTCCGAGCTGGAAGACAATGAGACAATCCAGGCGTCACTCACCCAAGAAGATGATGATGAACAAGAGGCCCGGAAAGCCAGCTGAATCGATCTTATCGCATCGATGAAAGCGCCATGTTGGCGACTTTCATATTGTACTCAAAGGCCAGCTTCTGGTAGTTGACAAGGTCGACGATGGTTCCGATCCAGCATATACCGACAGTTAACAGGTAGAGAATACCCATGCCCACCTGATCGATCAGGAAGCGGTGAATTCCTGCGAATCCCACAAATCCGAGAAGCGCTGTGATCAGGATGAGTTGAGGATCCTTTCGTCTCGCCCTGTACACAACCGCAAAGGATCTCGCCTTCTCATCGTCCATATCCTTGATCAGGTTTTGCACGTAGGCCATTTCCTCACCCTGGAGTTCGGGTAATACGTCGATTATTTTTGCCATAGGTATAAGGGGTAGTTTTTCAGGAGTGGTTATGTAGATTTATTGAAGGCGATTGGGTGTCGTATAAGTTGAACGATTCTGTAAGATAAGACAATCAGTGCGAATAGTCCCAGCGGATGCATGGATAAAGAGTGCGCGATGTCACCGTGCAGGAGGTAAGATATGGAGCGTCCCAGTCCGCAGCCAGGGCAAAAATCGAAGCCGGCAAGATAGAGCGGACACAGCGCGAAATGCTCCCCACTATATGGGTCGTTGATCGCGAGCGCGACAAGCCCGGCTGTCCACAACCACGCTTCGCGAGGGATACGGAAAAGAGTCCGGAACAAAGTAAAACCCCCTGCCGCGGCAGGGGGCTGGTGTTTCAACAATGATTCTTTTGTACTCAAGCGTCAGCTGCGTTGATTAGAGTATCCACTCCTGGGTTGCATCTGCCCAAAAACTGTTTGGCCAGGTCCACTTTTTGCTTGTTGTCCAAGCTGACGCCTGCGCCCGGTCGATGTACTACGCGTACACAAAACACCGGTTAAGAATCGCTTCATGTTGCTTTCCGAAGCTGGCGTAGCACCACCTTCTGAGTTCGTTTACCTCTTCGGCTATCAACATCCTGATAGCCTTCCGCAACTCTTTTTCAAAGAGCCGCGAGTCAAAACTCACCTTTGTGAGCACAGTTTTGACGTAGTTCAGCATAGCAGCGA
>JAJJPK010000187.1:0-11229 GCA_032907565.1 Cyclobacteriaceae bacterium | reverse complement strand
GACGGGTACATTACCCCATTCGTAGTGGTTGTTGGTGGTACGTATTTTTTGCCGACGCCGGCATGCCGTTTTAAGAGCAGGTTTGGAGAGACCTGACCATTTTTTCGGCTGGAAAACCCCGGGCCACCGGGGTTTTCTGCTTTTAACCCTTCCGGGATTGGGAGGCGTTCAAAAAAAGCGTTTTTGGGCGTGAAACCCATAGTTGGTACGGTTGGCCCCATATTTGTTTTGTTCAGATGAAGGAAAGGATGGTGGATTTTAGATTAGTGATTTTTGATTTTTGATTTGCGATTTATTCGCGATTTGCGATTTGACGGATTGAAATCCAATCTCCGTCATTGATCACAAGACTGATATATCTGTCCAATCGAAAATCACAAATCAATCCCCTCCCGGATTTTCGATTATCAATTTTAATCGGCATCACAATGAAAGCAATTGTACCGCTGGTTCTGCTCATCGCAATGAGCGCGTGCAACCTGTACGTAGTCGAGCCTCGTTACGACTACCGCGACAGAATTATGGGCCATTATTCGGTCGACGAATTCAGCAAGACCTATGGCGACTATGCATACTATGGCATATACATCTACGCTGGACAGGGGCGGGATGGTATCTATATCGAGAATCTGTATGGTACCGGACTGCGTGTGCGGGCATATGTTTCGTACGATCGCATTACAATTCCTTTCCAGATAGTATCCGGCTATGAATTTGAAGGTTCGGGGAGGATACACGGCCGCTCGCTGGACCTGAACTATAGCGTGTACGACCTGTATACGGGAGGGCCGGTTGATTTCCTCGACGCGGATGCCTGGCCGGAGTGAGGTTTAATATAATTGTGTATTTTGCTACTGATTAACAGTGCCAGAATCCACCCAGCGTGTCTACACGATTTCTTCGCCTCACATTTCCGATTATAGTAATCATAGCTATCTATTTTGTTGGCCCTGAGCCTTCGCCTCCCAAATGGGAAGAAATCCTTCCTTTTGTCCCCTCCGACGCCGACAGCCTTGAGGCATACATCGCCCTGAAGGAGCGTGCGCACAAACTCAAACCGGACAATCATGCGCGCATCGTATGGGCAGACAGCACGCGGTCACGTACGCCATACGCGGTTGTCTACCTGCATGGCTTTTCCGCAAGTCAGAAAGAAGGCGATCCCGTACACCGTCGGTTTGCTTCAGAGTTCGGATGCAACCTGTACCTCGCACGCCTGGCGGACCACGGTATCGATACCGTGGATGCAATGATCAACTTTACGACGGACCGCTGGTGGGCAAGTGCACGTGAGGCTCTCGCCATCGGAAAGCGCCTGGGGGATAAGGTCATTATCATGAGCACGTCGACGGGCGGCACTATGGCCCTTGCCCTGGCGGCTGCATTTCCTGACGACGTTCACGCCCTCATCAACATGTCGCCCAACATTGCCATCAACAACGACGCAGCGTTCCTGTTGAACAATCCCTGGGGGTTGTACATCGCGCGAATGGTCACGGGCGGCAAATACCGCCAATGGGATGCTCCTCCGGAACGACAGCAATACTGGTATACCCAATATCGTCTTGAGGCCGTTGTCGAATTACAGGAAATGCTGGAGAGCAAGATGACCCCCGAAACCTTCAGCAAGATCACTCAGCCCTGTCTTACACTCTATTATTATAAGAGTGAAGAGCAGCAGGATCCTGAAGTGAAGGTCAGCGCCATGCTGGATATGATGGCCCGGTTAGGGACACCCCCTGAACAGAAGCGGGCTGTTGCTATTCCCAATGCCAACGCGCATGTTCTGGGCTCTTCCCTCGTGTCGCAGGACGTGGAAGGCGTATATTCAGCCATGCAGCGTTTCGCCCGGGAGGTACTGAAGTTGTGATCAGAAGGCAACAAACTGTGCAGCTTGTCGCCGCAGCATCTGGTAGTATTTTTCGTTAATAAGTTTCCCGCCTTCAAAGTGTTGTTCGATGCGTTCCAGCCTGGGCTTGTAGGCCAGTATATGCATGCCGCAAAAGTTAAAAATATCCGTCAGGTGGCTGAGCGCCAGACTGGCGCCGTGACCACTTGACGCCAAACCGACGAGTGCGCCTTTTTTATTCCGAAATGTGTTAGGATACTCGAGGCCATCAATGAATGTCTTGAGGGCACCGGGAAACGAGCCGTTGTATTCGGGGACGACAAAGACGTACTTGTCCGTGTTTAGCATGAGTTCGATATACGGATTGAACGCCTCATTCTTGCCGTAGTTCTCATACAGAGCGGAGAAGGCAAAATCGTGCGGTAGTTGATGCAACGCCATGATGCCGGCCTGAACACCGTGCTCGGCCAGTATCTCCTGGTAAAGGGAAGTGATGTAGAGTGAAATCGCATCCCTTCGGTTCGTGCCGCAGATCAGTGTGTAACGTTCGGTCATGAAAAACTCCTGAGGTATTCAATAGCCCGATGCACATCGTCTGGGGTTTCAATGCACAGACTTTCCCGGTCCGTTTCAGCGACCTTGATGCGATATCCGTTTTCCAACCAGCGCAGTTGTTCGAGGGACTCGGCTTTTTCCAGCGCCGATACAGGAAGCCGGGTAATGGCATGAAGGATGTCACTACGGAATGCGTACAGGCCTACGTGCTTGTAGAAGATGTGTTTGTTTGCCCATTCGCCCTTTGGAGCGTTGTGAATGTAGGGTATGGGGGTACGACTGAAATACAGGGCGACCCTATCCCGGTCCAGTACCACCTTAACCTCGCCTGGATTGTTAAGTTCTTCTTCATTTGTCGTGCGTTTGACCAGCGTGGCAATTTCCGTCTGGCCATCGAGTGTGTCAGCGAGGGTGTCAATCTGTACCGGCTGAATGAAAGGCTCGTCACCCTGAATGTTCATCACATAATCGAAGGGTTCGCCCAGCAAGGTAAAGGCCTCGTAACAGCGGTCGGTACCGCTCGGATGACGGTCGTGCGTCATCACAGCCTTACCCCCAAACGATTCGACGTGATCGAAGATCTCCTGGTTGTCGGTAGCAACAACCACCCGGTTGAGACGGGAGGAACGCCTTACCTGTCGGTATACCCGTTCAATCATTGAGATGCCGCCAATATCCACCAGAGGCTTTCCCGGAAACCTGGTACTGGCATAGCGAGCGGGAATGACTCCGAGGATGTGCGTCATGGGGTGTGCCTCCTAACCTGCAGGCTTGTTCCTTCGTCGTTCACCACGATTATATCCGCGTCCTTGTCGATGTAGTCTCCACGCGTATACGCGTCGTATATCTGGTCGTCTATTATCACCTTGCCACTAGGCCGGAGTACCGTGTAAGCCTTGCCTACTTTGCCTTTCATGGGCTCGCTGATGAAACTTGAGGTGTATCCCTGTGCGCGCTCCTGGGTATCGGTGAGTGTCACCCGCTGAAAGTATCGCGACTGCGTAATCTTAGACCCGCCTATGAACAGCAGGGCCATGCCTCCCGCAATGCCACCCAACGTTGCCGCCGTTGCGTAAATAATACTCGATGTAGGCACCAATCCGAAGTCGAACCAGTCGTTGTTCAGCATGATCAGAATCATTGACGTGACCATGAGTGTTATGCCGGAAACGCCTGCGATGCCGAAGCCCGGCAAGACAAAGATCTCTAAGGCGAGCAACGCAATGCCTACAAACAAGGCGATAATTTCCCAGTTCTCGGCGAGTCCATTCAGGTAATACGGTACGAGGTACAGCACGAGCGCTACCAGGGCGGCAAAGCCCGGAAAGCCGACGCCCGGCGTTTGCAACTCGAAGTATATGCCCCCGATAATAACCAGGATGAGGATGCCACTGATGAACGGGTTCAGGAAGAAGGAAATGATTCTTTCAGTACGGCTGAGCTGAAAGGTGTGCAGGTCATAATCGTCCACACCATTTCTTTCAAGAATTTCCTCTATGGAGTTAACCTTGGCCTCGCAGTAGCCGTACTGGATCGCTTCGGTTGTAGAAAACGTGATAACCTGCCCCGGTGGAGAGATGGAATCGAGATCCAGTTGTTCATCGACCATTCCCTCGGCGATGCGGGGATCGCGCCCTTTCTCCTCTGCGGTGGAGCGCATGATGGAACGCATATACGATTGATACTTGTCAGGCGCCTTCTGACCCGTCGACTCGACCACGGTAGCCGCACCGATTGTGGCGCCTGGGGCCATGTAAATGCTGTCGCAGGCAATCGATATGAGTGCGCCGGCGGAGGCCGCATCTGAATTAATGAACACCCAGATGGGCTTCTCGAAGTGCATGATCGCATCCACAATTTCTTTGGCATCGGTTAGTATGCCCCCGTAGGTGTCCATCTCAATGATCACAATATCGGTTTCGGTCGTTCGCGCGTGGTCAAGTGCGAGGTCAACGTAACGCTTCATGCGGGGATCGATGGTCTCCTTGATCTCCATCACCATTACGCGGGTCTTTTGTGAAAATACCGCAGTGGAAGTCAGCAGGAGCAATAACAGGAGTGTAAGGCGCATACCTTGTTTGGAACCCATTTAGTGACTTGTAATTTGCAAAAAAATAACGACACCCGGTTGAAAGAAACCCTGCCACTACGGTTTTCAGTTCATTTCAAAGGCACGCTTTGGAATACGGTCGCTTTGACGTCCGAAAACCTGCTGTTTCTAGAGTTGCGGGATGAAGCAAAACGTTCCGTGAAGTTCTCGGCCTTGCGTTACGACCAGGGTGCGTTTGTCTGGCAGGATAGGGAAATTGTCGAAAAGTGGTGGATCGGACTGCTGGCTGCCTCCGGCAACACGCTGCTGCTTCAACGCTTTAATCCGGAAACGCCTGAGTCACGCGGGCTGGTGGCCGTAGACGCGCGCACAGGCGATGTGCTCTGGACACGCGATGAATTCGTGATGGAACACACCGGAATGGGATGGGTATCCGGATTTTCCGGAAGTGGGAGAGACCAGCTGACGCTTGATTTGGTATCTGGCGAGGTACTCCACAAAAAACCTGATGCAGAATCGGATGAGGACAAAATTTCCATACCAGTTCGTCCGTTTAGGTATGAGACAGGAACGCCGTATTACAATACCGTGCACCAATTTCTTACGACCCGATTCAATCATTCGCCGGAAGGCAGCGTTGAGTATCTGGAATTCGGAGGAAAGGTTGTAATTTCGTACCACGTAAGAATGCCTGATGGTCTGACAAACCACCTGTTGGTCCTCCGGGAGTCGGGAGCCGTTTTGCTTCACACCCGGATTGCCGGAGCGTTAAAGGGACTCGGTACCGATACATTTTTTGTTCTTGCCGGTTGCCTGTTTTTTGTACGGAATGGAGACGAATTTTTAAGCTATCAACTATCATGATCCACGCATTGATCATCGCGGGATTTTCTGTGTTCGGTTTGCAGCTGCCCGCAGATTCCCTGGGTACGGAGACGGTCGAGGGGAAAGTGTACATCCTTCACCGCGTCGAGGAGAAGGAAACCCTTTACGGCATATCCCGCCGCTATGGAGCAAGCATAGAGAGTATCCTGGAGGTAAACCCGTCGGCAGATGCCGGACTGGAGATCGGCCAGATCCTGAAGGTACCTCATACAGGACAAAGGCCACGTACCTATACCCGGCAAACCGGGGCCGGAGGCATTCACCGCGTAGCCGAAAAGGAAACGCTGTTCTCCATCTCCCGGCTGTATGGCGTTACTGTTGACGAACTCAAACTATGGAACCGGCTGACGTCGTCAGACCTCGCGGTGGGACAGGAATTGCTCATCCGGCAGATCGATACCTACGCGCCACCGACCAACCCGCCGTCACCTCAGCCACAGCTGCAGAAGGGCGTGCATGAGGTGAAAGCTGGTGAGTCAATGTATGCCATTGCGCGGCAGTATGGTGTTACCCTGGATGATCTCAAGCGCTGGAATAACCTGGAAGGAAATGACTTGAAGGTAGGACAGTTGTTGTTTGTTACACCTCCTGCGAAGGATGTCACTCCGACGGTTACAACAGAGGTAAAGTCGGAACCAATAACCATAGCCGAAGAGAAACCATCCGTTGAAACGCCGACAGCGACCACTGCCCCTGTTGTCCAGACCGTTACTGTCCCTGCCGGACCTCCTGCCGATGCGGTGGTTCAATCGGGACTCGCCGAACTGATCGAAGGCACGGAAGGCAACCGAAAGTATCTCGCACTGCACCGAACCGCACCCGTCGGTACGATACTGAAGGTGAGAAATGAGATGAACAACCGCGAAGTCTTTGTGCGGGTGATTGGTAAGCTCCCCGATACAGCCCTCACCAACCAACTCATCATCAAGATTTCACGTTCCGCCTACGACCGCCTCGGAGCCATTGATCCGAGATTCCGGGTGGAGGTCACATATTATAAGGGTAATCAGTAGACTGCCTACTGTCTAACCACCATTGATGTTTTCACTGGTTCATCTCCTGAAGGTACCGGCTGCTTCTGCCACCGGGTTACCATTAGAAAGAGGACGACAAGGAACAAAATGATGACAAAGTAAATCACTATCCGAACGATGCGTCGGAGTTTTTGCTCCCGCTCGTGTGCGGCCATTACCCATCCGAAGTTCCGGTGTTGTGCGATCCGACCGGAACTCATCCTTTGCCTTCTCAACCGGATTTCATTTCTTCCCATCGTACTTTATCCTGAGATTGAATTTTTTTCGCAGCCTGTCTAATGCGCGGTAGGTCCTCATCTTGGCACCGCTCTCGGTAATGTCAAGGATATACGCGATCTCGCGGAAATCCTTGTTTTCAAAGAACCGGAGTTCCAAAACTTCCAGCATTTCCGTGGGGAGGTCTTTCATGTACTCCAGCAGCTGGTTAACCAGCTCTTCATCCCATCCCTCGTCACTGGCTTCGATCAACTCGCGAACCTTTTCTTCTTCGATGCTGAACACCCGTTCTCGCTTGAGGCGCCTGTAGTGCTTGTTCACCTCGTTGCTCGCAATGCGGTATATCCATGCCGACACCGGAACACCCCGGTACTCGAACGACCCGGCATTTCGCAAAGCATTAAGAAATGTCTGAGAAGTTAAGTCCGCCGTCAGTTGTTCATCGTCCGTTTGCCGGTAGATGTAATTGAAAATACGATCGAAGTATTTCTCATACAATTCCCCGAATGCCTCCGGATGGCGTACCGAACGCTTTAGAATCTCGTATTCCTGACGAATCTCGTCGTCGGTCATCGCGTCTCGTGTTTCTCATTAATAATGCCGGAAGCCTCGAAAGTCACGCCGGCGTTTCAAAGGTACGGTCAAATCGGCATTTAAGGGGTGCTCAAGTACCCGGTCCAATGGTATCTTAAAGCATTTGCTAAAAAGTCGGGAAAGAAAACCGAAAAGAGGAAATTGCCCATGTGCACGAAAACCCTGCGTACGATAATCAACGTAATACCCTTTTGTCGTAACTTTTTAGTTGACTTAGAACAGACCAGAGCGGCCAAAACGAGCTGAATCAGGGCTATACCTTAACATGGGGGATAGCCAGCGTCTGTAGTACTGGTAAATTTGCATTAAAATCTATGCGTGGCGTCTTGCTGATAATGGGGGTTTTGGCGGTATCCCGGGTTGGTGTCGCGCAGGATGTGCATCATTCGATCCGGAGCTACACCGCCATCGACGGACTTCCCCAATCGCAGGTCACGGGCCTCGCAGAAGACGCCAACGGATACCTCTGGATTGGAACCCAGGGCGGCGGACTCGCCCGATTTGACGGCCGCGAATTCAAGGTGTATACCACACTGGACGGCCTGCTCTCCAACTTTGTCAATGCCCTGGCCTTTGACCAAAGCCAAAATCTCTGGCTTATGCATCCCAACGGGCTTACCCGGTATGATGGGCTTACGTTCACTCGGTTCAGGGCACCCGCGCAAGGGTATTCTCCCAAGATGCTCTGGAGGATGACGGTTTCCGGCGACGACATCTATTTAGTAAACGTTGAGGGCAGGTTGGGAAGAGTTTCCGGAGATTCTGTGCACTATTGGGATCGCCCGGTACAAAATCAGGCTGTTATCACAGCAGTGCACGGGGGGCCCAGGGGTGAGGTCATCCTGTACCTTGCCACCGGGGTGATCCATGTTATTGACGGAACGCAGCGGTACTCCATAGAGGCGCCGGCGAAGGTGCGCGGCGTTAACTTCTTCAATTTCGGCGATGAGATCCGCCTTCGTATGGAAGGCAAAACGTACCGGGTGGACCTGACCGCCAAACGGCTTGAGGCGCTTCCGCATCACATCCCCCATCATGTATTGTACTATGATGTGCAGGACGACATATACTGGACCCGTGATGAATACAACGTGTTTCGGTACAGCGCCACGGAAGACCGGCTCGACACGATTGCCCGTGATGTGGAGGTGATCATGGTCCGTCCCGACTCAGATCAGAACGTATGGCTGGCCACCGATGGAAGCGGACTTCTGAAATACTACTTTGAAGACTTCGAACGCATGGGCCCGGACGAGCTGAAGGGTGTGATGGCGATTTACGATGACGGCAAAGGTGACACCTGGATCGGCACCATGAGCCGGGGCGTGTGGCGGATTCGTAACGGCACTTTCTCCCAGGTGTCGATTTCGGATGACCCTTTCCGCAATATGATACATGCGATTAAATCATCGCCGTCGGGTGAGGTGTGGATGACGACAGCAAATGGTCTGGCGCACTACGATCGTGCGACCGACAGCTTTACTTGGTATACCCGGCAAGACGGTCTGTCGGCAAATAATGTGCGGTGCCTGTCCTTCGATGAGAAGGGCGGCATGTGGGTCGCTACCCGTGTGGGCGTCGACTATTATGACGGAAGTTCCTTTACGCATTACAGCCGCGAGAATGGGCTTACGGGCTCGATGGTTTGGTCGTTGTGCTACTTGCCTTCGCGCAAGACCACGTTTGTCGGCAACGATTCAGGTGTTGACGCCATCCAGGATGGACGCGTATCGACCCTAACCATTCCTGAGGTCGAAAACACGATGATATTCAATATCAATCCCTACCGCGACTCGCTCGTTCTTATCGGCTCTGGCGGTGCGGGTGTGGTAGTATATGATCCGGGAACGGGTGAGAGAAAGTCATTAACCACACGCGACGGCCTTATCTCGGACTTTGTATACTTCGTGGTTTCTGACGAGGAAGAAAATATTTGGATCGGTACCGAGAAGGGGATCTCAAGGATACGTCTGAACGATCGGCTCGAGATCGTCGAGAGCCTGTCTTTCGACCATGAGAACGGCCTCACCGGCATCGAGACAAACCAGAATGCTTTTTATATAGGAGAGAACGTCAAGTACTTCGGTCTTATCGACGGCTTGTACAAGTACAATGACGTGAACAAGGCATCCGCTGAGTCGTTTGCGTTGCACATGACGGACGTGGAAATCCTGTACGGCGAATATTCGGCACGCGACTACACCGACAGCCTGCTCGGTTTCTTCAAGATACCGGTTATGCCCGTCTTGCCGCCAGACAAGAACCATATCACCTTCCATTTCAACCGGGTCGACAAGCGATATCCCAAGTCGGTCAAGTTCGTGTACTACTTGCAAAACTTTGACAAGACGTGGTCGCAGGCCTCGTCAACCACCAACGTTACGTACAGCAACCTCCCTCCGGGAAGGTATGTCTTTCGCGTGATGGCCACTGATCAAAAGGGCGGATGGTCGAACGACCGGATTGCCTATGCCTTCACCGTACGTGCCCCGTTTTATCGCACCCCTTCTTTCATTGCCGGGATGGTAATCTTCGTCGCGGGCAGCATAACACTTCTCTTGTATCTGCGCGTGCGACAGCGCGTGCGGAAAATGCTCGACATCGAACGGATACGGATGCGCGAGCTTGAGAATTTGCGAAAAGAGATCGCGCGCGATTTTCACGACGAGATGGGGAATCAGCTAACGCGGATAATTAACTATGTAAGCCTCCTTAAACTCAACGGTGCGGTATCAAACGGAGACAGCCACCACCACGATCTGTACCGTAAGGTGGAAGAATCTGCCAAGTTTTTGTATACGGGCACACGCGACTTCATCTGGTCGATCGATCCGGTCAACGACGAACTCTCGAAGCTTTTCATCCATATCCGCGACTTTGGTGAAAAGCTCTTCGAGGAGAAGAATATCTGCTTCCGGGCACACGACCTCGTGAAAGAAAGCGTTAAACTCCCCAACGGGTACAGCCGCGAAGCGAACCTGATCTTCAAGGAGGCGATGACCAACGCCTTTAAGTACAGCAGGGCGCAAAACGTGGCGCTCACACTCAGGCAGGAAGGCGACGCATACAGCATTGAATTTGAGGACGACGGCGTCGGCTTCCATGTTGAAGACCAAAAAAATTCAAATGGACTAAAAAATATACGCGATCGCGCGGAAAGAATTGGCGCGCAATTACGTATACACAGTGAAGAGGACCGGGGCTCGAAAATAACCCTGAAGTTTAGACTAACCAAAACCAAAAAGTATGGCACTGCCCTTTAAGAAGCGCGTTCTGATAGTCGAGGATGACCAGGAGATACGCAACAGCTTTTCGCTTATTGTGAACAGCTCCCAAAAATTCATGGTGGTGAACGCCTATGGCAATTGCGAAGAAGCCATCGCCAACCTGAACCGCGACAAACCGGAAATCGTCCTGATGGACATCGAACTACCCGGGATGAACGGAATTCAGGGAGCCCGAATGATCAAGGAAAAGCATCCGCACACAGAGGTCATTATGGTTACTGTCTACGAAGACAGCGAGCTGGTCTTCGAGGCGCTGAAGGCGGGCGCATCAGGGTATATTACGAAGAGCGCTAACTACCTGGAGCTCCTCACTGCCCTGGAGGAAATCACGAAGGGCGGCGCACCGATGAGCAGCCGGATTGCCAGAATGGTAATCGACAATTTCCACGTCAATCCCAATTCGCCGCTGACCAAACGCGAGACGGAAATCCTTCAGCTGATTTCGGAGGGTAAGACCTACACGCAGATCTCTGAAGAGCTTTTTATCAGCAAAGAGACAGCGAAAACACACATTAAGAACATTTACTCCAAGCTTCAGGTGAACAGCAAATCGGAAGCTATCGCGAAAGCGAACCTCGAAAAGCTGATTTGACGAGGCTTCGCGGGGCAGCCCACGCCGTATTTACGCCGTTCAAGGAGTTTTTGTTGAATCAAGCGATTTGGGGGATTGCTTTCCTCGAAAACTTAACAAAATTTAGCAACTGAATCCTTCATCTACATCTTGTAGGAATTTCTTCATAAGTTTAGGTTAATGAAAAG
>JAJJPK010000186.1:0-11235 GCA_032907565.1 Cyclobacteriaceae bacterium | reverse complement strand
AATGTCGGTGAACACCAGGCCCAGCCATGTAATGGCCCCCATCATGAACAGCAGACGTATCATGGCCCTGGCGCGCATGCAGTAGTTCCCTTTCTTGTCCCCCGGCCCGGTGGGAATGATCAGAAAAAGCGGAGTTTAAATTGGGGTACAATAATAGCCAATTTTTGGGAGCCTACTTCCTACTATAGTTCGGTGCTTCGCGGGTAATGGTAACGTCGTGAGGGTGGCCTTCGATAACCCCTGCTGTGGTGATCTTGACGAACTTGCTCTGCTTGAGTTTTTCGATGTTTTTAGCGCCGCAGTAGCCCATTCCGGCCCGAAGTCCGCCGGTAAGCTGGTATAGCACTTCGGCCACATATCCCTTGAAGGGCACCCGTCCTGAGATGCCTTCAGGCACGAGTTTCTTGATGTCGTCTTCCACATCCTGAAAATATCGGTCCTTGGAACCTTCCTCCATGGCTTCAATGGAGCCCATTCCGCGATATGACTTGAATTTCCTCCCTTCGTAGATGATCATTTCGCCCGGTGCTTCCTCAGTTCCGGCCAGCAGCGAACCGACCATCACCGTATCGGCGCCGGCAGCAATGGCCTTGACGATGTCGCCCGAAAAGCGGATCCCACCGTCGGCGATAACTTTAACATCGGACCCCTTAAGGGCCTTTGCCGTTTCCAGCACAGCGGACAGCTGTGGGAGCCCGACCCCTGCCACCACTCTCGTCGTGCAAATACTGCCGGGGCCGACACCCACCTTTACCGCATCGGCGCCAGCTTTGGCAAGTGCTTTGGCCGCCTCTCCCGTAGCGATATTACCGACCACGAGCGCCAAATCCGGAAATTTCTTTCGTACCGACTTAGCGGCCTCTATCACGCCGCGGGAATGGCCATGCGCTGTGTCAATGCTTATGACGTCTACGCCAGCAGCCTTGAGGGCCTCGATACGTTCGAGAATGTCGGGCGTTACGCCGACGGCGGCGCCTACCCGAAGCCGTCCGAATTCATCCTGGCAGGCATTGGGTTTATTCTTCTTTTTCTGGATATCCTTGTAGGTGATGAGTCCGGTGAGCTTGCCCTTTTTGTTCACTACAGGCAGCTTTTCAATCTTGTATTCCTTTAGAATGCTTTCAGCCTTGTCGAGCGTGATCCCCTCCTGAGCTGTGATCAGGTTATCGCGGGTCATGATTTTTTCCACAGGGACGCTCATATCCTTTTGAAAGCGAAGATCCCGATTCGTGATGATGCCGATCAGCTTGCCGTCTTCTTCAACCACGGGAATGCCGCCGATCCTGAACTCGCGCATGATCCGCTCTGCATCGCGAACCTTGCTCTTGATATTAAGTGTGATGGGATCCAGGATGAGACCGCTTTGCGACCGTTTGACCTTGCGGACCTGTTCGGCCTGTTGGTCAACCGTCATACTCTTATGAATAAACCCCATGCCGCCCTCAAGGGCCATACTGATGGCCATCTCCGACTCCGTGACCGTGTCCATGGCCGCCGAAACAATCGGAATGTTGAGCGAAATACGGGAAGTCAGTTTTGTACGCGTGTCGGTCTCTCGGGGCAGGACATCTGAATAGGCCGGAACCAGAAGGACGTCGTCGTAGGTAAGTGCGTCAGGAAGGAACTTGGAGGTGTCGCGTGGCATGGCAAATAACTTTAGGAATCATTATTTGCCGGGCAAAGGTATGTTATTTGGTGTTCATTGCAAAGGAGAGCGTCCAATTCCCGCGGCCCTGTTTCCCAACAGTCCAAATTCTTTCAGGGTGCCGCGCTTTTCTTATTTTTGGCTCTGAGTTATAGCAAATTAGTGCGGAAACACCCCTTCTTTATTGACATGGCTACACTCAAAAATGCTGGTCGCATGCGAGCTGTAATTCTCCTGATTCTAGCATTCGGCGTCGCTCCTGCCATAGCCCAGATCCAGACGGGAAAAGCCTCATTTTATGCGGACCGGTTTGAGGGACGCCCGACAGCCAGCGGCGAGAAATACCGGCATAGCCGTCTTACCGCAGCGCATAAGACACTTCCGTTCGGTACCAGGGTTCGCGTGACAAACCTGGCCAACAACCAGTCCGTCGAGCTCGTCATTAATGACCGGGGTCCGTGGATTGAAGGACGGATAATCGACGTTTCCCGGTCGGCAGCTGAACAGTTGGGCTTTGTGAATCAGGGGTTGGCCGACGTCCAGCTGGAAGTGATAGACCCCGGTGACGGCAAGGCTAATGAGCCCATTCGATTTGTCGACAACGTCCTGGTGGACGAGAACGAGTTCTATGGCGTTGAGGTCAGTCGCGCCCGTCCAAAAGGGTACGGTGTTCAGGTGGGCACCTTCGAGGAGTTGGTCAACCTCATGCGCCTGGCTGACAACCTGAAGAAGTCGTACCAGCGCGATGTCACGGTCGAAGTAAAAGTCCTGAATGGCGTGAAATATTACGGATTGATCCTCGGACATTTCCCGACAAGGGCAAAAGCGGAACAACTCCGCGAGGCGTTGCGGGGAAAATTCCCTGACGCTTTTATCGTTGACTTCCGCCGATTGTAGGCGCCACTGGCGCCCGGTAACCCAACCGGTTCAATGGAAATATTTGGCTATCTCGCCTCCGTATGCATTGGCATTATCCTTGGCCTGCTGGGCGGGGGCGGTTCCATTCTTTCCATCCCCTTGCTCGTATACTGCTTTCACCTCGACGTCGTCATGGCAACTGCCTATTCCCTTTTCATTGTAGGTGTGACGAGTCTTGCGGGGGCCATTCCGAAATACCGCGAGAACCGCGTGAATCTGCAAACCGGCGTGGTCTTCGGCATTCCTTCCATCGTTGCCATCTTCGCGACACGAAAGTGGATCGTTCCCGCTATTCCTGATGTGATCTTCCAGGTGGGTGATTTTAGCCTTACCAAACGCCTAATGATCCTGGGCCTTTTTGGTATCCTGATGATCCTGTCATCCGTGGCGATTATTCGCCGCCGCGGTGAGATTGAAACGGAAGACCAGCGATTTCAGCATGGGCTCGTCGTTATTGAGGGAGTTCTTATAGGCTTCCTGACCGGACTCGTGGGCGCCGGCGGCGGATTCCTGATCATACCTGCCCTGGTGCTTCTCACCGGGCTGCCGTTCAAGACCGCTGTGGGCACCTCTCTCTTCATAATCGCCATCAATTCCCTCACCGGATTCCTCGGAGACGTACTCAACTACTCGATGGATTGGCCTTTTCTCCTAACCATTACCGGCCTGGCGGTCGCGGGAATACTGGTGGGAAACGCCTGGTCGAGGCGGGCACGGGGACCACAGCTGCGAAAAGCTTTCGGCTGGTTTACCCTGGCTATGGGCACCTTCATGGTTATCCGGGAGCTAACCCAGGCATGAAAAACAAGCCCCCTGGAATTTAGTAACTTGGGTTAATGTTTATGTGATGTGAGTTTGAAAGCATGAAAATAGAGCAGATCTACACAGGATGCCTTGCCCAGGGCGCCTACTACATCGAATCAGAAGGCGAAGCCGCTATCATTGATCCGCTTCGCGAAATCAAACCGTATGTTGACAAGGCCTCGCGAAACAGCGCAAAAATCAAATACGTGCTGGAAACCCATTTTCACGCCGACTTTGTTTCCGGCCACATCGACCTTGCCCGCGCCACCGGGGCGACCATCGTCTATGGCCCAGGTGCGCGCCCCTCTTTTGAGGCGCACATCGCATCCGACGGTGAGGAAATAAGCATAGGCAAGGTGAAGTTCGTGGTCCTGCATACGCCGGGGCACACGATGGAGTCGACCTGCTACCTGCTTCGCGACGAGAGCGGAAAAGATGTCGCCCTGTTTACCGGCGATACGCTGTTCATCGGCGATGTGGGACGGCCTGACCTTGCGCAGAACGAAGCGCTGACGCAGGAAGATCTGGCGGGCTACCTGTACGATTCCCTCCGCAACAAGATCATGCCCCTGGCCGACGACATTATAATATATCCTGCCCATGGCGCGGGTTCCGCTTGCGGTAAGAACATGGCACGTGAAACGTCGGACACCCTCGGTCACCAAAAAGAAACGAACTACGCCTTACGCGCCGTCAGCAAAGAGCAGTTCATACGCGAAGTAACGGAGGGGCTATTGCCTCCTCCGGGATATTTCCCGCAGAATGTCAGGATGAACCGGGAAGGGTATGATAGCATTGACAGCGTGTTGGAGCGCGGATGCCAACCCCTTGATCCGGATGATTTTGAGGCAGTCGCGAATGAAACGGGTGCATTGATATTGGACACGCGCGATCCCCAGGTGTTCGCAAAGGGTTTCATACCAAATTCGATCAATATTGGCCTTGACGGATCGTTCGCGCCGTGGGTAGGTGCACTTATCCCCGACATCCGTCAGGAGATTCTGATTGTCGCCGAGAACGGTCGTGAATCCGAAGTGGTGACACGCCTGGCGCGGGTCGGTTATGACTACTCGATCGGCTATCTGCGTGGGGGAATTGCTGCGTGGAAGGAAGCCGGTAAGGAAATCGACCGCATTTCCTCCGTCGACGCCAAACAGCTGGCGGACACGCTGACAACAAAGCCAGCAATTCTGGATGTCCGCAGACGAGAAGAATACGCCGCGGGACACCTGGACGGTGCTATAAACCTACCACTCGACTTTATCAATGAACATATGCACACCATCGACCCTGCTCGTCCGCACTATGTCTATTGCGCAAGCGGATACCGATCGATGGTTTTCATTTCCATACTCAAGGCACGCGGGTACGACAACCTTGTCGATGTAAGCAACGGTTATAAGGGAATCCGGTCCAGCAAGCGGTTCCGCCTTACGAGTGCAGCTGTTCCTTCAAGCACTTAAACGGAGTGGTATGAGCACGAACGGGAGAGAGCGGTTCAGCGATATAATCAAGGGCGACAAACCTGTGCTCGTCGACTTTTATGCGGACTGGTGTGGGCCCTGCAAAATGATGGCGCCCGTCATCGAGGAGTTTTCCCGGGAAATGGGCGACAAGGTGCGCATCCTCAAGGTTGACGTCGATCGTAATCCCGCCGCGGCACGCGCGTACAACATCCAGGGTGTGCCTACCATGATCCTTTTCCGCAACGGCCAGATACTGTGGCGTGAAGCCGGGGTTGTGCCTGCACACGTGCTCCGGCAAGTGGTAACGCCGCATTTGGATCGTTGAGTTTCTTCGGTTCACCACAAAATTCCTCTGTGCATCTTCCTGCCCCCTGTGCCTCTGTGGTGAAGCATTAGATTGCGTATTTTGCGGCCAATACGCTTCGTTGTGAAGATCGAGCAGTTTACCTCCTCCGATATTCGCCTGCTGCCACCCCTCCAGCCTGAAGGATGGCTGCCTCTCGGTCCTTACTATGAATTCTATGTCAACGCTCCATTTTGTCATCCGATAAAATATACCATCGATGGCTGCATGGCAGGGATTGGATGTGCCATCAGGCACCGTACGACTGGATGGCTTGCGCATATAATCGTAGCGCCTGAGTATCGGCGTCAGGGTATCGGTACACTCATCACCAAATGGCTGATGAATTTTCTCATTGGTGAATGGCAATTCAAAACGCTGCATCTCGCTGCAACACCCATGGGAGCGCCGATATATCGTCAACTGGGCTTTCGTCGTATGTCTGATTACGTCTTTATGCGCAATGGCAGGCTAAAGGACGAAACGCCCACGGAAATAGTGCCCTTCAGCAGTGACTTACGCGATGCTGCGCTCGCGCTTGATGCAGCGGCTTCGTTCGAAGATCGCAGCCAACTTCTTGAACCGCATTGGGCCGAGGGACGTTGTATCAAGAATAACGGCGTCCTCGAAGGATACTACCTGCCAACGCTGGGCGAGGGATACATTGTCGCCACGCGTCCCGAGGTTGGCCTGGCGCTTATGCGACTGAAGCACAGGAATGGGGGCGTAGCAGTTGTTCCGGAAGAGAACCGTGAAGCCATGCGGTACCTCATTGAGAACGGATATTCTGAATACCGTCGCGGAACCCGGATGATTTATGGAGAGCCATTGCCCTGGCGACCTGAAATGATATATGGCCGCATCGGCGGAAACCTGGGTTAATCCAAATAAAACCCCTATTGGATGGATGAAAACGAAAACAGCCTTCTGAAGGTCGCCATCGTAGGTCCCGAGTGCACGGGAAAATCTGACCTGGCATCCTTTCTCTCTACGCATTACAACACGGTGTGGGTGCCTGAATTTGAAAGAGCTTACCTCGATAACCTCGTACGTCCCTACGAGGAGCACGACCTTCTCACGATCGCGCACGGTCAACTGCGACTCGAAAAGGAGTGGAGTCTCAGTGCAAATGGCTTGCTCTTCTGCGATACCACGCTGCTGGTCATAAAGATCTGGAGCGAAGTCAAGTACGGACGTTGTGATCCGGAAATTCTTCACGCACTGAATAACTCACACTATGACCTTCATCTGCTGACATACGTAGACATTCCCTGGGAAGATGATCCCCAACGCGAACACCCCGATAAGCGCGAAATGCTCTATTCGATTTATCACGAACAGCTCACGGCCATGAACCTGCCGTTCGTTGAGATCAAAGGAGAAAGGGACGCGCGGAGAAAGAAGGCGATTGAAGCAGTGGAGGCGCTGAGGGCACGCCGAAGGCGTGCCAAGTCACCCCTCTACTAACTCCTTCAAACATTGTATCCACAACGGATGATCGTTGAGGCTCTCTACGAGTTGCACTTTCTCTCCGCCGTGTTCCTGGAAGAGCTCTTGGTATTCGATACCAATTTCGACAATGGTTTCAAGGCAGTCGGCAGTAAACGCGGGTGAAAACACCAGCAATTTTTTCATTCCGCGTTTAGCGCAGTCGATAACGACGTCGTCGGAAAACGGAGTCAGCCATTTGTTGTCGAGGCGCGACTGGAAGCAAACGGTATAGCGTTCCTCCGGAATGCCGAGGCCGTCCGCGATCTGTCGCGTTGTGGCATAGCATGTAGCGCGATAGCAATATTCGTTCGCCGCATTGATCTCGCGAATGCAGTTGTAGTCGGCACACGTGCCGTTGACATGAACTTTATCGACCTGGCGTTCCGGCAGCCCATGATAGGAAAACAGAACGTGATCGTATTCGTCCAGCTGGTATTGACGGCCTCTTGCCACAAACGCATCAATGTACGTCGGATGGTTATAATACTGGCTGACGAATTGAATCTCTGGAATGACCCACCATTTACCTCGTCGTGTGCGGAGCCCGTAGTGGCTGAGGCGTACTGTGGAAACATGGGCAGCACGATGATGCGATCGTATTGTTCCTTGGCAATGGCAGCAAGCACATCCGGAATAGACGGATTCTTGTAACGCATGGCAAGGTATACGCGGTAGTTTTCCGGCAATTGTTGCTGAAGAAGGTCAGCAGCCTTTTGGCTGAGCAGCAATAGAGGCGAACCTTCAGGCGTCCACAACTGGCGGTAGACAGCCGCGGACTTTGGTGCGCGAAACGGAACGATGATTACGTTCACCAGGAGTTTGCGCGCAAGCCACGGAATGTCGATGACGCGAGGGTCATTGAGAAACTGGGAAAGGTACGAACGCACGTGGGGAACGGATGGGCTATCCGGTGTTCCAAGGTTGATTAATAATACAGCTGTTTTCTTACTCATAGCAAACTCCTCGATCATGAAAACCAGTTGGGAAATGTCCAGACCATCCACCCATAGACCACAAACCGAAGCACCCGCGTTATGCAGATCAACAGGAATTCACGGAAATTGTAGTTGATCGATCCTGCCAGCATACACGTAGCTGAGAATGGAAGCGGCGTCACTGCTCCTACAAACACAAGGTAGCCGCCATAGCGTTGAAGGCTCCGGTCGTACTGCGAAAGGTAGCGCTCATGTAACCGGATATAAAAGCCGGTTTTTGAGAAACGGCTTCCTATCCAATAACCGATAACGCCAGCCGCATAGGACAACACCGTAAGCACGGCCAGGTTGATAACGTATGACAGAAGTGAAATATCATGAAGCGTCCATACCATCATGAAGAACTCGGGAGGAATTAGCCCGAACACGACTTCGGAGGCAAAGAAAATCCCGAAGAGGGGCAGCGGCTTATCGTAAATGGATTCAATTGTATCGCGAAAATTTTCCTGCAGATAATCTTCCACGAGGATGAACGCCGTTATGATCACGGCAAACCAGAGCAACCCTTTCAGCAGATTTCTGAACAGGAACCGTGACCTTGTCTCTTGATCCTCCATATGTGTTTATCCCAATACGGGCGCCCGCCTGAACGGTTTTGTCTCGTCGAAGAGTTTCCGGTACGTGGCATGTCGTTTAACCACGCTGGCGCCCACCTGCTCCACAACGCGGATCATTTTTGGATTAAAGTCTCCGATCCAGTTCATCTCGTATTCTTTGTACGACGACGAACTGTGCTGCAGCACCTTCGCGGCAGTCATTATCATCGCTCCATCGAGACCCTTGCCCTGATGCTCCGGTGCCACGCCAAAAAGGACACCCAACGCCTTTGTATTCGTTTTGAGCACCTTATGCCAAAGAAACTTCAGCTTGCCGATCCAGTCCAGCTTTCCGTTTACATATTTCAGAACCTGGTTGATCTCCGGCACAGAGAGGTACATGGCAACAGGATCACCCTTGTAAAAGCCAAAGTACAACAATTTTCTATCCAGTATGGGCTTCATTTGCTGTACCATCTTGCGGGCCTGGGGAAGTGAAATCTCCGGATTCTCTGACCGATTAGACCAGGCTTTGGAATATACTTCCACGATATACTCCGGCAATTTATCAAGCTCATCTCTCCTCAGGTATCGGAATTCGTAATCCGGATCGCGCGCGACGAGCTGGGCCTTGTAGGCCAGCCTTTCAGACAGCGGATCAGCGACCTTACGGCCGAAAGTGAGCTGGTAGAAATACACCTGGAACCCATATGCCTCAAACAGCTTTTGGTAATACGGGAAATTGTAATTGCACTGGTAGGCGGGGTCCCGGTCAAAGCCCTCTACGAGCAGACCCCACCAGCGGTCGCGACTCCCGAAATTCACGGGCCCATCCATAGCCTCCATGCCTCGCTCCTGAAGCCACGCCTTGCATTGGTCGAACAATCTAAAGGCAGCAGGCTGATCGTCGATACATTCGAAAAAGCCCATACCGCCTGTGGGCTGATCGTTGCCCTTGTGGACCGTCCTCCGGTTTACAAACGCAGCTACCCTTCCGATAGGCTTACCCGCATCATTGTAGAGCACCCACCGCGTGCATTCGCCATGACGGAAGGCATGATTTTTCGACGGGTCAAACACCGCTTCAATATCTTTATCGAGGGGTCTTATCCAGCGGGGTTCGTTCCTATACAGGTCTACGGGAAGTTTCAAAAAGTCCCTGGCCTCACGTGCCGTCGTCACCTCTGCAATTCTCATTTCGGCTGCTCGTCATACACTATGGGGAAGGGCCTAACGATTCCGCTGGCAATCCGGTTGGGTAATACAATATGAAACCGCGTACCTTCCCCCTGTTTGCTGGCCACGCTGATTTCTCCCCCAAGTTTTTCCACGGCGTTCTTGACGATGTACAGTCCAATGCCGGAGCCGTCGGACTGTTCCGTTGCCCGGAAGAACATCTCGAATACGCGGGTAAGGTTCTCCTCGGAAATACCGATGCCGTTATCAGCAAAGGTAATGTCAGCGCGCAGGTTGTCGACGTTCACCTTCACGGCCACCTCGGGTATCCGGTTGCCTTTCGTATGGCGGTATTTGATGGCATTCGATACGAGGTTGCGGAAAATTTCCGCTACGCGCCAGGGATCGCTGTAAAAATCAACCCCTTCCACGGTAACATTCCAGATCAGGTCTTTCGCGCCCTGCAGATAGTTCAGATCGCGAAAAGCGTTTTCGATGATCTGTGCCAGTTCCACCTTGCCGATCGTCACTTCCATCTTCAGGTTTTTTGAATGGCTCAGTACATCGCTGATAAAATGATCCAGGTGTTCGACCTTTTCACCGATGATGCTGATATAATCCATCAGGTTATCCGGATTGTCGGGCACACGGGAGAGATTTACCAGTCCGAGTATGGACGAGAGTGGCGCCCTCAGGTCGTGCGACACTTTGTAAACAAAGTTATCCAGTTCGGCGTTGCGGATCTTTAGCTCCTCTTCAACGCGTATACGATCAGTAATGTCAACATACACACCGAAGATTCCGATGGTCTGGGAATCCTGCATCACAGGTACACCGTAGAGAATCACATTTACCAGCTGACCGTTCTTGTGCCGCCGTGCGGTCTCGACGCTGATGATGCGGTTTTCCGTGATCAGGTTGTTCAGGTCGATACCCTCGTTCCTTAACTCTTCCGGGACAATAAACTCATTCAGATTCTGACCCTTTAGCTCGGCCAGTTCATAGCCAAACATCTGCCTGAAACCCTCATTGATCTGCTGAACCTTTCCCCGCTCGTCCAGCATGACCGTAGCCATGGGAATACTATTGAACAGCTGCGTGAACAGCGTCTCGTTCTTCTTCACCATCGCCTCCGTACGCTTCTTTTCCGTGATGTCCCTGAAGACGACTTGTACTGTGTTTCGCGCTCTGAATATGAACGGGAAGGCCATCTCTTCGACATCCACCTCAGTGCCATCCAGTCGAATGAACCTTCGCTCGACGGCATTCGATGGAATGCCATCGCGCACGGATTCCATTCGGTGTGCCATTGCCTCCCGTTCGGCTTCAGGAACAAAAAAGTATCGCCCGGCATCATTGAGTTCCCGCGCGCGCCGTGCGCCAAAGATCTGCATAGCCATATCGTTGGCAAAGACGATCTCCTCGTTATCGAGTATGATAATGCCGATGGGAATCCTCCTAACCATAAGCTGGTATCGGATCTCGCTTTCCTTGGCCGACAGACGCCGTTCGGTTATATCCTGAAGAATGCCTCTGCGAATGATCGTTCCGTCGGGAAGCGCCTCGTGGTTGGAATTAATCTCTATCCACCGCTGATGGCCTCTTACATACATCCGACCCTGCCAGGACCACCCTTTACCGGTCCGTTCACTTTCATAGGACGTCTCCTGAAGGTACTCCAGGTCATCGGGGTGCACGAGGTTTTCCATAACGGCGGGATCGTTCATGATTTCCTGCGCCTCTACGCCGAGGATCCTTACGCTGGAAGGGCTCACAAAGGTGAACGCTCTCCTCCCATCGGGGTAGATGGTATATTCATAAATAACCGCCGGTAGGTTCGCGATCAGATCCTGCATGGATA
>JAJJPK010000185.1:0-40039 GCA_032907565.1 Cyclobacteriaceae bacterium | reverse complement strand
CGCCCCTACCGGGGCTGGATTTGGTGTATTGATGTACTGATTACCTCTTCTTTCTTACTTCTTCCTTCCTTCCTTCACTCTCACACTCACTCTCACACCGGTTCCGGTTCCGGTCCCTGAGCTTGTCGAAGGGGAGTTTGTTGAACGGGGGTTCAATGAATGAGTGAATGAGTGAATGGGGTGTCGTGAAGGGCCAACTGCCAACTATTGTCATTCTCCCCCATCCCTTCTATCTTTCGCTTTTGATTCCATGTAACACGATACTTTTGCTGTGAAACGAACACCCCTGCTCATTACCATAGGAATCATCGCGTTGATAGCAGGAGCATTTTTCGCCTACCAGAAATTCTTCCGGCCACAGAAACTCACACCGTGGGACCTCATACCGTCCGGAGCCGTCGCCGTATATGAGGCCAGCACCTGCCAGGAATGCATCGAACCTGTTAAGGCTACGTCCATCTGGCAAATCATCATGAAAGCCGCCCTCTACAACAAGAACCGCGACTCGCTGCAAAACATCATCAACCTCCTCAACGAACAAAAACCCGGATCACTCGTCTCCCTTCACGTCACACGCAAAGACGACTTCGACTTTGTCTTCTACCTGCCCCTGGCCGATAGAAACGAACGCCTTATTGTCGAGGCCACCGCTACCGACTGGAGCCGAAAACCCGGCGTCCGCACGGCACAACGGACGTTTAACGCCACCACCATCAATGAACTCACATCCGCAGGAGCCACCTTCTCCTGGACGCTCCTCGACGACGTGTGGATCGGAAGCTTTACACCCTTCCTCATCGAGGACGTGATCCGCGTATTCGGTAGCGACGAACGCTCGACATTCCGCCAGCGACTCGGCAGCATCTACCAAATGCCCAAACTCAAGAACGACGCCGGTAACCTCTACATTCACCTCCAGAATTTTTCACGCTGGCTCTCCGTCTTCTCGCCGGTGATCAACGCAGACCTCATCCGACATTTCGGAAGAGCCGCAGTACTCGACATTAAGGCCGCAGAAAAAAATCTCGTGCTCAACGGCTTCAGCATCGAAGAAGGTAGCGCGGGCTCTGTGCTCACCGTCTTCAGGGATCAATTCCCTACATCATTCGACCTCAAGCAATATGTCTCCAATCGAACTGTATTCCTCGCTACCTACGGCATAAGCGAAGGCCTCGACTTTGGCGTGCGACTGAGCCGTTACCCCGAACGTCGGAAAGTATTGGAAGACACACTCATCCAGATAGCACGAACACTCAACGTGAACATCCGCGACCTTTACACAGCGGTGGATAACGAAGTGGGCGTCTGCTACGTCGAATCCAGCCGAAACACGCTGTCGCGAATCCTCCTCGTGGAAACCGAATCTCCCGAAACGTGGATTTCAACCCTGAACCGAATGGCAGCGCGATACAGCGTTGACACCGTATCCTTTGAGCCATTCGACCACTCCGAAATTCGACAACTTCCGGTCTTCCGATTCCCCGAACACCTCTTCGCACCCTTCGCCAATGGATTCGATCACACGTACTACACAACAGCCGCCAACACCGTCATTATCGGCGAAGACCTGGAAGAATTGAAAGCCTTCCTCGAAGACATCGAGCAGGAGGAAACATGGGGAAAGTCTGTAGCACAAAACCGATTCCTGGAATCCACCCTCCTGGAATCAAACGTGAGCCTCTATATCAATACACCCAGAATCTGGAATATCCTCCGCGGGTCCCTCAATGACAAATGGGTTACCTTCATCCGCGACAACCGCAGCCTCCTGTCGTCCGTCGGCATGGGTGCGATCCAGTTCAGCCACCTCAACGAGAGTTTCTATACCAACGTCGCCTGGCAGTACGAATCCTATGAACCGCCAACTCCCGCATCGCGACAGGAACAAATGCTCGTTACCACCTTCCCCGTCAGCCTGCGAGGCCAGCCTTTTGTCGTTCGAAGCCACGTCGACAAGTCACTCGAGGTCCTTGTCCAGGATTCTCTGAACCAAATCCACCTGGTTTCCTCTACCGGCAGCGCACTATGGTCAAAGCAAATGGACGGTCCGATCATCGGCGAACTGTTCCAGGTCGATTACTACAAGAACGGAAAACTCCAGTACCTCTTCGCCACAGAAGGCAAACTCCATATCATCGATCGGCTGGGTAACTACGTCCCGCCTTTCCCGGTGACCATCGGTGCGAAAGACATTGAATATCTCTGTCTCGTCGATTACGACCACAGCAGGAACTATCGCTTCCTCATCACAGAAAAGTCGGGTAAGATCTGGATGTACGACAAGCAAGGCACCAACCTGGAAGGCTGGACGCCCAACAATGTGGAAGACGACCTCTTTATCACCGCACGCCATCATCGCATTCGCGGACGGGATTATCTCATCGCGATCCGCCGCGACGGCCGTGCGTACCTCATGAACCGGAGAGGAGAGATGCAACGCGGATTCCCGCTTAACCTCGACGCGCGGCCGGAAGGCGATTATTTCCTGGACGTAGGGAGCACGATCGACAACTCTGACTTCATCGTCGTGTCCAACGACGGGTTCCGAATCCGCTTCAACCCCGCCGGAAAAATTCAGTCGCGCGAGGCGCTCATTAAGTCGTCCATCAGTTCGCGGTTCAGCCTCGTGAAGGAGCGCAGCGGAAAATCCTATTGCATGGTACGACAAGATCCGAGCGGTCTCACGATACTCGATGTCAATGGAAGAAATATAATCACCAATCCCTACGTGGGAATGAATCCGATCGTAGTTCGCTATTACGACTTCGGTGCGGGTAGCGTTTATTACTCCATTACTGATCAGCTCCAGAACCTGACATACATCTACGATCAGTCCGGCAGTTTGCTCACTTCTCCGCCCCTCGAGAGCAGTTCCTGCGATTTACACCCCTCAAAATCAGGCAAAGTGACGGCATATCTTACATACAAGGGCTCTCTGATGGTCAAACCGCTGCCCTGAGGGTTACTTTCCCGGTTAACCCGTATTCAATTTCCTGAACACCAACACGTTCGACTATGAAGGCGATTCGACTATCTCTTGTCATCCTGTTGGCTTCTATCGCGTGGCTCACTGTCCAGGCGCAACAGGTGCATCTCGGACTTACTACGGCGGTCAACGCAACTTTCGTCCTCGACAAAGGCTTGTCGCAGGATCCGCGCTACAGCGGGCAATACACGTACAAGATGGCGCCAATAGGGTTTTCCTTTGGTCTCGACCTGGGAAGAACCTTTGGCCTCTCCCTTGAGTCCATCCTGTCGAAGCAAGGACAGATCTATGAGATCATCGACGCTGCAGAACAAATCAAGGGTCAGCGGGAAATCAGCCTCAGCTACCTCCACCTCCCACTTCTCATGCGTTTCATGAGCGGTGGCAGCGCGCCAGTTAGAACGAACTTCAACCTGGGTCCCCAGCTTTCCTTCCTCACGGAAGCGGTAGAGCGCATGGAATACCAGGCGGGTACGTTCACCATCCCGGATGATCCTTCGTTCGTGCTTCCGGAAGGGGCTATTGACAACGGCGACGGAACGTACAGCGCGCCGGCTATGGAACCTTCGGAAATCCTTACCAAGAAGGCGAACCAGTTCAGGGACATGGAATTCCAGATTGCAGCTGCGTTTGGAATTGACATCGATTTGTCGAAACACCTTTTCCTCAGCACGCAGATACGCGCAAACTACAGCCTTAGCGACATGCGTACCGGCGACGTGATCGACAGCATCACAAACGGTGAAGGACAAGACCTGTTCAGCCATCGTGCGAGTATGCTTGTCGGCCTGCAGCTTGGGCTGCACTATAGCTTCGGAGTCACGCGCTCCTTCCGGTACAGGAAGTAACCCGCGTCAAAGCTGGTCCAGGAAATCTGTAATGGCAGAATAGATCCGTTGACAATCTTCTTCAGAGATTACGTAGGGCGGCACGGTGTATACTACGTTACCAAGCGGCCGCAGTAGTATGTCGCGGTCCAGAAAGTAGCGATACATGCTCGCGGCTAATTGGTTGTCATATCGCGTTTCTCCCGACTCAATTTCAACCGCCAGGACCGTGCCGAGCGACCGCGCATCGCGTACACGCCGGTGATCCCGGATTCTCTCAACGAACTCGGCATGCCACCGGGCAATCCGCGCAATAGCTTCCTGGCAATCCGGCTGGATCAGCAGGCGGTAGCTCGCGTTGGCGGCAGCACACGCGATTGGATTGGCCGTGTAGGAATGACCGTGATAGAACGTATGCTCGGAACCCTCACTTTCGAATACCGAATACACTTTCTTTGACACCGCAGTCGCTCCTAACGGCAGCGTTCCTCCGGTAATTCCCTTTGAAAGCGCTATAAGGTCTGGTGCATGCTTCATGTAATCGCTCGCAAGCATTTTTCCCGTGCGGCCAAAGCCTGTGAATACTTCGTCGGCAATACACAACACATCCTTTTCTTTCGCGTAAGTGAGCATCCGGTCGAGCACGTCGGCGCCATACATCCTCATCCCGCCCGCGGCTTGTATGAGAGGCTCGTAAATGAAACACGCGACATCGTTGTTCTCCACGACTGTCCTGAACTGCCGTAATACATCTTCCGCGGCATCCGGCGAAGGGAAGTCAACAAAAGTTACGTCGAACAGCAACGGGTGGAAGGGACGTGTGAACAGTCCGCGTTCGCCGACAGCCATGGATCCGAACGTGTCGCCATGATAAGCACCTTTCAGCGCGATGACCTTTCGCTTTTCAATTCCCAGGATGTACCAGTATTGCAACGCCATCTTTAGCGCGACCTCCACAGCGGTGCTGCCGTTGTCGGAGTAGAAGATGCGTCCATCGCGGAACGGCAGGATTGAACCGATATGCTCTGCCAGTTCGATGGCCGGCTTGTGTGTAAAACCCGCGAAGATCACATGCTCGAGCGTTTCAGCCTGGGCCGCGACTGCTTTCGCAATTTCCGGATGCCCGTGACCGTGCAGGTTTACCCACCAGGATGATACCGCATCGAGGATAGCCCGCCCGTCATGCGTGAAGAGGTAAGCCCCGCGGCCACTGGTAACGAAAAGGGGTGGTTCCTTTCTGCCCAATGGGGTGAACGGATGCCAAACGGATCGGCTGTCGGTCTTCAGCCACTCACTTTTCTCGCGACTTGTTATACTGTTCTGCATATCTGATTACCATGTGCCTGTCAACCGCACGTTCTTTGTCTATCTGCAGCAACACCTTCAATCCTGTATGATGGCAGATGATGCGTTCGCTCTCCGGGTTGGCTTCGCCATTAAAGATAATACCTATGGGCCTTAGCCCCCTGCCTTGCAGCGCCTCCACTGTTAACAGCGTATGGTTGATGCTGCCCAGATAAAGGTCGGCCACCAGGACGACCTGAGCGCTGAGCCGAGGCGCGAGATCGATGATGAACTCCGTGTCGTTCAGCGGTACGAGACATCCACCGGCACCTTCAATGACAAGGTCACGTGGTGTAGAAGGGCGGGAAAAATCGTCTGCTGATATGCTTATCCCTTCACGATGCGCGGCTGCATGCGGCGACATGGCGTGCTGCAGCAGATAACGTTCAGGATGGATGGTCGTTTTCTCGTTGCTTACAAGTTCCCTGACTCGATCGGCATCACGCGGAAACCCCGCCTGGACAGGTTTCCAATAATCGGCCCCCAACGCCTCGCACAGTATTGCCGACACCAGTGTCTTACCGCTGTCAGTATCGATTGCCGTCACGAAAAGATCCATCCTTACTTCTTACTCTTTGCTTGTCACTTACGGTACTCCAACTTGCACTCGAACTGTCTGTGCTGCGAGGCAAGGTTTTGAAGCTTCAGGGCAGACGGACTACCTGATTTAACTCCTCCGCGAGTTCCACAATATCCTCATCACTGTTATACACATGCAAACATATCCTTAAACGCTCTGTTCCCGGCCTCACCGTGGGTGATAGTACCGGTCGCACGTCGAAACCCCGGGACTGAAGGACGTTCGCCGCGGCTCTCGTATTCTCATTACCTCCGATAATGACGGGTTGAATGGGCGTGGCGCTGCCGGTGTCAACCGAACAGTGCTGACGGAACAAGTCAATCTTTTGCTGCAGCTTTTCTCTTAGTTCATGATGTTCATTAACATATTGAAAACTACAACGAATGGCGGCCAGACTGTGATCGGGCATTGCCGTCGTATAGATGAACGGTCTGCTGAAATTGACCAGGAAGTTCCGTACGGGCTCCGAACAACACACGCAAGCCCCGTGGATGCCCATAGCCTTTCCGAAGGTGAGTATTCGGACGGGAATTTCTTCTTCAAGGCCAAGCGCCGGTGCGAGTCCGCCGCCGTTCTCACCAAAGATGCCCGTAGCATGTGCTTCATCGAGAATGACCACGGCACGATGGCGCTGCGCTACGGCGACGAGATCGGCAAGCGGGCAAAGGTCGCCGTCCATTGAATAAACGGACTCCGCCACAATGAATGCCATGCCCTTCGAGCGCGTCAGCTTTCGCTCCAGGTCGTCCATATCGTTATGGTGGAAGCTGTAGCGGTCTGCGAGACTAAGACGGATTCCATCCTTTAGCGAAGCATGAGCATGCTCGTCGTACAACACGGTGTCACCCCGTTGGGGAAGACAGGAAAGTACGCCGAGGTTGGCCATGTAGCCGGAACTGAAAAGCAACCCCGACTCCGCGGCGCTGATGGTCGCAACAAAGCGCTCGACTTCTTCTGCCAGTAAAGAGTTTCCGGAGAGGAGCCGGGACCCACCGCTGCCGTTGCGCTTGCCGGGAGCGTGAGAAAGAAATTGGTGAATGGCGTTCCGCAGTTCTTCCGAACGCGCGAGGCCGAGGTAATCGTTGGACGTGAAGTCCTTCCATTCTTCCGGGACCACTCGTGTCTGCCGGTTCAGCCCGCGGGCCTTTTGCGCTTCCAATTGTGTGTGTATCCGCGTCTGAAAGTCGTTCATCAAAAAAGCAATCTTCCGAAAGTTATTTTTCTGCCTGCTTCGAGCGCATCATTTCCAGGCGGTCCCACATCTCGGAAGGAATCGACTCGAGGTGATTGAACTCGCCTCCATTTCTCAGCCATTCGCCACCGTCGATTGTGATCACTTCGCCATTGACGTAAGCGGAGTAATCCGACAACAGATAGGCGGCCAGGTTGGCGATCTCCTGGTGGTGACCCACGCGCTTGAGAGGTATGCGGTTTGCTGGATTGAATTTTTCAGCCAATTCACCGGGCAGCAACCTGGACCACGCTCCTTGTGTTGGGAACGGACCGGGTGCAATGGCGTTGGAGCGAATGTTATAGCGTGCCCATTCAACTGCCAGCGACCGCGTGAGTGCGAGCACCCCCGCCTTTCCGCAAGCCGATGGCACTACATATCCCGATCCTGTCCACGCGTAGGTGGTGACGATGTTGAGAAAAACGCCCGGCTGCTTCTTCGCGATCCAGTACTTTCCGGCAGCCAGCGAAAAATAATACGAGCCCTTGAGCACGATATCCACAACCGCGTCAAAAGCGCGGTGCGACAACCGTTCGGTCGGGCTTATGAAGTTTCCCGCTGCATTGTTAAGTACGCCGTGAAAGGCCCCAAAGCGTTCTTCGGTCTGGCGTAAGACATTTTCTATCTCTTCGTAGTGGCGTACATCACAACCCACAGCAAGGATCTGGCCCCCGGTCTCACGGGTGAGTTCCGCGGCGGTTTTGTTCAGCACTTCTTCCTTACGGCTCGCAATCACAACGTTCCCACCGAGCTCCAGGATGTATTTTCCGATAGACCTACCGAGACCGGTTCCTCCACCCGTGATAATAATCGTTTTGTCCTTCAGTGCTCCGGGCTGCAGCATGCCTTCCGTGTGTTTCATGGTAAGTGGTCTTGCGTGGGCGAGTGAAATTTCGAAGCAAATACCGAAGAAATATTTATTTTTTCGAATACATTGTGTTTTTCCGAATGCAGGAAGTTACCCCCGTTTGCCGATGAACTCATCTGTTCGCAGGCATCTCTTTAGCACGCCTGTTATCGTTGCCGCCCTCGGCTACCTTGTAGACATCTACGACTTACTGCTGTTTGGCATTGTGCGAATCCCCAGCCTTCGGGGTATAGGCGTTCCCGACGCGGACGTACTGAGCGAGGGGATATTTCTCATAAATGCCCAGATGCTTGGATTGCTGTTAGGAGGAATCCTCTGGGGTGTGTTTGGCGACAAGAAGGGCAGGCTGTCCGTTCTTTTCGGATCTATTTTGCTTTACTCGGCTGCGAACATTGCCAATGGATTTGTTACCAACGTCGACCAATACGCGGTGATCCGCTTTCTGGCGGGAATAGGATTGGCCGGGGAACTGGGAGCGGGGATTACCCTGGTGGCAGAAATACTTCCGAAAGAGATTAGGGGATACGGTACTACGCTAGTCGCTACGGTCGGGATGTTCGGCGCTGTCCTGGCGTATTTTATTGCCGAGATATTCGACTGGCGGGTTGCCTACTTTATCGGAGGTGGTCTTGGCATTCTGCTGCTGATCATGCGTATCGGAGCATTCGAGTCAGGATTATTTGCCAGGGTCAAGCAGACTGCTGCCAGCAGGGGCAATTTTCTGATGCTCTTTACCAATGCGAACCGGTTGAAGAAATACCTCGGGTGCATCCTGATCGGGACGCCTACCTGGTACGTTGTCGGCATCCTGATCATTCTTTCTCCGGAGTTCGGGGTCGCGCTTGGCATCGCTGAACCCATAGTGGCCGGTAAGGCGGTCATGTTCAGCTACGTCGGCCTGGCGCTGGGAGATATGTCCAGCGGACTTATCAGCCAGTTGCTGAAAAGTCGCAAGCGCGTAGTACGGCTCTTTATTTTGTTTACCGGGCTACAGGTTGTGTTATATGTATATGCCCCCGTACGGTCCGCTGAATTTCTCTACTTCATGTGTGTTATGCTCGGATTTTCGGTAGGGTACTGGGCGCTGTTTGTCACCATTGCGGCAGAACAGTTTGGTACGAATTTGCGGGCGACTGTGACGACGACTGTACCCAATTTCATTCGTGGTACCCTTCCCGCCCTGAATTTCTTTTTTGTCGCCGCCAAGGATCAATGGGGCATCCTCCACGGCGCTCTGATTGTGGGCATCGGCGCTATTGCGGTGGCCCTGGCTGCGCTGACGCTGCTACAGGAAACCTTTCATAACGACCTGGATTATATTGAACCGGAATCCTGAAAAACAGGCCGGAAAGGGGCAAAAAATTGTTCAAAATGGAGATGCCCTTTTGCGTATATTGGCGGCAAAGACCGGATCGCATTTCAAACAGAGCCAGTGAACCGGATAGTTGGTTTTTTTCTCCTTTTTGCGCTGCCTGTGCTTGTGCAGGCACAAAATGTTTCCAGGATTGATAGCTTGAAGGCCGCCCTTCGGGCTGCCAATGGGTTGACACGGTTTAACCTACTCAATGACTTGGGTTTCGAATACCGTCTATCCTACCCCGACAGCACCATCTATTACTGTGAAATGGCCTATGCGCTTGGGGAGGAACTGGGCGTAGCCAAGGGGCTTTCCAAGCCCCTGAGCTTTATCGGCCTGGCGATGGCGTATAAGGGCGACTACCAAGCGTCGTTCGATTATCACACCCAGGCCATCGAACTGGCTGGCCGTGAAGGCGATTCCGTTCAACTCGGGTTTGGCTATAACAACTTTGGCCGCCTTTTCTTCGACCAGGGCGACATGGCCCGGGCGTATAGCAACTTCATTCGTGCCGAAGAAATCTTTGCGTCCACCGACGATGTCGTGGGGCAATCCTATGTCGCCCGAAGCCTGGCCAACTTGTATAAATCACAAAACGACTTGGAGAAGGCCCTCCGGATGTCGCTGAAGGCCTATGAACTGAGAAAAGCAATCGGATCGCCACGGGGCGTATTGTCCGCCCTCATGGAACTTGGCCTGGTATACGAGGCGGTCGGCGATTCGGCAAACGCGATCCGTTCACTGACAGAGGCAGACTCCATTGCGCAATCTATTGACGACAGGATCAGCCAGGCAGAAATTAACCTGGCCCTTGCAGAATATCTTCTGAACGGACAAGACCCGGAAGCGGCTACGACAGCCGCCAACGCGGCGCTACGGATTGTTAGTGATACCGACAATCAGCGGCTTCTTCCACGCACCTATCTGCTCCTTGGCCGCTTGAACTTCCAGCGTGCAAATTATCCGGAAGCCGCCCGATATCTGAAAAAGGTGACTGACGGGCAGGAGGGGACCAGCAATATGATTCTGCAGCGCGATGCCCATTTCTACCTCAGCGAACTCTACAATAAACTAGGCCGCAAACAGGCAAGCATCGAACACTCCAACCGTTACCTTATCCTGAAGGAATCCCTTCAGAATGTTGACCTCACCCGTCAGATTGAGCGTCTAATAGAAAAAAGGGAGAAGGAGCACCAGTTGTTGATTGCTTCACACGAAGCGGCCGAAGCTACCCTGCACCGCCAGCGACTGCAGAATATCATGCTGGTCATCATCATCGTGTTTATAAGTTTGTTGTCAGCGGTTCACTGGTTCAACAGCCGAAAGCGCAGGCTTATCAACTACAAGCTTGCGGCGAAGAACGCGGAAATCCAGCTACAGCGGGAAGAGATCATTCGGCAGAACGAGAATTTATCCAGGAGGAACATGCAGCTGTCGGAATTGAATCATGAGAAGGACACACTCATGAGCATTGTGGCGCACGACCTCAAATCGCCACTGAATCGGATCAGCGGTCTTACCGACTTGCTCGAAATGGAGGGCATCGACCCGCAGGAGCAAAGGACCTACATCGGAATGATCAAGAACGCAACCCGCGCGGGGCTGGATCTTATCAAGGACCTTCTGGATGTCAATATGCTCGAGGAGAACGTCCTACCTGAGTATTCCATTGTGAAACTGGACGAGTTCCTGGAAGACAAGATGCAATCGCTCAGGCATGCAGCAGCCCAGAAGAATATACGAATTGATATCTCGACATCGGATCATTCCGTTTACACGGATGCCGACTATCTGGCCCGCATTGTAGACAACCTCGTGTCCAATGCCATCAAGTTTTCGGCAAATGATTCGGTCGTGAGTGTGTCAGCTGATGTCTCCGACGGAAAATTCCTTATCCGCGTAAAGGACGACGGTCCCGGGTTCTCAGAAGAAGACAAACGCAAACTCTTTCAGAAGTTCACCAAACTCAGCGCGCGACCTACCGGCGGCGAAAGCTCTAATGGATTGGGTTTGGCCATCGTGAAGACGCTGGTCGACCGCCTCGAAGGTGAGATCACCCTCCGGTCACAGCCTAAGCAGGGCAGCGAATTTGTGATAACGTTTCCGCAGAAGCAACATGCTACGCCCGCGTAGAGGGAGACCGTCAGATCATATTTAGCGCTTGCTGGAGGTCGGCGAGTAAGTCTTCGATATCCTCGATGCCGACGCTGAGTCGGATCAATGAGTCGGCGAGCCCGCTTTTGAGGCGGTCCTCACGGGGAACACTTGCGTGTGTCATGGAAGCAGGGTGATTGATGAGCGACTCGACACCACCCAGTGACTCCGCAAGCGAAAACAGCTTCACGTTTTCCATCAATTTGATCGCCTTGTCCTTGTCGTCGTCCTTGATTGAGAAGGAGATCATCCCCCCAAAATCCCGCATCTGCCGGCAGGCCACGTCATGGTTTGGATGATCGTCAAAACCCGGCCAGTATACTTTTCCGACTTTCGGATGGTCTCGCAGGAATCGAGCCACCTCTCTTCCATTCGCGCAATGTCGTTCCATTCTCAGATGAAGCGTTTTTATCCCGCGAAGGACAAGAAAACAATCCTGGGGACCCGGGACGGCACCGCAGCTGTTGAGAATAAATGCCAGGTCGCTGTGGAGCGCTTCGTCGTTAGTTACCAAGGCACCCATGATGACATCGGAGTGACCCGCCAGGTATTTGGTAACGGAATGCATAACGATATCGGCACCAAGGTTCAGTGGGTTTTGCAGGTACGGCGAAGCAAACGTATTGTCAACCGCAACCCGTACGCCATTCTCTTTTGCAAGATCGACACACGCTGCGATGTCGACAATGTTCATCAGCGGGTTGGTTGGGGTTTCAAGCCAAAATAATTTTGTCTTCTCGTTGACGTATGGTGTGATATTTTCCGGATGGGTGAGATCGAGAAAATGGAACTTGATCCCAAACCGTTCATAGACTCTTCTGAACATCCGGTATGAGCCACCGTAAAGGTCGTTGCTGGTGATGACTTCGTCGCCCGGCGAGAGCAATCGGATGACGGCGTCGGTCGCGCCCATCCCGGAAGAAAAACAAAGTCCGTACTTTCCTCCTTCCAGCGCCGCAATGCTGGCTTGCAGGGCATCGCGCGTCGGATTCGCGCCGCGTGCATAAGCATAGCCCTTGTGTTTTGCTGGCGACTCTTGCACGTATGTTGATGTTTGATAGATGGGCGTCATAATCGCCCCTGTGGTGGGATCGGGCCTTACGCCCGCATGAACTGCCTTGGTTCCGAATTTCATAAAGCTATTCTGATATAAAGATTTTTCTTAGCACAATCTCTTCTTGCTTTCCCTGGGGTGGACAGGGCAGAGGGTAAATGGGTAATCTGTCCGGGTCTCAGATCACCCTGGTCGTATCAAACTTTTCAAGATAGTCGGCAACTCGACGTACCATCATGCCGCCCAGAGCGCCGTCAATAACGCGGTGATCGTAGGAATGCGACAAGAACATTTTGTGACGAATTCCGATAGCATCGCCGGTAGGTGTTTCAATTACAGCCGGTTTCTTTTGTATCGCTCCCAGAGCAATGATCCCCACTTGTGGTTGCACGATAATGGGTGTTCCCATTACGTTGCCGAAGGAGCCGACGTTGGAAATAGTGAACGTGCCGCCCACAAGTTCGTCGGGCTTGAGTTTGTTTTCGCGCGCCCGCCTGGCGAGGTCATTCACTTTAAAGATCAGTCCTTTGAGGTTGTACTGATCGGCATTGTGGATTACAGGAACGATCAGGTTGCCGTCGGGGAGCGCCACCGCCATGCCGATGTTGATGGCTTTTCGTTTGATAATCTTGTCGCCATCCACAGATATGTTGATCATCGAGTAGTTCTTCATGGCGAGTACGACGGCCTCGACAAACATCGGAGTGTACGTGAGCACTTCGCCTTCGCGTTTGTGAAACTCACCTTTTACCTTGTTCCTCCACAACACGAGTGGTGTAACGTCGGCCTCCACGAAGGAAGTAACATGAGGTGCAATACGTTTCGATGCCACCATTCGTTCGGCGATCATCTTGCGCATGCGATCCATCTCCACGATTTCATCACCGCCGTTCACCGATATCGCGGGCGGAATAATGGCACCTGTTCCTACAGTTCCGGACTTGCGGTTGGAAATGTATTCGAGCAGGGCCTTCTTCGTCACGCGTCCTTCGGCGCCGGTGCCGGTGAGCGTGTCGAGTTCTGACATAGGGATATTCTCCTGCTTGGCAATGTTGCGTACAAGGGGGGAATAGAAACGGCCCGAGACAGCCGCCTGTTTTCGCTCTTCTTTGACAGCGATCTCATTGCTGCGCTCCTCACGTTCCAGGGGCACCGCTTCAACAGGCTCTAAAACTTTTTCATCAACTCCACTTTCGGGAACGGTGGCTTCAATGATGGCTATGGGACTGCCCACCTTAACGGTTTCACCCTCCTTTGCCAGGATCTCCTTCAAAATGCCGGCATGCACGGAGGGAATCTCCGTGTCGACTTTGTCCGTGGCAACTTCAAGTACCGACTCGTCTTGCTCTATTCGATCACCGGGTTTCTTTAGCCACGTGAGAATGGTCGCCTCCATTATGCTCTCGCCCATCTTGGGCATGATAAGTTCTACTTGCGCCATCTTGAACGGGTTTTGAACTATGACGCAAGTTATCAGTATTTCAGCGTAGAACAAAGTCCACTTTTTGGCGCAAAAACAAACAAGGATGGCACCCGGGTATCCTGATTTCAATCAGAATTTGTACTTGACCAACGTCATTCAGGCAGACCCATATCAGCGATACCTTGAACTCACATCAAACAACACCCGCCATGGACGAAACGATGCAAGTGGATTCGCTTCAAAGGAAAGAAAGGAAATCCAAAAGTAAGAAGGTAAAGTATGTATACAGCTTCGCCGAAGGCGATGGCAAGAACAAGAAACTGCTCGGCGGTAAAGGCGCCAATCTCTGTGAGATGACGCAAATCGGGTTGAATGTTCCACCCGGTTTTGTAATTACTACGGGAGCGTGTCTGGAGTACCTGGCATCACCCGACCGAAACCTTCCTGAGGGACTGATGGATGAAGTGCGAGAGCATATCCGACGCGTAGAGGAAGCAAGTGGCAAGCGTTTCGGTGATGCGGAAAATCCACTCCTGGTCTCTGTTCGCTCCGGATCTGCACTGTCGATGCCTGGTATGATGGATACCATCCTGAACCTGGGACTCAACGGCGACACGTTGAAAGGGTTGATCCGGCGAAGCGGCAACGAACGCTTTGGGTATGATGCCTATCGACGGTTCATTCAACTCTTCGGCAAGGTGGCATTGGGTGTTCCCGATGAAGCATTCGACAAACACTTTGAAGAGGTCAAGCAACGGGCAGGGGTTAAGGCAGACATAGGGCTCACCGCGGACGACCTGAAGGAAGTTTGTGAGCGTTTCCTCGCTGTCGTCCAGGAAACGCTGGGCCGGCCTTTCCCGGAGGATGCCTATGAACAACTTGAGATTGCCATCAAGGCAGTCTTCAACTCATGGATGGGCAAACGCGCAGTGGACTACAGGCGTGAATTCAAGATCACTCCCGACATGGCAAACGGTACGGCAGTCAACGTCGTTACCATGGTATTTGGAAATATGGGCAACGACAGCGCGACGGGCGTCGGCTTCACTCGTGACCCTGGGACAGGCGAAAACGTGATGTTCGGGGAGTACCTGATCAATGCTCAGGGCGAAGACGTTGTGGCTGGCATCCGTACGCCCAAACCCGTAAGCGAACTCGCTGAAGAAATGCCGGAGCAATACGCACAACTCCAGGAGTTGCGCCAAAAGCTGGAGAAGCACTACCGCGAAGTACAGGATTTTGAATACACGATTGAACACGGCGTACTCTACTGCCTCCAGACGCGCAATGGGAAGATGAACACCACTGCGCTGGTGCGAACCTCCGTGGAAATGGCTGACGAAGGTTTGATCACGCGGGACGAGGCGCTCATGCGTATCAAGCCCGAGCTTCTCGAACAGCTGCTCCATCCCAGGCTCGATCCCAAAAGCGACGTCAGACCCATAGCAAAAGGCCTTGCCGCCTCTCCTGGTGCAGCATCAGGTCACGTAGTGTTCGACGCTGACCGCGCGGAACTGCTCGGCAGGGCGGGAGAGAAGGTCATCCTCGTACGGGAAGAGACCAAGCCCGAGGACATTCACGGGTTCTTTGCCGCTCAAGGCGTGCTCACCAGCAGGGGCGGAAAGACATCACACGCCGCCGTTGTTGCCCGCAGCATCGGCAAACCCTGTGTGGCAGGTGCGGAAGGAATCCATGTCGATGTAAATCTTCGTACAGCACAGATTGGCGAGAAGACCATTCGAGAAGGTGATTACATCACCATTGACGGCGGTACCGGGTATGTATATCCTGGCGTGATCGCGACGGTCGAACCGGAATTCTCCAGGGAACTCCATACGCTGCTCGCATGGGCGGATGAGGTAGCATCACTCCAGGTGATGGCCAACGCAGACACCCCCGAGGCAGCGGCAAAAGCATTGAGCTACGGAGCGAAGGGTATCGGGCTGTGTAGAACCGAGCGCATGTTCAATGCAGTCGATCGCCTGCCGGTAGTCCTCGAGATGATCCTGGCACCTACTGCCGAGGACCGCGCTGCCGCCCTCGAACGCCTGAAGGAAATGCAGAAGAACGACTTCCGCGAAATCCTGATGGCCATGGGATCACGCCCCGTAACCATACGGCTCCTTGACCCGCCTATTCACGAATTCCTTCCCACCAGCGAAGTGCTGACACAGGAACTCGCCCACCTGCATCACTTGCGCGAGACAGTGAGTGGTGTGGCTAACCTTTTCGGCAGCCTGAGGATGTTGAACGCGGACCTGGCAATTGCCGAGAAATCACCTGCACCGTTCACTGCCGATGGCGTGCAACTCGTGGAACAGGCCATCGAAAAGAAAGAGCAAATGCTGCGGAAAGTGAAGGAACTTCACGAAGTCAATCCCATGCTGGGTCACCGTGGCGTACGCCTCGGCCTCACGTTCCCGGAAATATACCGCATGCAGATTGCTGCCATCCTGGAAGCGACAGCCGATTGCATCGAGGCAGGTGCAACTGTTAACCCTGAAATCATGGTGCCGCAGGTGTGTACCGCCGAAGAGCTTAATCAGGTTAAGGAGTTGGTTGACGAAGTGCGGTCTGAAATCGAAAACCGAAGGAAGATTAAACTCACGTTCCGGTTCGGGACCATGGTGGAGGTTGTCAGGGCGTGCCTCACGGCCGACAAACTTGCCCAGGAGGCCGATTTCTTCTCCTTCGGAACAAACGACCTCACCCAGGCTACCTTCAGCTTTTCGCGGGAAGACGCGGAGAACAAGTTCCTGCCCCAATACATAGAAAAGGGCTTGCTCAAAGACAATCCGTTCGAGTCTCTTGACGAGACAGGCGTAGGACGTCTAATGAAGCTGGCTGTTACCGAAGGAAGGCAGGCGAAGCCCGATCTCAAGGTCGGTATCTGCGGCGAGCACGGTGGTCATCCCGGATCAATCCACTTCTGTCACAGGGTGGGTCTGGACTACGTCTCCTGCTCTTCGCCAAGAGTGCCCGTAGCGCGACTGGCAGCGGCCCAGGCCAGACTTGCCTCAGAGAAGTAGGAGCCGCCGAGAAGCTACGATATCTAGCGTGAGCAAATGGGGCGCATGACGCAAGTTGTGCGCCCCTAACTTTGTATTCGCAATCGGACCATGTTCAGGACGGCGGTGGTCGTCAGCTTAATGTTTACCAGGCGTTCACTAGCAAGTTGCAGTTTCCTGGCCTGCACATCATTATGATCCGCACAGGCAATCCATATTGTGCCTACTGGCTTTTCGGGTGTTCCGCCCCCGGGTCCGGCGACGCCGCTCGTTGCCACACCGATGTCGGTACCAAAACGTTGCCTCACGCCTGAGGCCATCTCCATAACGGTTTGTTCACTTACGGCGCCGTGACGTGCAAGCGTCTCTGGACTAACCCCAAGCGCCTTAAC
This sequence comes from Cyclobacteriaceae bacterium, assembly GCA_032907565.1. Classification (GTDB taxonomy): domain Bacteria; phylum Bacteroidota; class Bacteroidia; order Cytophagales; family Cyclobacteriaceae; genus ZC4RG29. The sequence goes on along the minus strand of JAJJPK010000185.1, from coordinate 22,815 downwards.
CTTCACTTCATTCGCATACGCAACAATGCTTCCAAGGAAATAAGCAGACGATCCTGGAACAGAAGTAATGGTGTGGGAGACGTGCCCACCTGTACAGCTTTCGGCCGCGGACAGCGTAAGACCTTTTTCGATCAGGAGTTTGCCCAACACAACCTCCAGGGGCTCGTCCGAAAACCCGAATATGTATTGACCTGCCAGGGGCAGGATGGAGTCGCGAAGGGCAGCGAACTCCTTTCGAATCTTTTCCTCATCCTCACCAATTGCCGTTAGCCTTAGCTTCACGCCTCCTTCATTTGGCAAATAGGCCAGTCGTATGTGAGGAGGAAGACTCCGTTCCCAAGACGCAATCTTGTCAGCCAGGAACGACTCTCCAATGCCGGCCGTGCGAATCATTTGGTGGACGATCACAGGCAGCGTAAACTTGCGGCGAATCCTCGGGATGACCTCCGTCTGCATCATGTGGACCATCTCGTGGGGCACGCCGGGCATAGACACGAATATCTTGTCATTGCGATCGAACCACATACCCGGCGCGGTTCCAAGGGGGTTGGAAATCTTCTCGCAGCACTCCGGCAACTCGGCTTGTTGGCGGTTGAGTTCAGTGAGTTCCCGTCCCCTCCTATGGAAAAACTCAGCTACTTCTTTCAACGCCTCTTCATTCATTTTGATAGCACAGCCAAAGTGCTTCGCCAGGCACGGCTTCGTAAGGTCGTCACTGGTGGGCCCGAGACCGCCGGAAATAAGAATAATGTCTGCGCGTGATTCCGCCTCAGCAAAAGCCTTCAGGATATCCCCTTCGTTATCGCCTACGGTTGTACGCCGAATTACCCGGACTCCGATCTTGTCCATCTCAGCGCTGATGTAGTGGGAGTTTGTGTCCAATGTCTGGCCGTACAACAGCTCGTCGCCGATCGCCAGTATCTCTGCCTTAATGATTGACATGGAATTGTATAACGCGAATTACCCTTGCAGGTGGTGACAGTAGCCGAAAAATACTGCAATTACCGGTTTCGGCGTTTACTGCCAGGGATAAGATTCCTACCTTTTGAACACAATAACAAATCTGTCATGAAAAAAACATTGCTGTTGCTGGTCGTAGTGCTTGGTTCGTGCACGACGGCGCAGATCAACCAGGCCATCGGAGATGTCAATAAGACGTTTGGGCAGGGGGCACCGACAACGTCAGAAGTCGCGGAAGGACTTAAGGAAGCCCTGATCAAGGGTGTGTCGTGGGGCGCTGATCTCGTGTCACAAACTGACGGCTACTTCGGAAACCCTGAGATCAAAATCCCTTTTCCTCCGGATGTCAAGAAAGTGGAGGATCGCCTCAGGCAGATCGGACTCGGTTCGGAAGTCGACAAGTTTATTCTCACTCTGAACCGTGGCGCCGAAGATGCGGCGCGGGAAGCCAAACCGATTTTTGTCGACGCAATTAAATCTATGACAATTGAAGATGCCTGGGGCATCCTGCGGGGCGAAGACGATGCAGCGACGCAATACCTGCGTCGCACGACCGGCATCCGGCTTGAAGAGAAATTTAAGCCCGTGATAAAGGCATCGCTCGACAAGGTGAATGCAACACGCTACTACAGTGATATTGTCACGACCTACAACCGGATTCCCCTTGTGGAAAAAGTCAACCCAAACCTGGACGACTATGCCACCCAAAAGGCCATTGATGGTCTGTTCATAATGATCGCAAAAGAAGAGAAGCGTATCCGTGAGGATCCCGTGGCAAGGACGACGGAGTTGTTGAAGAAAGTTTTTGGAGCACGATAGGCATAGATGCAGATGCAGTTGCAGATGCAAATGCCTCGATTGCTATCAGTGCTATGGTTAACGAGACTTTTCAGATGTACCGACGCTACTGCGTCTGCATCTGCGTCTGCCTATGTTACTCATCCAGAACTCGCGTAAGAAACGCTCCCAACGCGCGGTCAACTTCTATAAACTTCCCTGGCCTTGCCGATTGGCTTACTGTCGTGCGTTTTACAACTGCCTTGTCTCCGAACGCGCGTACACTGTAGTAAGATGGTAGCTGGTTGGGTTTCCAACTGATCCACATGACCGTGCCGGTGATGGTTCCCTTCATGAGCTTGGCCTTTTCCCCTTCCGCAAGGGTGTACTTGAAATACGTACCGTTGCGAATGTTTTGCACCTTGCCGTTGAATTCGAAAGCATCGTGTGTCGTTGATCCGTAGAGGTCACCTCCAAATACAAAAACGGTATTGTGCGCCTTGAGCATGTTGTTTCGGGCGGCCGCATCGTCGCTGAGGTAGTAAAGGTCGGCCGTGAGCGTAGCTCCGGGTTTGTCAAAACTGATGAGCCGGAATGCGTTCGCGCCGTTTTTCCTGGCACTTGTTTCCAATTCCCGGTATATGGAGCGAAGCGAAGGTGTACTGCCTGATGTAACACGTAATTGTCCCACAAACTCCAGCTGTGCGGTGTCCAGACCTTCCTCGACAAAGTGAAAAGGCGCCTTGAATCCAACCTTGCGCCCGTTGCCGAACGGACCCTTGAGAAACTCGCTGTCCTGGGCAGATGCCGCCAATGCCTGTATCCACAGGATGGCTATCAGGAGGTGTCTTCCTTGTTTCATAATTCGGATTGAGTCGGAAAGGTAAAACCTGTGGGGTCAATCTCAAATGGCGGGTCCATTGGATTTTTGATTGTGCACATACGCATGCACGGAACCAAAGACCTGGAATTGTCTTTGAAATCGATTGAAATTTTCCATATTCGCTTTTACCTGTTCCTTAAGCCCATGAAATAAAACTTCCAAAATGGTTGAATTAAACCTTGATAGGATATCATGCAGGTCCATGCTGGTTTCGGCTTCAGTCGTTGCCAGCCTTTGTACCCGGAAGGTGAAAGTTGTCCCTGCATCAAATTCGCTGGAGCGCTGATGGTCATCGATAGAACATTAAAGCTGGAACATCTTAAAGATGGTATCGCAAGATTTTGGGAATTGTCGGGGAAAAAGATCCGGGCTATTGACAAGTCGTGGAATCCCTCGGCTGGCGCTCCGGTATTTACCGTGAAAGGCAAGTACACGGCCCGCGGCTGGACGGAATGGACACAGGGTTTTCAATTCGGATCGGCACTCCTTCAATATGATGCGACTGGCGACGCGTCCTTCCTCGACATGGGACGGCGGCACACCTTTGAACGCATGGCGCCCCACCTTACACATGAGGGCGTCCACGATCATGGGTTTAACAACATTAGTACCTACGGCAACCTGCTTCGGCTTATGAAGGAAGGAAAGGTACCGTATAACGAACGCGAGGCCGACTTCTACGCGCTTGCGTTGAAAATAAGCGGCGCTGTCCAGGCCATGCGATGGACTTCACTGCCTTCGGGTGGATACATATATTCCTTCAACGGACCGCATTCCCTGTTTGTGGATACAATCCGTTCATGCCGAATTCTCATGCTTGCCGAAGCGCTGGGTCATGTGCTGATGGGCGAGAACGACAAAAAGGTATCGCTGGTCGGCCGGGCGATCCAACACCTGGAGGCTACCGCGAAGTATTCGGTGTACTACGGAGAGGGACGCGATGCATACGATGTGCGGGGTCGCACTGCGCACGAAAGCATCTTCAACATCAACGACGGCAACTTCCGTTGCCCCAACTCGCAACAGGGGTACAGCGGCTTCACTACCTGGACGCGCGGCCTGGCGTGGGCCATGTGCGGCTTTGCCGAAGAACTCGAGTTCCTGGAGGCATTCCCCTCGTACGCTGAAGGTGATATCGTGGACACGTGTCTCAGGGCGGCAAGGGCTACCTGCGACTTCTACATCGAGCACACCTGCGTCGACGGGATACCGTACTGGGATACCGGGGCGCCGGGGCTGCACAAGCTTGAACCGCGCTATGACCGGGTTTCCGACCCGGAAAATCCCCATGAGCCTTTCGATAGCTCTGCAGCGGCCATCGCCGCACAAGGTCTGCTCCGCTTAGGGAGATACCTCGAAAAAACCGACAAGGAAGCCGGTGAAAAATACTTTCAGGCGGGATTGTGTGTGGTGCGAACGCTGCTCGAACCTCCTTACCTTTCTGATCAGGAGCATCACGAGGGCCTCATCCTCCATTCTGTTTACCACAGACCGAACGGTTGGGACCATATACCAGAGGGGAGGAGCATTCCGTGCGGAGAATCCAGCATGTGGGGCGACTATCACGCGCGTGAAGTCGTGCTCTACCTCCATCGGCTACTGAACAACGAACCTTACTATACTTTTTTCGGTGGAATCGCCGAAGCGTAATAGGAGATGACGACAAAGCACAAACCAAAATACAAGCGCATCGCGCAGTTGAAAACGGCTGATGACTTTCTAGCTTACGCCGCGTCGGTCGGCGCGGACTTACCGTTTGACAGCACGTTGAAATCCCCCTCGACATTTGCGAAACCCTATCAGCTTCCTTCCGGTGGCACGCTGGGAAACCGGTTTTGCATTTTGCCTATGGAAGGCTGGGATGGCACACCCGACGGCAAACCCAGCGAGTTCACGAAACGGCGGTGGCATCACTTTGCCATCAGCGGTGCGAAACTATTGTGGGGTTGCGAGGCCGTGGCAGTACGACACGACGGCCGCGCGAATCCGAATCAGCTGGTCATCAACGACAAGAACCACGATGAGTTCAAACGGCTGTTCGAAAACCTGATCCGCGATCATGAAGAACGTTTTGGACGATCCGATGACCTGCTCATTGGCCTGCAGCTTACTCACTCAGGACGTTTCTGTAAGCCGAACGACAAGAGCAGGATGGAACCACGTATTCTTTACCACCACCCGCTTCTCGATCGCAAGTTCGGTCTGGATGAGAATTATCCACTGATGAGCGACAGCGACATCGACTACCTTATCGAAGATTTCGTGAGGGCGGCGCGGCAGGCGGCGGAGGCAGGGTTTCAATTCGTGGACGTTAAACATTGTCACGGATATCTGGGGCATGAATTTCTCTCCGCTATTCGACGCGAAGGTCGCTATGGTGGTTCTCTCGAAAACCGAATGCGCTTCCTGACTTCCGTTACTGAGGGCATTCGTGCAGCGACGTCCGGGTTGGATATCGCGGTCAGACTAAGCGTGTTCGATTGGATACCGTTTAAGAAAGGTCCTGGCGATGTAGGTGTTCCTGAACACTACGCAGAGAATTATTCCTTTGCATTTGGTGGACCGGGCACAGACGGGGACTACAACCTGAGCGAACCGTTTCAGTTTCTTCGGACATTACAGAATTTGAACGTAAACCTGGTTTGCATCACTGCAGGAAGCCCGTACTACAATCCGCACATTCAGCGCCCTGCGCTGTTCCCCCCGTCAGATGGGTATCAGCCGCCGGAAGATCCGCTCGTAGGTGTAACCCGGCAGATACGTGCGACGGCCGACGTAAAACAAGCGTTTCCGGGATTGACGATCGTGGGATCAGCCTACTCCTACCTTCAGGAATGGTTGCCTCATGTGGGGCAACACGTGCTGGACCATGGCATGGCCGACTTTGTAGGGCTTGGCCGAATGGTACTGTCGTATCCCGATCTGCCTGCGGACGTACTGGAAGGTAAGCAGCTTCGCCGCGACCGACTATGCAGGACATTCTCCGACTGCACAACGGCGCCGAGGAACGGCATGATCTCCGGATGCTTTCCTCTTGATCCGTTCTACAAGTCGCTTCCTGAAGCAGTATCGTTAAAGGAACTCAAAACGTCGTGAAAAGAACAGCGCTCATCACCGGGGGTACACGCGGCATTGGCCTGGGTATCGCCAAAAGTCTCGCCGGCAAAGGTTATGACCTTGCCCTTAACGGCGTGCGAAAGGAACAGGATGTCAAAGACGTTCTTGCGATGCTCACGGGCATGGGTGCGAAAGTGATCTACTGTCAGGGTGATATAGGAAGTGCTTCAGACCGACAGCGGATTGTAGACGTCGCGTGGCAAGGCCTTGGGCGCCTCGATGTGCTCGTCAACAATGCCGGTGTTGCTCCGCGGAAGCGTGTGGATATCCTCGAGTTGGACGAAGAGGGATTCGATTATGTTATGAATATCAACCTGAAGGGCACGTTCTACCTCTCCCAGATGGTTGCCCGGAAAATGATCGAACAAAAGCGCGGTAATCCGAAATACGCACCCTGCATCATTACCATTACCTCAATATCGGCGTCGGTTGCCTCCGTTAACCGCGGAGAGTACTGCATGGCGAAAGCCGGTCTTGCGATGATGACCAAGCTGTTTGCTACCCGTCTTGGTGAGGAGAACATCCCTGTATATGAAATCCGGCCCGGCATCATTGAAACCGACATGACCGCTGGTGTTAAGGAAAGGTACGATAAGCTTATCGCCGAGGGTCTTACTGTCGAAAAGCGATGGGGTACACCCGCTGACATCGGTGCTATTGCTCTCGTTCTTGCGGAAGGGGGGATACCTTACGCTACAGGTCAGGTAATCCACGCGGATGGTGGAATGGGCGTAAGGCGCCTTTAAGACTTATTGGGTCTTCCGTTTGTATCTTCCATCAAAGACAACCTGCCAGGTTTTCCCTTTGTCCGTGGACACTTCCCACAACTGTCGCACGGTGCCGTCGTCGTTCGGCGTCCAGGTAATTCTGTCGATCTGAAGCTTTTTGTCCTGGTTGGGCAATTCCTCGCTTTGGAGCACCATGGCAGTGCCGTTGAAATTGCCCTCCAGTTGCAGATTGCCGCCCTGATTGTCGATCCATAATTGCTGCCAACGGCCGGTTCTCCGGTTGTAAAAGTTATAGCTGGTGCCGGTATACTTTGAACCATGGGATCTCCAGCTTTCGAGGATCAAACAGCTATCCTGTAGCAGGGAGATAGAGTTGGTCCCGGCAAGGCGGCCATCCGGGGTATAAGTTTCCCACTCGCCAATCCAGAAGTCGAATTGCCGGGCCTCGGCGACGCAACAGGCACAGATTTCCGTCTCAGGGGCCACCGAATCCGTTGGGGCCAGTGCCGTTACGAGTATCAGTAGTGAGAGTTCCATCTGTAAGCAAGGTAGAAGATTGACTATGGTCCGCCCAACCCCCCGGGTGCGGTAAAAACGTGAAATATTCTTTCCCTGTATTTTATAAGAAGCCTTTACCGTAATTTGTAAATGAAACCAAATTCCGTTCTTATGCGGTGGCAAGGGAGAAGAAAAAGTACAAACGTCAGTGACCAGCGCGGCCGAGGCGGAGCAGGGCTGCCCGGTGGACTGATGGGGGGCATGCTTACAAAAGGAGGCCTCGGCGTTGTCGTCGTGATTGTCATCATCGGTTTAATCATGGGCAAGAATCCGCTCGCCCTTCTCCAGGAGATGGCAGGAGGCGGCGAGAGTGTGGGCATTGAACAGGGCGGTTCATACACCCCTACGCCAGAGGAGGAACGCCTTGCTGCATTTACGTCTGTTGTGCTGGCCGATACAGAGGACGTTTGGAACGCACTGCTCGACGGATATCGAGAACCCACGCTAGTACTCTTTTCAGGGAGCGTCAGCTCTGCCTGCGGTCTTGCAAGCGCTGCGACCGGACCATTCTATTGCAGCGCAGATGAAAAGTTGTATATCGATCTGAGCTTCTTCAATGAATTGCAAAGCCGTTTTCAAGCTCCTGGTGATTTCGCACAAGCGTATGTTGTGGCTCATGAAGTGGGCCATCACATTCAGCATCTGTTAGGGATAATCGGTGAAGTACACGCGGCACGCGGACAGATGAGTGAAGAGGAGTACAATCAACTATCGGTGCGGCTTGAACTTCAGGCCGATTTCCTCGCCGGCGTATGGGCACATCATGCCGACCAAACGAAAAACATCCTGGAAGAAGGTGACATTGAAGAAGCCCTGGGCGCTGCAAGCGCTATCGGCGATGACAGACTACAGATGCAATCGCGGGGTTATGTGACCCCCGATTCGTTTACTCACGGCACGTCAGAGCAACGGATGCGATGGTTTAAGAAGGGATTCGAAACGGGAGACATACGGCAGGGCGACACGTTTAATGCTACGAACCTGTAGACACGTCAGAAAAACCAAAGCTTGACGGCCATAACGATTACCATCACAACGAGCACCCGTTTTATCCATTTCTCACCCTTCCCCACCGACCATCGGCTTGAATACCAACCGCCGATGCCCTGGCCGACGGCCAGGAGGATTCCATACTCCCATCGTATTTCTCCCGCTATCGCGAACACCGTCACCGACACGATGCCCAGCAACAAGACAAGGAATACTTTGATGTAGTTGGTAACGACTAGGTTGAAGCGGTGAAAGCCGTTGAAAAGTGCAATGATGACAAATCCGATACCCGCCTGAAGAAAGCCGCCGTATATGCCGATGAAGAGAAATGCAATTGTACCGATGACCTTGCTGGCGAGACTGAGATTTTCATTTCCGGCGGTATGCGTTCGATTGTTGTTTCGCACTGTGAGCAGGACGATAACAACCATCATAACGGCCAGGATCCGGTTGAAGAGTTGGTCGCTGATCGCCACCGCCAGGTTGGCCCCGATCAGGCCGCCGACGACAGCTGCCCCTGCCAGATAGTAAATGTACGGAGTGGGGAGTGCGACGCCCTTACTGCGAAAGCCCGCACTGGCCAGCCCGCTCTGGGCGAGGACGGCAATGCGATTGGTGGCGTTGGCAACACTGCCTGGTAGGTCGAACAGGAATATCAGCAACGGCAGCGTGATAAGGGAGCCTCCACCTGCAAGGGTATTGATGAATCCCGAAAGGATGCCAACGGCGATTATGATGGGATAGTGATAGAGCTCCAAACGTGTGCAGGTTTGTCGGCCGAAAGATAGCCGTCCGCGCAATTAATTGAAATAATGCCGCTTTTTCATCGTTGGATTACGGGACGACACGGGGGATTGGATAACCTAAAAGCCCCGGCTCATGAGACGATGTCTCCTCGCGGCATGTTTAATAATTGTCTGTATTGCAGCCTCTGCCCAGCAAAGAATCGATTACACGCGAGTATTTCACCTTGCTCTCGTCCCGGGAATAAGCACCAACGGCATGCATCCCGGTGGTTATCACAATTACTTTTCCTTGAATCTTACGTCCGGATATTCTGCGTCGAATTACTTGTTGGAAGTAGGCGTGATCTCCAATCTGAACGTGAACGAAACGCGTGGACTCCAGATCGCCGGCTTGGCAAACCTGACCGGTGCCAACGCTTTTGCCGGCTTACAGAAAAGAGAAAAAGACGAGAAGGTCAGGACCGGCTTTGAAGCCAACCTTTCGGGGATTCAAATAGCGGGACTCGGAAACGTGGTGCTGAACAACGTCTTCGGAGGCCAGGTAGCCGGAGCCGTCAACCTCTCTAAGGGGGCATTGCAGGGCGTTCAAGTCGGCGGGTTAGGAAATCTTGTATACAAGTACACCTTTGGCGTTCAGCTCGCGTCACTGTGGAATATGTCGTATCAGTCGATGGATGGAATCCAAATTTCATCAGCAATGAATTACACAAAAGGGTCCCTCATCGGAACACAGGTGAGCATCTACAACCGCGCCGGTTCCATCGAAGGAAAAAACTCGTACGAAAACGACGATCCCACCGGCCTCCAAATTGGCCTGGTCAACTGGTCGGGAAGAATGAACGGGTTTCAGGTTGGTTTGATCAACTTCAGCAGCAGCATGCAGGGCACTCAAATTGGGCTTGTGAACATCTATCGTCGCGGTACGCAACAGGAAACTCGCGACGGAACGGCTATCGGACTCCTCAATTTTGGCGAAAGCGGATATGCATCGGTTTACGCGAATGAAATGTTTTACCTTAACATCGAGCTGGCAACGGGAAACTCGAAAAACCTAAGGATAAAGGCGGAGCGGAAGAACATATACATTCAGAACGCGCTGATCTATGCGGTCGATCCACCGTTTGTTGACGGCAAACGAAAATGGGCGGTTGGCTATGGGTTGAAGAAATTCTATTTCAACCGTTCTACAATGCCCGGCATGAACAATTTCCGATACTATGCGTTCGGTGTCGATGCACTGCATATTAACCATGAGCCCAAAAAGTTCACGGATGAATTGAGCCTGCTGGCGCGACTCAATGCAACCGCGGGCACGCGCATCCACGTAAAGTTGCCCTACGTTTACGTTTTTGCGGGGCTTACATACAACTTTTATCTGTCCGACAGGGACGCCGACGTTTCGCCTGAGTTTTTGGAAAGCAACGCGTTTGTTGGCGAGCGCTTCCTGACGATGTGGCCTGGCTTTTTGGCGGGTATACAAATTCAGCCCTAAATCCTGGGCCTCTCATACACCACAAAGTCGAAAGCATACTTGTGCCTTTCATCAGCAGGATGTGGGACGCGCGACAATTCCTTCCACTCGGTGCGATTGATTTCAGGAAACAAGATGTCGCCGTCAACGTCGGCGTGGATTTCGGTAAGGTAGAGGCGATCTGCGTAGGGAAGCGACTGACGGAAGATATCCGCGCCGCCAATGACGAACACTTCTTCCTGCTCACTCCGCATGGGAATTGCAAAAGCATCTTCAAGCGAGTGCACAACATGGCATCCGGGCGCCTCATAATCCAGTTTGCGTGTGACGACGATATTCACACGGTTGGGCAACGGCCTGAATTTTTCCGGGATGGATTCATAGTTTTTTCGTCCCATGATCACATGATGCCGGCTTGTCGTCTGCATGAAATACTTCATGTCATCGGGAAGGTTCCAGGGAAGGTCGTTGTCCTTTCCAATGACATTGTTACGTGACACTGCGGCTATCAGGGAGACGATCATGGACTAATGATATGACGGCGTAAAATAGCGGTTTCGTCGGAAAGTAAGGCGCAGATGTAAAATTACACCGCCCGTTAGGTCAAAGAAAAGAACTTCTCTATTTTCAACGGCAAAAATCCGGGTTGCCTTGAGTCAACTGAAAGTAAAAGGACTGGTTTTGGGTCCGCTGCTGTTCGCGGCCGTTTACCTCGCGCTCACAAACCTCACCGATCTGAACGCCGATGCTTGTAAGGTGCTGGCGACGGCCGCATGGATGGTGACGTGGTGGGTGACAGATGCTGTGCATGTAGCAGTTACCGCCCTCATTCCGATGATACTGCTGCCGTTGCTCGGCGTGCTCACGGTAGGTGAAGCCACATCCTCCTACGGTAATCCGGTGATTTACCTCTTTATGGGTGGATTCATCATCGCCCTGGCGCTTGAAAAGCACCGGCTTCATGAACGTATTGCGCTGAACATGATCCGCATGACGGGCACAAGTGGTGACGGGATCATCGCAGGATTCACGCTGGCGAGTGGTCTGATCAGCATGTGGATCAGTAATACCGCGACGGCGATAATGATGCTTCCCATCGCGGTATCAGTAACACAACTCATCAGCGACAGACTCGGGGCACAGGGACTGTCGCAAAAAGGATATCGCAACTTTGCTACCGGACTCATGCTGAGTATCGCCTACGCTGCAAACATAGGAGGGATGGCCACCATCGTTGGCACACCACCTAATGTAGTAATGGTGGCACTGTACGAGCAACGGTATGAAGATAACGTGAGTTTTACCGAATGGCTTACTATTGGGGCTCCGATAGCAGTTGCGGTTCTGGTATTGTGCTACGTCGTCATCACGCGCATTGCTTTTCCAAACCAACTTAAGAGCATCCGGGGATCTTCGGGCGTTATTAAAGCGCGATTAACCGAACTCGGACCCCTGACAAAAGCGGAACGCATGGTGTTGGTTATCTTCGGCCTCACGGCCTTCAGTTGGATATTCAGGGAATATATCAACAGTTTTCTTTCCCTTGTTTTTTACGGACCGGGTGCCGGGGTAAAAATCCTGGATGACACCCTCATTGCCATGACGGGGGGCCTGTTGATGTTCTCTTTACCGATCAACTTGAGGAAAGGCGAATTCCTTCTTTCATGGGAAGACATGAAACGGATGCCATGGGGAATTCTCATCCTCTTCGGCGGGGGGCTATGCCTCGCCAGAAGTCTGGAGGAATCAGGGTTGATTCAGATGATCGGAGACAGTGTGACCGCCTGGGGTGAAATCGACCTGTGGATACTTACACTTGCCCTGGCGGGTATTGCACTTTTGTTGACGGAACTGATGAGCAATGTCGCGCTGACGACAATCTTCGTCCCAGTCGTCTTTGGCATCGCGGATGGATTGGGCTACGATCCGGCGGTCCTGGCGATACCCGTTACACTGGCCGCCAGCTGCGCCTTCTGCCTTCCCATCTCCACACCGCCCAACGCGATCCTTTTCGCAAGCGGCCATATTCGTCTTATCGACATGCTGAGGGCGGGCATTATGCTGAACATAATTTCGTTGATTACGATTGTCGCGCTGTCGTTGCTGTTGGTCCGGTAAGCGCGCCAGGAAATTGTGCGGCATCATGGTTCATAGCACTATCGCGTCCGGTTCCGGTTCCTGAGCTTGTCGAAGGACCACCCATCACAGTTGATTTCCTGCAAAATATTCCTTCGTCATCATCGCCCGTTTTCCTTCTGCCTGTAGTTCCAAAATAGCTACCCACCCATCTGCTGTGCGAATATGGAGATAGGTTTTGTTGTCGGTGTCCCATTCTCCGGGTTGGCGACTGTCGGCATCGCGCTGTATTTCGACAGCTTTAAGAATCTTGAAATGACGACCGTTGAATGTTGTCCATGCTGCAGGGTATGGACTGAGTCCGCGAACAAAATTTACGATGGCCCGACTGCTGCTGTTCCAATTGATCTCACACGTTTCCTTGTGGATCCGAGGTGCGATCTTCAGGTCCCGCGTGGGTGACTGAGGTTGAACGGGGTAGTCACCCGAAGCAATGGCGCGCACGGTTTTCAGGACCAGTTCCGCACCCGCAGTTTTCAGTTTGTCGTGAAGCGTTCCGGCCGTGTCGTCGGGATCGATGGGGACTTTCTCCTGGAAGATGATATTTCCCGTGTCTATTTCGTGGCGGATGAAGAACGTGGTCACGCCGGTTTCCTTTTCCCCGTTTATGATTGCCCAGTTGATGGGCGCGGCGCCGCGGTATTGTGGAAGGAGGGAAGCGTGGAGGTTGATCGTTCCAAATTCGGGCATGGACCACACCACCTCGGGGAGCATGCGGAAGGCGACGACGACCTGCAGGTTGGCGTTAAAAGACTTTAATTCTTCAAGGAATTCTGGCGCCTTGAGATTCGTCGGTTGAAGCACAGGGAGGTTATATTCCAGTGCGCACGTCTTTACCGCCGAAAAGGCAACCTTTCTTCCCCGGCCCTGCGGTTTGTCCGCCGCCGTCACGACTGCAACAACGTTGAAGTTATTCTCAACGAGAATCCTCAGACTTGGCACGGCAATTCCCCTCAGAAAGGCTGCAAGTAAGCCGAATAACAACTAAAAATTAATACATAGGATGGTGATATATCAAAATTCTATGTATATTGAATTCATGTACTCTAAAGAACTTTTGAAAGGCACGCTGTCGGCCATTGTTCTAAAATTGCTATCGGAGGAGGAGCGAATGTACGGCTACGAAATCTCAATGCGGGTAAAGGACTTGTCGGGGGGAAAGATCTTACTGAAGGACGGGTCGCTGTACCCCGCTTTGCAAAAGATGACGCATGACGGGCTCCTTTCATTCACGGAAGAGCAGGTGGGGGGTCGCGTGCGGAAGTACTATTACATCACAAAGGCCGGACGCGAGAAAAAGGTGGCTTATCTGGAAGAGTTGAGGGACTTTATGGAGACGCTGAGCAAGGTCGTATTCCCTCAACTCAACATCGCATGAAATTGTCGGCTTCGCAGATTGAGGCGATCAGGAGCCACATAGATCAGAGTGCAATCAGTATTCAAACGCTTAAGGATGATGTACTCGACCATCTGTGTTGTGTCATGGAATACAGACTTGAACAGGGTCGGGATTTTGACGCCGCTTTGACCGAAACGCTTCATGAATTTGCGCCGAAGGGCTTGGATCAAATTCAGGAAGAGACCTTGTTTCTACTAAACGCAACCAAAATAATTCGTATGAAAAAGGTTATTTACACCATTGGCCTTTTGAGCGCCATTGCGATAAGTCTGGGTTGGTTATTTACTGTTATGCACTGGCCGGGGGCATATCAACTTTTTAATTATGGCTTCCTGGGTTTCCTATTGTTGTTTGTCCCAATGCTCGTAATCGACCGGTACAAGGTGTATCTAGGTCAGTCTCTTTCCGAAAAACTGAGAATCATTCTGGGGGCAATGAGTGCAATTGCTGTTGGTCTTTCGCTCGTCTTTAAGCTATTGCATCTTCAGGGTGCGGATTTCCTGCTGCTGGGAGGAATGTTGATTTTTACTTTCGGGTTTCTTCCTTTTCTGTTTTTCCGGATGTACAAGAAGTCAGTTTCGTAACCCCGCCACGGAGTCACTCCTTCTGCCTTGCGCGCCACGACAATGTGTACCCCGATCTAAGATCTCCTTTGGCGCGCGACCAATCGTTCCACTGGGGCTGGTTTAGTTGTACACCCATATCCTATTCACTCCGCGAGTATCCTCACCACTTACTTCTTACCACCTTGCTCTCCTCCCTTCTCACTCTCACACTGCCTTCGTTCTCAACTCTCTCCTCATGTACTTCGCGCAAATCGGGCACTTCTTCCAATCATGTCCCCGTGCAGGACAGTATGTCCGTCCGAAATAGATCATCTGAAGGTGCACGGTCTTCCATTTCTCCTCCGGGATCAGGCGCTTGAGGTCGCGCTCGGTTTTGGTGACGCTTTTGCCGTCAGATAGCCCCCAACGATACGCCAACCGGTGAATATGGGTATCGACAGGAAAGGCCGGCTTTCCAAACCATTGAGTCATTACCACTGAGGCCGTCTTGTGACCAACGCCGGGTAGCGCCTCCAGTTCCTCGAAAGTGTCGGGAATGTTGCCATCGTATTTTTCAACAAGAATTTTCGACAAGCCGTAGATGGCTTTTGACTTCATCGGCGATAAGCCACATGGTTTGATGATCTCGCGGATTTCGTCTACCGACAACTTGATCATGTCGTAAGGATTGTCCGCGCGCTTGAACAGTATCGGCGTAGTCTTGTTAACGCGTTCATCTGTGCACTGCGCGGAGAGCAAAACCGCGATCAGTAACGTGTAGCCGTCCTTGTGGTGTAAAGGGATCGGCGGATCGGGGAAGTGTTTCTCCAGAATACGGATGATATCGTTGACCTTTTCCTTTTTCGCCATGTCGAACAAGACCTTGTGCACTATCAACCGCCAACACGCCGCTGATTAATTGCCTGTACTACTGCCCACTGCCTACTGCCTACTGGTACAGGAGATACTTCTCTCTCATTTGCAGATACGCCTCCAATCCCGGTTTCCAACTCTCCCTTATCTCTGCTTCTGAAACACCAGCTTCTATCTGTTGCCGGAGGATATCGTTTCCGGCAAGGGTGTTAAAATATCGGGTGAAGAAATTCTTTTTGTCAGGATAGGCATTGTACATGTCGATGACATACTGAATGTTCAGTCGCGGCTCTACAGGTACATCACGGAGATCCAAACCGTAGCACACCTGGTTTTCGAACGGCGGGTTTTTCATCATCCCTTCTATGCTGACCGGTGTGAAGTGATACGGCATGTCGGTGAGCAGGGGATTTCCGATCACCTGGAATGGGGTTTGTGTGCCGCGGCCTACACTGATGACGGTGCCTTCGAAAAAGCAGAGCGAAGGGTACAACCGGATGGCCTGGTCGTTGGGTAGGTTAGGAGAGGGGCGGACGGGACACGAATAAAACTCATCGCGCGACCATCCGGTTACGGGGATCCCTGCTAACTCACACTCGAGCCCGCCGGCAAGCCATCCTTCACCATTGATCATTCGCGCCAGCTCACCAACTGTCAGGCCGTGGACCACAGGAATGGGATGCATGCCCACGAACGAGCGGAACGCCGTGTCGAGCATGGGTCCGTCGACATAACCGTTTGGATTTGGCCGGTCGAGCACCACGACTTTTTTGCCGCTTTCGGCGCAGGCTTCCATGACATAATGAAGTGTGCTGATGTAGGTATAAAAGCGCGTTCCTACGTCCTGAATGTCAAAGACCGCAATGTCGACATCTTCCAGCTGTGCGGGCGTCGGCTTGCGGTTGTTCCCGTACAGCGACACCACCGGCAGTCCCAGCTTTCGGTCGACGCCGTCTTCGATATGTTCGCCCGGATCTGCTGTACCCCGAAATCCGTGTTCAGGGGCAAAGATCTTTACGAGGTTGACGCCAAGTGCCTTCAGCGTGTCGGCAAGATGCATATTACCCGCCATCGATGTGTGATTAACCACAAGCGCTACGCGCTGTCCCTCCAGGAGCGGAAGGTAGCGTTCAAACTGCAGCGCGCCGACCTCTAAAGCCGGTGGTTCCTCGACGGTGGCTGCCGGACGGCGGTCAGCGCAGTGTAAGTACGACGAAACACAGACTGCAATCAGAGTAAACCGGATCATAAGGGAGCGTTTGTGGTTGCGGACTGTGGGATGTGTTGGCCGTTCAGTTTTCAAATCCTATTTTGCATTGTCCGACGGAAAGTTAACAATTAATTGAACCTCTCCTATTTCATTGCGCGCAGAATAAGCCGTGAACAACGCCGCGGTTTTTCATCGGCTATCCACAAGATTGCCGTGTTCAGCATCGGTATTGGTCTCGCCGCGCTCATCGTGTCGTTCCTTATCCTGAAGGGATTTCAGGAAACGGTTCAAAACAAGATCTACGGTTTTAGCGGTCACCTTCTCGTCACGCGGTTCACCACCAACAACTCACCGGAAGGGGCTCCTATGGATTACAATATCCCGCTGTTTAAGAATCCCGGCGAGTTCCCTTATGTGCGTCATGTGCAGGAGTTCGCAGTCAAGGCCGGATTGATCAAGACGAAGGAAGAAGTGCTCGGCGTACTTCTGAAAGGCGTGGGTAAACGTTTTGATCAAAGGCTGTTCGCAGAAAACATGGTGGAGGGATCATTCATCCATCTTCCTGACTCGGGGTACGCCAACGAAATTGTCATTAGCAAGATCATTTCCGACAAACTCAACGCTGGCGTCGGCGACGATCTCATCGTTCACTTCTTCCAGGATCCGCCGCGCTACCGGAGACTGAAAGTAACGGGTATATACGAAACGAACCTGTCGGAGTATTTCGACGCGCATCACGTCATCGGAGACATCAGGCTCATCCAACGCCTTAACGATTGGGCCGACAGCATTTGCGGGGGACTTGAAGTTTTTGCTTCCGATGTATCGCAGATCGACCCCGCCGGCTATGCCATCGCAGAACGGCTCGACTACGATCTGAACATCGAACGTGTTAGGGATCGCTTCATCCAGGTGTTCGAGTGGCTGGATCTGGTAAGCCGCCAGGTTAACATCCTCCTTGTCATCATCCTCACCGTCGTGTGCGTGAATATGGTCTCCATCGTACTGATCCTCGTCATGGAGCGGACGCAGATGATCGGCTTACTGAAAGCTGTGGGTGCCGCCGACCGCTTTATCCGGTCTGTCTTTGTTTACAGCGGGGTCAATTTGCTCGTGAAAGGGCTCTTGCTCGGCAACCTCGTGGGCCTTGGACTGTGCTTCATACAGGACCGTTTCCGCATCATAACCCTCAACGCGCAGGATTACTACATGAGCGAAGTGCCCATTTCCTGGCATTGGGAAATCGTAATTGCCCTTAACCTCATCACGTTCGTCGTCGTAGCAACAGTCCTGCTGTTTCCTACGATGATTATTTCAAGGATCAACCCGATCAAGGCGATACGGTTTGACTAAGGGCCTGCCCTGAGCTTGTCGAAGGAGCTGCCTACTCCACAGCTGGAATGTACTTCTTAAACCAACTCTTAATCGTCATCTGCAACACCCCAAAGAAGGCTTCCTTGAAAATTCCGGGGGACATTTTGGAGACGCCGCGGACGCGTTCGGTGAAGATGATTGGCACTTCGCAGAGACGAAAGCCGTATTTCCAGGCGAGAAATTTCATTTCGATCTGAAACGCGTAGCCTACGAAGCGGACGCGGTCCAGGGGAATGGTTTGGAGGACTTCCCTGCGGTAGCAGACAAACCCCGCCGTCGTGTCGCGTATCGGCATACCCGTGATGAGCCGTACGTAGGTGCTGGCAAAATACGACAGCAGCACCCTGCCGATGGGCCAGTTGACAACGTTCACCCCGGTTGCATATCGTGAGCCGATGGCAACGTCATAGCCAAACTCGGCGCACTGCAGGTACAACGCGGAAAGGTCCTTAGGATCGTGGGAGAAGTCGGCGTCCATTTCGAGGATATAATCGTATCCTCTGTCGATAGCGTATTGGAACCCGGTGAGGTAGGCTGTGCCGAGGCCCATTTTCCCTTTGCGTTCGATAAGGTGCAGGCGGGTGTGTGCCGGCGTGTTGTAGTCGCTCTGCATCTTCTTCACCAGCTCGCCCGTGCCGTCAGGCGAGCCATCGTCGATCACCAGGATATCAAAGTCCTTCGGTTGCGAAAATACCGCATCGACTATGGCCACGATATTGTCACGCTCGTTGTACGTAGGGATTATGACGATAGCGTTGCTCATAGGGAAGGGGCGGATGACAAAACTATGAAATGTCCGGATTTTAGCAATCGATTTCGCCACCCTGTGACGCGGAATTTCCCGGCACGCTGAACCGGGGTGTGCGTGAACACACCACATCGAATTACGCGCTGTTCCCACCAGAAACGGGTGTTAAGCCATTTCCACCTCGTGAAACTCCTTGGCGAGTTTTTGCTGCAGATCAAACGCCAGGGGAGCAAACTCAGCAAACTTCTGCCGGAACGAGGCACGACCCTGCGTCAGCGAACGAAGCGTCGTGGTATACCGATCCAGTTCGGAAAGAGGAGTTCGGGCTTTAATGACCTGTAGCGACCCGAGGGAATCCATTCCCAGAATGATCGACCGGCGCGTTTGCAGGTCTGCCATGACGTCGCCGAGGGTTTCTTCCGGAACGTTGATATCGAGGTCGTAGATAGGCTCCAGCAACTGGGGCTCCGCTTTCATGAACGCCTCGCGGAAAGCCATCATGCCGGCTATCTTAAAGGAGATATCGTTGGAATCCACCGGGTGCATTTTGCCGTCGAACACGATCACCCGCACATCCCGCACAAAGGAGCCCGTGATGGGGCCCTCTTCCATTTTCTCCATCACACCTTTGAGAATGGAGGGGATGAACCGTTGATCGATGACACCGCCGACGATACAATTGTAAAACACGAGCTTTCCACCCCAGTCCAGATCGATCTCTTCTTTGCCGCGGATGCTAACCCCCGTTGGCTCGGGCATCCCTTCCATATAGGGTTCCAGCCTCAAGTGTACTTCGGCGAACTGCCCGGCACCGCCAGACTGCTGATACGAAGCTGTGGCCGGTTTCCGTATAGTTTCACGGTACGAAATGCGCGGCGACACAAAGTCGGCACCGATCTTATACACATTGTCCAGGTACCACTTGCACACCGAAAGATGCTGTTCCCCCTGTCCGCTTAGGATCAATTGTTTGAGTTCGCGTGCGTACTCGACGTTCAGCGTAGGATCCTCCTGGTGGATTTTGCTCAGCACCTCGCCGATCTTTTCATCGTCGTTCTTGCTATGCGCAATAATCGCCGTACGACTCCGCGGCTCCGGGAATGCGATGGGCTGGATGGTGACGTCGAAGCCCTTGGCATGGAGCGTCTGGTTTGTGTAAGTGTCTTTGAGCTTTACCGTCGCACCGATATCGCCGGCCACAAGCCTGTCGACCGGATTGCGATTCTTGCCGTCCATAATGAACAGCTGGTGAAAGCGTTCCACCGCGCCGGTCTGGCTGTTGATAAGTTCAGAGTTCGCTGTCACTTCCCCTGAGATCACCTTGAAGTAGGAGAGTTTGCCCAGGTTAGGCTCAAGGTGCGATTTGAACACGAACAGTACGGAAGGCTTTTCCGGGTCGAAAGGAATTTCCTTTCCGTCTGCAGTTGTTTCGGGACGGGCTTCGCGCGGCGACGGAGCGACATTGTCGATGAAACCCATCATCCGGCCGCTGCCCATATTTTTCTTTGCCGACATGCAGAACACGGGGAACACATCCCGATTGATCATCCCCAACTTGAGCCCCTGCCGCATCTCATCCTCATCTAGCGTGCCCTTTTCAAAGTATTTCTCCATGAGTTGCTCGTCATTTTCCGCTGCCTTTTCGACCAGCTCATTGTGCAACATCGTGGCCTCTTCAATTTCCGATTGGGGTATGGGAAGTTTTTGTGGCTTGCCGCCTTCAGGCGGGAATTTGTACATCACCATTTTGAGCAGGTCGATGATGCAGTCGAAACCTTCCCCCTGGTTTACCGGGTACTGCATTTGCGTAATGGCACTTCCGAAGCGGTCGCGGAGGGAGTTCAGGGCGTTGTCATAAGACGACTTCGGGTGATCGAGCTGGTTGATCGCGAAGATCACAGGCTTTTGGAACCCTTCGATGTAATTCCAGATCAGCTCGGTGCCGACTTCCACGCCCTGTTGAGCGTTGACAACCATAACACAGGTGTCGGCTACGCGGATGGAGGCAATCATCTCCCCAGCGAAGTCGTCAAAGCCGGGCGTGTCAATAATGTTGATCTTGTAATCGCGCCACTCCGTGTGCAGCGGAGTGGCAAAAACTGAGTTTCCCCGTTCCTGTTCGATTTCATGATAATCGGATACGGTGTTCTTGCCTTCTATGGTACCTCTGCGGTGTATGATCCCGGCCTCGTAAATCATATCCTCGGCAAGAAGGGTTTTGCCGGTTTTGGGCGCCCCCAGCAAGACAATGTTTTTAATGTGTTTATCGTCGTAGAATTTCATGGTGGTATGTTTTAGGTGGACAATACCGTCCGCAGCATGGGCTCTGGTAAGGGGCGGACATGCTATACGGACACTTCATAAGCGGTCTCGTTTAGTGCAGTCAGGCGGGTATGAGATTGAATTTAGCGCAATTCGCCGGAAACGTGAAGGGTTTTCGCACAAAATCCCACCCGGGCGGGGATGCCGCCGCTGATGTGCTGAATATGCGTAGAAAAGTGGTGCTTTTTCAGGCGCCGCGGGAGCAGCCGTTCTCGACGTAACCCAGCACGCGGAGCATGCTTTCGGCGTCCTGTTCGGGCGCGAATAGTTCAGTAACGATCTCCCCGTCTTCGTTACGCCTGATCAGGACGTGCTTGGGGGCGGGGATGAGGCAATGCTGAATACCGCCGTATCCACCGAGTGATTCCTGGTAAGCTCCCGTATGGAAAAAGCCAATGTAAAGCGGCTCCTCGTCGTTGATCATCGGCAGGAAAACCTCGCCGGTGTGTGCCTCCGAATTGTAGTAGTCCATGCTGTCGCAGGTAAGGCCACCCATGTTGACCTTATGATACGGGTCGTCCCACTTGTTGACCGCGAGCAGGATGTACTTTTGGTTGAGGCCCCAGGAGTCGGGAAGGTGTGTTATGAACGAACCGTCGATCATGTACCAAAGCTCCTTGTCGTTTTGCAACTTCTGATCGATGACCTGGTACAGGAGCGCGCCGCTTTCACCGACGGTGTAGCTTCCGAATTCGGTGAAGATATTAGGGACGGGTACGTTGTTCTTGTCGCAGATCCATTTGATGTTTTCAACGATCTGCTCGATCATGTATTTGTAGTCGTACTGGAAGGTGAGCGACGTCTTGATGGGAAATCCGCCGCCGATGTCGATCGAATCGAGCGTGTCGCAGATCTTTTTCAGTTCACAGTACTTGAAGATGAAGCGGCTGAGTTCACTCCAGTAATATGCCGTATCCTTGATGCCGGTGTTGATAAAGAAGTGCAGCATCCGGAGTTCCGCCTTCTTGCTGGTGGCAATTCGCTCCTTGTAAAAAGGAGTGATGTCGCTGTAACGGATGCCGAGGCGCGACGTGTAAAATTCGAACTTCGGTTCTTCGTCCGCTGCTACGCGGATGCCTACTTTGTAACTGCCCTTAACGTCGCGTTCATAGATGTCGAACTCCCCCATCTTGTCGAGGATAGGGATACAGTTATGAAATCCTTCGTTGAGAAGTTCCGTGATATACTGCGTATACAACGGCATCTTGAAACCGTTGCAGAGGATGTATGTATCCTTTGTCACGAGTCCCTTCTCCATCAAGCTGCGGATGATGCGTATGTCGAACGCGGACGACGTTTCGATGTGGACGTCATTACGCAGCGCCTCTTCGAGGACGAAAGAAAAATGGGAAGACTTCGTGCAATAGGCGTACGTGTACGTGCCGTTGTAGCGAAAGCGCTCCAAGGCGTTGTTGAAAGTAGCCTGTACAAACCGGATGTTCTCGCTGATGCGGGGAAGGTACGTGAGCTTCAGCGGTGTGCCGTACTGACGGATAATGTCCATGAGGGGCACGTCATTGAACAACAACTCGTGATCCCGAACCTTGAACTCCTTCTGCGGAAACTCAAAGGTCTGCTCTATCAGCTCACGGTAACTCTTCATGTGTTGCCAGGAATTCGTTTTTGTCGATCAGGTAACAACGCCCCGGCCGGTTGAGTTGCTGAACCATCGTACAAACACCCCCTCCAAAGGAGGTGCAATATTGTGATAAATTTGCCATCTTTGCAATACTCCCAAAAGGCGTTGGTACAATTGGCAATGAACCTTTCACGGGCCTATTCTTGACCCCTTTGTCCCCGGAGGCCGGGCTGCCACTCAGCCCTGTAACGTTAGCCATTGTCCGTTCGTTTTTGAGCTTAGCAATGTATGAAAGAACTGAAGATCATTTCTGTCAAGTCCGAGATCGGTGCAGGTACGCGGGGTGCCAGCCTGGGGGTGGAGGCTCTGAAAATTGCGAGCCTGGACCTGAACTCCGAC